>CAZSJE010000207.1:0-3488 GCA_964606835.1 uncultured Sphingorhabdus sp.
TGCCGATATTGCCAGGGTTTATGCGCAGACATGCCGCCCCGGCGTCTGCTGCCTCCAGTGCGCGTTTATAGTGGAAATGGATGTCGGCCACCACCGGCACCCTTGCCGCCCGGACGATTTGTTTGAGCGCAGTGGTGCTTTCGACATCGGGGCAGGAGACGCGGATGATGTCGACCCCGGCATCCTCGCAGCGCCTGATCTGGTCGATCGTCGCCTTTGCATCCGACGTCAGCGTATTGGTCATGGTCTGCACCGAAATCGGCGCATCGCCGCCAACGGGAACGGCGCCGACCATGATCTGGCGGGACTGACGACGCGTTATGTCGCGCCACGGGCGGATTGAAGACATGCATGCGCATATAGGGAAGCTTGCGGTGCGGAGCAATCGGCTGCATTCACTACGCAAATGAGAGGAAGTCTACCATGCCCGCCAAAATCATTCGCATCTGGTTGCTGTCGATACTAATGCTCGCAGCACCCGCAAACGCGCATCCGGGCCATGACGAAGGAGAAGCCAAAATGGCCGAGAAAAAATGGACACTGGTGATCCACGGCGGCGCAGGGGTGATGGAGAAAGGCAAGCTGCCCCCCGAAACCGAAGCCGCTGCCCGCGCAGGTCTGGCCAAGGCGCTCGACGCAGGCTCGGCAGTGCTGGCAAAGGGCGGCAGCGCGATGGATGCGGTGTCCGCCGCGATCATGGTGATGGAGGATGATCCCACCTTTAACGCGGGACGGGGCGCGGTGTTCACCTATAAGGGCGTCAACGAACTCGATGCCTCGATCATGGACGGCAAGACCATGGGCGCGGGCGCGGTCACCGGCGCGCGCTATACCAAGAACCCGATATTGCTGGCGCGCGCGGTGATGGAAAAAAGCCCGCATGTATTCCTGTCGCGCGAAGGCGCCGACGAATTCAGCCGCGAGCAGGGGCTGGAACAGGTCGACCCCGATTATTTCGCCACCCCCGAACGCTGGCGACAGCTTGAGGAGCTGAAAGCGAAGAAGCTCGGCTGGTTCGATGTCGACCTGAAATACGGCACGGTCGGCGCGGTAGCGGTGGACAGCGACGGCAATGTGGCGGCTGGCACATCGACCGGCGGGCTGACGGGCAAACGCTGGGGCCGGATCGGCGATTCCCCCATCATCGGCGCAGGCAATTACGCCGACAACCGCGCCTGCGGGATTTCCGCCACTGGCGCAGGCGAATATTTCATCCGGCTGGGTGTGGCCCACGAGATTTGCGCGCGGATGCGGATGCTGGGCGAGGACGCGAAGACCGCCGCCGACCATGTGATCAAGGAGCTTGGGCTGCTTGGCGGCACCGGCGGCGTGATTGTCACCGCGCCCGATGGGTCGGCGACTTGGAGCTTCAACACGCCGGGCATGTACCGCGGCAAGGCGACGAGTGCGGGCGAGAAGCAGGTGGCGGTGTTTGGCGACGAGGGATAGGTCGGACGCACGAGAAGGAGATTGGGCATGAACAAGACAGCTTTGATTCTGGCAGCGATCGCGCTGACGGCAATGGGCGCATGCAAGCAGGCCGAACCGACGAGAAGCGAGACCAAGATGGCCGACAAAGATGAGACAGCCGCGCCGCTGAAAGTCGGCGATGTCGCGCCTGCTTTCAAAACCCAGGGCGCGCTGGCGGGCAAACCATTCGATGTCGACCTCGCGACGGAACTCAAAAAAGGCCCGCTGGTCCTCTATTTCTTCCCCAAGGTCTTCACCCCCGGCTGCACCGCAGAGGCGCATGAGTTCGCCGAAAAGACCGCCGATTTCGCCAAGCTGGGTGCGAATGTCATCGGCATGTCAGCCGACGATATCGACGGGCTTTCAAAGTTCAGCAAAGAAGAATGCCGCGACAAATTCGCCGTCGCCCGCGCCACCCCGGAGATCATCAAGGCCTATGGCGTTACGCTCCCCAACAGCGAAATGGCCAGCCGCACCAGCTTCGTCATCGACAAGGACGGCAAGATCGCCTTCGTCCATTCGGAGATGGACTATAAGGACCATGTGAAACTGACCTATGCGGCGGTGGAGAAATTGGCAGGGACGGCCAAAACCGCTTCATGAGCTGGCAAAAAGAAATTGAAGAACTCCGCCGTCGCGAGGCAATGGCCGAGCAGATGGGTGGCGCGGAGAAAGTTGCACGCCAGCATGCACGCGGGAAGCTGGATGCGCGGGAGCGGCTGCGGCGGTTGGTGGACGAAGGCTCGTTCCGCGAGATCGGAAAGATCGCCGGTCGGGGCAGCTATGACGAGAATGGCGATCTGGTTGATCTTGATGCGTCGAATTTCATCTATGGCCGGGCGCGCATAGAAGGCCGCACCGTTGTTGCCACTGCCGATGATTTCACCGTGCGCGGCGGCGCGGGCGATGCGGCGCTGTATCGCAAGTTCATCCAGGCCGAGCAGATGGCCTATGAGCTGCGGCTGCCGCTGATCCGGATGATAGATGGCACTGGCGGCGGCGGGTCGGTGAAGACGCTGGATAACACCGGCTACACCTATGTGCCTGCCGTGCCCGGTTGGGGGCAGATTGCGGCGAATCTCGACCATGTTCCGGTGGTCGCTCTGGCACTGGGGCCGACGGCTGGGCTTGGCGCGGCGCGCGTTGTCGCCAGCCATTACAGCCTGATGGTGCGCGGGCTTTCACAGCTGTTTGCCGCTGGCCCTGCCGTGGCGGCAGCAATTGGCGAGGAAGTCGACAAGGAGGGGCTGGGCGGCAGCGACATTCACACACGCAACGGCGTGGTGGATGACGAGGTGGCGAGCGAGGATGAGGCCTTTGCGGCGGCGCGGCGGTTTCTCTCTTATCTGCCGTCCTCGGTCGACCGGCTGGCAGAGCGGACGCCCTGCACCGACTCGGTTGACCGGCGTGAGGAGGCCTTGCTCTCCATCGTCCCGCGCGAGGAGAAGCAGGTTTATTCGATGCGGCAGATACTCGACGCCGTGTTCGACAAGGGAAGCGTGTTCGAAATGGGCCGCCGCTGGGGCCGCGCGGCGATCACTGCCTTTGCCCGGCTGGATGGCTGGCCGGTTGCGGTGCTGGCTTCGGATCCCTCTTACCTCGGCGGATCATGGGAGGCGCTAACGAGCCAAAAGGTCGAACGCTTCGTCAAACTGGCCGACCGATTCCGCCTGCCTGTCGTCCATCTGGTCGATAATCCCGGCTTCATGATTGGCGTCGAAGCCGAGCGCGCAGCAACCATCCGTTTCGGCGTGCAGGCGATGAACGCGGTCTATGCAGCAACCGTCCCCTGGGCGAGCATCATCGTACGGCGGGCCTATGGCATTGCAGGGAGCGCCATGTCCAACGCAGAGAAGTTCCAGTATCGCTTTGCCTGGCCGTCGGGCGACTGGGGATCGCTGCCGATCGCAGGCGGTTTGGAGGTCGCCTATAAAAGCGAACTGGAGGCAGCCGAGGACCCCGAGGCGCGGCTGGCGGAAATCAGGGCGCGGCTCGACAAGGTCAAGAGCCCGTTCCGC
>CAZSJE010000208.1:0-3483 GCA_964606835.1 uncultured Sphingorhabdus sp.
GCTGGCGTGGGCGAAGCTGGCCGCTTAATCCCTAACCGCCGTTACGCCATTTCCACCCGCCTTCGGTCCGGGCTGCGTAGATCGGCATCGGCGCGAAAGCCATGACGAGCATCAGGGGAATGAAAATCAGGGGCCGGTTACCCAGCAAAAGCCCTGTGCCAACGATCAATGCCATGTGCGAAAGCAGCAGGGCCCAGCCCTGCCATTTGAACGGCAACCCCGCGCCATAGCCAAAGCGTTTGGCCCGGAACCATGGGCCTTTGTCCAGAAACAGATGCAACATCGATGTTCTCCTTTCTCAGCGGCCTGAGCGCTTCTTCGCCCGATCCTGCTCGCGCTTAATCTGGATCAATTCGTCAAAATCGACAATTTCGCTCCGCGCCTTCATCCAAAGGAACATAGCAATCGACCAGCCTAGCATCGCGACCACATAGATCATGGTGTAAAGCCCCTGAATCCGACCATTTGGTGCGCTACTCATTGCCCAAATGAAAAGCACCACGATCGGGACCAGCGCCAGCACCCAGATGATCGTTGCCCGAAGGCCCGCACCGTTACGCGGTGCGATCTTGAATGCCCATTTACCGGTCCGGTAATAGATGAAAGGCTTGTCTTCATCACGCATCGTCGTTCACTCCAATTCACTCATAGCCCGAACCTTCCTTCAGCGTCGGTCGCCCGCGTTTGGGCTTGTCGCTCACCGCCACCTTCACCCCGCGCCGCTCGAGCGCCTCGCGAAGGAGCACCTCAATCTGGGCATTGGCGCTGCGAAAATCAGCCGCTGCTGATCGCTCGACCGCAGCGTAGAGCGCTGGATCGAGGCGAAGTGGGAAGGCTTTTTTCGGCGGCGGCAGCAACAGTCGTTCCTAAGTGTAAAGCGACCCGGTATTTACGACCGGTTGGGTATCGCGCTCACCACACAACACAACCATCAGGTTGGAAACCATCGCCGCCTTGCGCTCATCGTCCAGCTCCACGACCTTCTTTTCGGAAAGCTGCTGCAGCGCCATTTCGACCATGGTCACCGCACCCTCGACCAGCTTTTTCCGTGCGGCAATAACCGCCTCGGCCTGCTGGCGGCGAAGCATCGCGCCGGCGATTTCCTGCGCATAGGCCAGATGCGTAAAGCCGCATTCGTCCACCGTGATGCCAGCAACCGCAAGCCGCTCCATCAGCACAGTGCGCAGTTCCGCACCGACTTCATCATGGTTGCCGCGCAGCGTGACCTCTTTGTGCTCGATATCGTCGTACGGGTAACGCGACCCGATAGTGCGCACAGCCGCCTCAATCTGGGCGAGCACAAACGCCTTATAATCATCGACATCGAACAGGGCCTGCGCGGTGTCGGTGACGCGCCAGACAACCTGTGCTGCGATCTCGATTGGATTGCCGCGCAGGTCATTGACCTTGATCTTTTCGGAAATCAGGTTGTTGGCTCGCAGCGACACTTTTGCCTTGCCCATCCACGGCCAGACCCAGCGCAGCCCTTCATTGCGGTCGGTGCCGCGATAGGCCCCGAACAATGTGATCGCGACGCCCTGGTTGGGCTGGATCATATAGAAACCGATGGAGAGGAAAAGGAATAGAAAGATGCTGGAGATCATCCCGAGATAGTCGGCACCTGAGCCGCCGACAATCACACTGCTCATCGACAGACTGAACCAGCCCATACTGGCCAGCATAAGTAGCAGCATCAGATAACCGCTGAAGCTGCTGGCACGCACTTCGCGGCTGGGGTTAAGGGTCGCATTCTCTTCGGACATCATGCCCTCCTGTTAAATATGATATCATATTTATATCATTTGCGGAGAGAGGCAAGCGATTCAGGTGGCGTTCAGGCGCGGTCCGCTCAATTCGTCGACAGAAAGCAACGATTCGTCGCTGATGAGAGGCTTTCACCCAGAAGGAGATATCCGATGTACATGAACGCACGGGACTTCATCGCTGCACTGCCTCTGCCGGCAAGAGTGAGTCGCGGGCTCGTTCCGCTCTATCACCAGGACACGGTGACCCACTGCCCATCCTGCGGCCACAAGCACTGGCATATTGGCCGTTTGACCGCCGAATGCGCTTTTTGCGAGACAGCCTTGCCGCTGGCGATGGTGGCCGCGCAGCCGATGGAGCCGCGCTTTACGCTGCACACCTCGCGGACGTTGAAGGCGGCCTAGTCGCCGAAGCTGGCGAGGGCGGCGCGGGCAATCGGCTCGCCCCATTCCTGCACGAAATGGCCGCCATCGGCGATTTCCATAGGTGGCGGGCAGTTGCGGATGACTTTATGCAGGCTCATCATTGCAGGCGGACCAAGGACCGGGTCGGCCATGCCGATCGCCATGAAGCTTTTGCCACTCCATTCCTCTGACCAGAACTTCGCAGCCGCCACACTCACATCGACGCCCTCCATATCGGGCTCGACAGGCACCAGCGCCGGGAAGACCTGCGCGCCTGCCTTATATTCCGGCCCCGGATAGGGCGCGTCATAGGCCGCGATTTCCTCCGGAGTCAGGTGCGGCGTACCCCGCGCGATCAAGGCGCCGATGGGCAGGTCGGGGGTCGACAGCGCATAATTCTTCCACATTTTAAAGCCTTCGGTCATCCCGCGACCAAGGCCCAGCCCCGTATTCATGACAATCAGCCGCTCGAGCCGCGCCTTGAAAGCCGGATCAACCGGCAGCGTCAGTCCCAAAAGCCCGCCCCAATCCTGCACCACCAAAGTGATGTTATTCAGGTCCAGCCGCTCGACCAGCGCCAGCAGGTAATTGCGGTGAAAGTGGAAGCTGTAGTCGGACTGCTTCACGGGCTTGTCCGACCGGCCGAAGCCGAGCAGGTCTGGCGCCACCACCCGCGCCCCGCTTTCCAGGAATACCGGGATCATCCGGCGATAGAGGAACGACCAGCTAGGCTCACCATGCAGGCAGAGGAAGCTACGCTCCGCATCGCGCGGCCCGGCATCGACGCGCGCAATGCGCAACCTTTCATAGCCGGGCAGGTCATCGACATATTCGACCGGAAAGTCGAAATCGGGAAGATTGGCGAACCGCTCGTCAGGGGTGCGGAGTGCTTCAACAGTCACAAATTTTTCTCCTCAACCTCTGCGAACTCTGCGAACTCTGCGTGGACTGAAATTATTGCACGCAGAGGCCGCAGAGTGCGCGGAGAATGTTCTTATTCGCCCGGAACCGGGAAGCCGCGCTTCTTCATGATATATTTCACATCGGGATCACGGCCGCGGAAGGCTCGATAGGCTTCGATGCGATCGGTTTCGTTTCCGGTGGCCATCAGCATCGAACGGAAACGCTCCGCCGTCGCCTTGTCCCAGACATCGCCTACCTCGGTGAATGCCGCCCAGGTGTCGGCATCCATCGTTTCGGACCAGAGATAGCTGTAATAGCCAGCCGAATAGCCATCATCGGCGAACAGGTGGTTGAACTGCGGCAGGCGGTGGCGCATCACCATTTCCTTGGGCATGCCGATTTCGGCGAGCGC
>CAZSJE010000209.1:0-3444 GCA_964606835.1 uncultured Sphingorhabdus sp.
CCCACCGTCATCAGTGCCTACCTTGCCTGATTTCGCCAAGCCCAGACCGGGGCGTCAAAGCTCCCCCCCAGCTCCCCTAACAGAGCTTGCCCCGGTCACCCCTTTTTCGCAATATGGCCTGGACGCAGGCCGCAGTTTTTACCGGAGTATCCCAATGGGCATTTTTTCCAGGACACGCGACATCATCGCCGCCAATGTCACCGACCTGCTCGACAAGTCGCAGGACCCGGCGAAGATGATCCGTGTGATTATCATGGAAATGGAAGAAACGTTGGTCGAGGTTCGCGCCTCTGCCGCCCGCACGATCGCCGACAAGAAGGAATTGCAGCGGCACATCGCCAAGCTTGACCATCTGGAGGCCGACTGGACCGACAAGGCGCAACTGGCGCTGTCGAAGGACCGCGACGATCTGGCCAAGGCCGCTCTGGTTGAAAAGAAAAAAGCGACCGACATGGCTGTCCAGCTTCGTGCCGAAGTGGAAGTGCTCGATGATGCGCTGCGCGCGTCGGAAGGGGACATCCACAAGCTGCAGAAAAAGCTGACCGATGCCCGCGCGCGTCAGAACGCGCTGATGACCCGGCTGGAAAGTGCCGAGAACCAGGTGAAGCTGAGGACACTCTACAATGGCGACAAGGTGCGCGAGGCGTTCAACCGGTTCGACGATCTGGAGCGTCAGGTCGACCAGGCGCAAGGCTATGCCGACGCGCTGTCGATCGGTGCGGAGGCACCGCGCACGCTGGGCGACGAAATCGACGCGTTGAGCTCGGTAGACGAAATCGACGAGGAACTCGCCGCGATGAAAAAAGCAATGAAGAAGGGCTGATCCGGTGGAAGATATCCTAGTTCCCATCATGATCGTCGGCATGCTGTTTATCGGCCTGCCGTGGCTGGTCATGCACTATGTCACGCGCTGGAAAACAGCTGCTACGCTGACCAACGATGACGAGCAGATGCTGGGCGACATGCACGAGCTGGCCCGCCGTCTGGAGGATCGTCTGGACACGGTCGAGCGGCTGGTTGCCCAGGACAATCCCGATTGGCAGCCACGCCGCCTCGATCATGAATCGGACGATTACCTGATCAACAATATCCGCAAGCTGGAAAGGAAGGGCTGAGATGTCCGGCACGCACACAAAATTCTATCTCGATAAACAGAATGCCAAATGGAAAGGCGTCTGCGCGGGGATTGCGGATTATACCGGGGTTAACGTCCTCTGGATCCGGCTGGGTACGGTGTTCCTGACCCTGATGGGCGGGTTTCCCTGGACGCTGATTGCTTACTGGATCACGGCGTGGATGGCGGACAAGAAACCGATCCATCTTTATACCGATGACAAGGAAGAGCAGAAATTCTGGCAGGGCGTCCGCCAGTCCCCTGCCCGCACGACGCGCGACATCCGCTCACGCTTCCGCGAAATCGACCGTCGCTTGGCCGACATCGAGATTTTCTACACGAGCAACAACAAACAGCTCGCCGACGAAATTGAAAGCCTGCGCTGAGCGCGGCTTCTGGGAGGAATAAGAACATGATGGAAGGTCCAACGATGATTGTCTTCATAGTGGCAATCTGCACCGTCGGCTGGCTGATCAACAACTGGATCCGTGCCAAGCATGGATATCCGCTGGAGGATGAATGGGGCGGCAAGACCGCACTGACCGATGGCGACTATCCAGAAGTTGACCGCAAAGTGCAGTTACTGACCAGCGAGAATGAACAGCTGACCGGCAAGTTGGGTCGCCTTGAAGAGCGCATCGCCGTGCTGGAACGCATCGCCACCGACAAGGGCACGCGCCTTGCCGAAGAAATCGAAAGCCTGCGCCGCTAAGGCACATTTTGGAGCAAAAAGATGGCTGAAGAACTGCTTTTGAAATTCCTCCCCTTCCTGATTGCAGGCGGACTGGTGCTGGGTTTCTTCGGGATAGCTGCGTCGATCTATTCCACCCGACTGCGGATCAAAAATGGCTATCCGCTGGAAAGCACTTGGGGAACAGCGGTATACCCCAAGACCGACCAGGAATCTGTCGAGCGAATCAAGCTTTTGAGCCAGGAAAATGCGCAACTGCGCGCCGAACTGGGCTCGATCAAGGACCGGTTGGCGAGCGTCGAAAAGATCGTGGTCGATGACACCCACAGGCTGACCGCCGACATAGAGGCCCTGCGCGGCCCCGCCAACTGAGGACACAACATGAGCCCGATACTCATTCCCATATTAGGCATTAGCTGCGGCCTGTTGGCGATATTCGCAGGTGCCATCTTCCGCCCTTGGCTGCAGATGAAAACGCGGCAGATGGAACTGGACGCACAGTTGGTTGCCGAAAAAGCCGCACAATATGCCGCCGACAAGGGCCGTCTGGAAGAACGCGTTGCCGTACTAGAACGCATCGTCACCGATCAAGGATACAGTCTGGCCAACGAGATCGAGGCGCTGCGCAGCCTGCCCCCGCAAATCGAACCCGCGCACGAAAGGGAAGTGTTGAAATGATAGGCGACCCCTTCACCATGGTAGTGGCCATCGTCCTGATCGCCACCATCGGCAAGGTTTTGAGCTCCAAATACAAAGCCCAGAACGGCATTGTCGAGGATGTCGACATGATGGGCAACGTCAAGCAGCGTGTCATCGAAAGCGGCGACGCCCAGAAAATGCAGAATGAGATCAAGGTGCTGAAAGAGCGCATCCAGGTGTTGGAGCGCATCGCCACCGACAATAGCAGCGCCAACGACATCAACCGCCAGATCGAAGCACTGCGCGAGAAATAAGACTGATTTTCGAACGGAAAGGAACGAGACATGCCCTTGGACCCTGCCTCATACCTGATCATCGGAACTTTCATGCTGGCCTCAATCGCAATGGTCGCCCTCGCCTCGCTCCGCGGCTGGCGGCAATGGATCGAGCTGAAGCAGGCCGAACTGGACGCGCTGCGGCCGGTCACCGAAGGCGCTGCTCCCTCAACGGTATCGCGCATCGAAGTTGCGGACTTGAAAGAGCGCGTCAAAAAGCTGGAGGCCATTGCCGCGGGCATTGATCTCTGAGGCAAAGCGCCATAAGCGCCGCGCGATGAGCGCGCTTGCCAATATCCTTGACGAATATGAATTTCTCGATGGCGATGACCGGTACCGCCTGCTGATCGATCTTGGGCGAGAACTGACGCCAATGCCCGATGCGCTGAAGACTGACGCCACTCTGGTACGCGGCTGTTCTGCATCGGTCTGGGTTTATCCGGTCAGCGACAATGGTGATCTGACCTTTCTGGCCGACAGCAACGCTGCGATCACCAAGGGAATCATCGCGCTGGTGCTGAAAACGGTTGAGGGCAAGGATGCGGTGCAAATCCTCGCCACCGATATCGAAGATGCCCTGGCCCCGTTCGATCTCAAAAACCAGCTGAGTTCGAACCGGACGCAGGGCATCCCCAATATGATCGCGCTGATCCGCGAAACCGCCG
>CAZSJE010000210.1:0-3430 GCA_964606835.1 uncultured Sphingorhabdus sp.
GGGGCGCTGGTGATCGTCGCGGGATACCACATCGGTTATTTCCTTGCCTTGCGGGCAGGGCGGGCTTCGGGCGCGGCAGTTGCCACAGCGCGCTCGGTCGGGTCTTCAATGATCGGAACAGCAAAGCCCGCCGCGATCAGCCGCTTGGCTTCGGCGTCGTCGCATTCGTGTTCATCACCCGGATTGCGGGTGAAGGCCGGTCCCGAAAGACCGACCAACATTTTTACCCTCACGGGCGCACCGGGATCACTGCGAAGTTGATCACCAGCACGTTGTTGCCCGCGTTTGCGGAGTGCAGGTTGGTCAACCGCAGCCGGAACGAGCCGTTCGCCACCGCCGAAACGCCGACGATGAACTCGCCGGCCGAGGTGTGCGTCTTGATGCAGGCGACAACCACGTCGGTCGCGCGGACCAGCGTGTTCGTGACGACAAACTCGGCCTCCGCACCAGCCGCCACGGTCTGCGAAACCGTGGTGATGACGCCGGAATAGTTCGAGCAGGTGACGCCGGTCGTGATGCTTGTGGCCTGCGTGACTGCGGTCTGCTCTGAGAGAATCGCCACGCCGTCCCCATTGCGATAGGCAACGGTATTGTATTCGCCAGCCATAATGGCCTCCTACAATGTGAGGGGCGAGGTTGAAGCCCCGCCCGCTCGTTGATCAGGCCATCACGAGGTGCTTGACCGCGCCGGTCTGGATCAGGTCGCCGTCGAGGCGAATGATCCCGGCGAGGCCAATGTTCGGCCAGTAGTATTCACGGCGCACGCCGATCACCGGAGCACCGACCTTGCGCACGTAATACTTGCTGTGGTCGCCGAAGATGATCGGGCGCGTGCCGGTCGCAGCGTTCACCACAGCCTGGTTCACGCTGTAGTTATAGCCGAGCAGGCGGCCCGGCTCGCCGGTCTGGATGTCGCCCATCGACCAGATGTACTGGCCGTTGCCATCCTTGAGCTTGCGGATCGCGGCGAGGGTCGTGTCGTTGAACTGCCAGCGCGCCTTGGGGGAAGCGCGGTAGGCCGGATCGACCGAGTGCAGCAGGTCGATCAGTTCGTCAGCCGTGAACGCGGTCGTCGAAGCGGCGGTCTTGCCGAGCGTCGAAGCCGCCACGATGCCCAGCGGGTCGCCGGTGCCGTCGCCGACAGTCAGTTCTGCATTGACGCGACGTGCCAGACGTTCGCCCAGCAGTTCGCCGATGA
Source organism: uncultured Sphingorhabdus sp. (assembly GCA_964606835.1). Lineage (GTDB taxonomy): Bacteria > Pseudomonadota > Alphaproteobacteria > Sphingomonadales > Sphingomonadaceae > Sphingorhabdus_B. The sequence goes on from CAZSJE010000210.1 coordinate 1,199, forward strand.
ACTGCTCGATATCGATAGCGCTGTCCTGCATCAGCTCCATCGAAACCTGAACCCACTCGGTGTCGTATGCAAACGCGCCAAGGGTCATCTTGGTGAACGTCGCATCGACGCCGTTGTCGTCGGTGAGTGCAGTCGCTTCTGCGTGCTGCGCAACCGCAACGCCGGTGTCGTCGGTCTTGGGGAAGTCGAGCGGGTTGCCGCCGCTGGTGGTCAGCACCGTGCAGATGTCTTCCGAATACATCGGGCCCCACATCTTCATGGTCTTGTCAACCACAGCCGCCAGTTCGGTCGGCACAGTGTGGCCGCCTGCGCCTGCGGTCGTGGTCTGCGCACGGCCTTCGATCTTGGACACGATGCCGGCGCGGATCACGGCGCGCTCTTCCGGGGCCAGCTCCTGCGGATCGAAACCGACGCGGGCCAGCTTGATGAACGCCTCGCGGTAGCTGATGCTGGTCGCTTCGTCGGCGCCCTTGCCTTCGCCGCTCATGTTCGGGCGGTTCTTGGCGCGGGTTTCCTCGTGGCGGGCTTCCATCGCGGCAAGGCGTTCCTCGCGGGCGATGTTGGCTTCCACCTTGTCGAAGTCAGCCATGATCGCGTCGTGGCGGGCTTCGAGTTCAGCCGACCGCGCATCGTCGGTGTTGGCCTTGATCTCGTCGAGCGCTTCGCGGGCCTGAGTGACAAGGCGACCGCGCTGCTCCTGAAGGGCAGTGAGAGACATGCTTTTGCTCCATAAAAAAACCGCCGGGAATGGCGGGCTTTCGGGTGCAGGAAGGAAGCTCCTGCGGGCCTCCGGCGGTCGCCGGGAAACTCTAGATCCGGCGGAACTTCTGTTCCTGCTCGGCTTTGCGCGCGGCATAAAGATCGCGCGACTTCTTGGCCTCGTTCTCGCGCTGCGCCTCTTCCGCCTGTCTGCGCGCGTCATCGCGGCTGCGCAGGGCAATCGAGGTCTGCGGATACGCGCCGCGGTTCACGATGCTCACATCGTACAGCACCACATCGGTGATCGTGCGAACGTCCATGCCTTCCGCCGGGGTATCCCAGCGCTGGCCGGTCGCCTGAAAGGCAAAGCTCATCTGATCGAGCATCCCGGCGCGCATCTTGGGCACGATCCGCTGCACATCAGGGTCGCTGCCATCCAGCACCGCGCGAATCTTGAGGCCCTTGGCGTCCTCGGTCATCGTCAGGTTGCCAGCCGTCGAGCGGGCAAGCGGCAGGCCGCCGTGGTTGATGAGAAATTCGGTGTCGTCACCGCGCGATAGGGCGGCACGGAAAGCACCAGGCGCGATCACTTCCATGAACACATCGCCAATGTTCGTGGGCTGGTCGAACACGGCGGCATAGCCTTCAACGACAACCGTTCCGTCATCAGCCGACCGCAGTTCAACCGGAAGCCCGGAGCGTGTTTCAAATTCCATCCGTAGTCCCCTGCGAACCGGCCGCGGTCACCATGTCGATCAGCACCGTCGCGCCCTGCATGAACAGCTTGTCGGCATTCCCGCCCATGGCCGGGCGATTTTCCAGCGCGCGGGCTTCGTCCGGTGTCATCAGTCCATTCTGCACCGCCTGCCCGAGGCCCTGCATCCGGCTCAGGAAGTCGCCGCGCAACATGCCGTCGAGGTTGTGTTCGACGAACCGCCCACCGTTGCGCTGGCCGAACAGCTTGAGGTTCATTTCCTCTTCAAGCGCCTGCGCCCACTGGCTAAGAAGGTGCTTCACCAGCCGCAAGTCTTCCTGCTCGGTGTTGCTCATCGTGCCGTGCGTCAGGTCTTGCAGGAACGTCGGCGGGATCTGCAGAACCCGTGCAATCTCTTCCACCTGAAAGCGCCGCGCATCGGTCATCTGGCCCTTTTCGGGATCAAACCCGATCGGTTTCAGTTCGTAGCCTGGCGGAATGTTTACGATGGGCTTACCGCTTTCGCGAGCCGCGCTGATCGCCGCCTGCGTCTGGTCAAGCGCGCGCTTCATTGCCTCCGGGCCAGCGGGTAGTGGGCCGACCAACGCCAGCGGGGGGACGCCGCCACCGGCGAAGAACGTCGCGCCGTATTCATTCATCGCAAGGGCAAGCTGAATAGCCTTTGCGCCCAGCACAACCGGGCCGTAGTGCGCCACACCGCAACTGCGCAGCATGAACGGCACATCGATCACATCGGAAGCCGAAAAGACCTTGCCCGCGATCTCGTAGGTCGTGCGGCCCATATCGTCGCGGCGAATGTTCGTCCGCAGCGGGTTGAC
>CAZSJE010000211.1:0-3396 GCA_964606835.1 uncultured Sphingorhabdus sp.
GCTGGCATTGCGCAATCGTTTCGGGGCTTGATTTTTGGCCATCTTTTCGCCGATTGAGGTCGCGCAAAGGGGGCGCGCCATGGCAATCAGGAAGTCGACCGGCACCGATCATCCGCTCGAACGGCTGGTGTTCTTTTCTGACGCAGTGTTTGCCATTGCCATCACATTGCTTGTGATCGAGATTGAAGTCCCGCATCTCGGCAGTGTTTCCGACGGCAAATATTGGGCGGCGCTGTTTGAACTTGGCCCGTCCTTTTTCGGCTATGCGCTCAGCTTTCTGGTGATCGGACGGTTCTGGATCGGGCACCACAACGCCTTCACCTTGATCGACCATTATGACGGGCGGTTGGCATGGCCCAATCTGTTCCTGTTGATGGCCATTGCCTTCATGCCCTTTGCGACTGCGTTCATGGCAGCCAATCTGGGCCAATTCGTGCCGACGCTGATTTACAATCTTACGCTGCTGGCGACGGCTGTTCTCAGCAGGCGTGTCATTGGTATCGCGACCAGCGATGACCTAGTGCGTAGCGGCACCGCACCTGAAATGCGCAAATTGTTGCGTGCTCGCGGGACAGGGGTGATATTGGGCGTGCTGACTACATTTGCCGCGACATTCCTTTCGCCGCAATTCAGCCAGATCGCGCTGGTCACCATTCCGTTGTGGCAATGGCTGTTGAACAAGCGTCAGCTGGCCCCCGCATCGGTTGCCTGAACCGGGTGCTGGACGCGCGCCTTTTGCTCGGCTAGACGCACAAGCTTCGGGGACTTCAAACAATCGCCTGCAATGGGAGTGCTGGCTCTTTTGCTATGGGTCCATCGATGAATGTTTCTGTGAACGCGACACGCCAAACCGGCTTTCTTGGTTTCATCGAGCGGCTGGGCAACAAGCTGCCAGAACCGGCGATGATTTTCGTCTGGCTGATCCTGTTCCTGATGCTGTTGTCGGCGCTGGGGCAGGCGATGGGCTGGTCGGCGTCGCTTGCCTATACGGGGAAGGAAGCGCCGCAATGGGGCGAGTTGAAGGACGGAACGCTGACCTATACCGCGACCAGCCTGTTCAGTCAGGAAAATATCGCGCGGCTGATTACCGAAATGCCAAAGACCTTCACGGGCTTTGCACCGCTGGGCCTGGTATTGACGCTGATCCTCGGCGCAGCAGTTGCGGAGCGGAGCGGGCTGTTTTCGGCGCTGATCCGCGCGAGTTTGCGCAAGGCTCCGCATGCCGTGCTGACGCCGATTGTTGCGGTGATCGGAATGGTCAGCCACCACGCGTCCGATGCCGCCTATGTTGTGTTCATTCCGCTTGCAGCGATCCTTTATGCCAGCGTCGGCCGGCACCCGCTGGCCGGGTTGGCAGCGGCTTTTGCCGGAGTTTCGGGCGGCTTTGCGGGGAACATTACGCCAGGGCAGATGGACGTCTTGCTCTTTGGCTTCACGCAGGAAGCCGCACGGATCATTGACCCCAGCTGGAGCATGAACCCGCTCGGCAACTGGTGGTTTATCCTGTCCATCGTTGTCGTCTTCACCCCTATCATCTGGTACATTACGGACAAGATTGTCGAACCGCGCTTGGGCAAATGGGGCAGCGAGCCCGACGAGGAATTGAAGGCCGAACTGGCGCGTTCCGAAGTGACACCCGAAGAACGGCGCGGGTTGCGCGCCGCTGGCCTGGCGGCGCTGCTGGTAGCTTTGGCCTTCACCGCGCTGGCGCTTTGGCCCGGCTACACCCCGCTTATCGATGAAAGCAAGGAAGGGACGGCACGGCTGCAGCCCTTTTATGCCGGGTTGGTCGCTGGCTTTTTCCTGCTGTTTCTGTTTGCCGGGATCGCGTTCGGCCGGGCGTCGGGGACGGTGAAAGACACCAAGGATGTGATTGGGATGATGCAGGAAGGGGTCAAGATGCTCGCCCCCTATCTTGTCTTCGTCTTCTTCGCTGCGCACTTCGTTGCGATGTTCAACTGGTCGCGGCTGGGGCCGATTTTTGCCATCGACGGCGCGCTGGTGCTGCAGCAGGCCAATGTTCCCGCGCCGTTTTTGCTCGCGGGTGTGCAGTTCGTCTCGTCGTTCCTCGATCTCTTCATCGGTTCTGCAGCGGCGAAGTGGAGCGCGATGGCGCCCGTCGTCGTGCCCAAATTCATGCTGCTGGGGATCAGCCCGGAAATGACCACTGCGGCCTACCGGATGGGGGACAGCTACACCAATATCATGACCCCGCTGATGAGCTATTTCCCGCTGATCCTCGCTTTCGCGCGGCGCTATGACAAGTCATTGGGGGTTGGCTCGTTGCTGGCGCTGATGCTACCCTATGCTCTGACCTTCATGGCGGTCGGGCTGACGATGACGATCAGTTGGGTCTATTTCGACCTGCCATTGGGGCCCGGGGCGGAGGTCTATTATCAGGCACCCGCTGCCGCTATCAAATAAACAGCCTTATCCAGTACCGTGACACATTCTACGCTGCCACTACATAATCCCGGCGTTTTCGTCCCCGAATATCGCCCCATGCAGCTTGGCGCGTGGGAGCTGGTGCAGACCCCCAATGTGCTTTGCCAGGGCTATTGGGGGCCGCCGGTTCTGGTTCCCGTCCTGAGTGCATTGATGCGCGATGGAAATGTATGGATGTCGATCACGCCGATGGAACTGGAAAGCCAGACCATTGGGATCGAAGCCGCGCATGGTCATGTGGTGATCTTCGGGCTGGGCATGGGCTGGGCCGCGGCAGCGACTGCACTGAACAAAGCGGTTTCGGCGGTAACGGTGGTTGAATTTGATCCCGATGTGCTCGCGCTCCACCGCCAGCTCAACATCTTCGATCAGCTTCCAGACGCAGCTCGCATGAAAATACGGATTGAGCAGGGGGATGCTTATCTGTGGAAGCCACGTGACCCGGTCGATTTGCTGATGCCCGATATCTGGTTGCCACTGGTGTCGGACGGACGTGTCGATGAAGTGCGGCGGATGCAGGAGAATGTCGGGGCTGGCGCGATTTACTTCTGGGGGCAGGAGATGGAAATTGCCCGCCACGCCACCGCCGCAGGGCGCATGCTTGATGTGGCAGGGATAGCCGCAACCATAACCGAATTTGGCTTGCCCTTGGTTGGGCCCGAATGTGCGGACTATGCGGCCCGCATTGCAGTTGTTGCCAAGCGCTGGATGGGCGATCGGTGGCTGCCCGCGCCGCCAGCGCATGGGGCTGCGACGTAATAAAGTTGCGTATTCCCAATGGCGTGACGGGCGCTATAGTCCGCGGATGACTGCACCTGTCCTGACCACCAGCGTTGATCCCGCCAGCGAGCAATATCGCCTGAATTTCGCGCATAACCACGCGCTAAAGGATGAGCTTTGGGCGAAGGTTGCCGAGGCAGCGCTTGGCGGGAATGAGAAGTCCCGCGAGCG
>CAZSJE010000212.1:0-1911 GCA_964606835.1 uncultured Sphingorhabdus sp.
GGTGCGCGCCTATAATTTCTGGACCGCACAGCTTGGCGAAGGCAATTATCCCAATGTCGAGGAGCTCGATCCCGAAAGCGTCGAAGATTTCCGCGACTACAGCGTTCTTCTGGACTTTACCTCCGGCATCGAAAATCCGTCGATCCAGTATCTGGGTGAAGCGCTACGCGTGGAATGCGGGCTGACTGAGGATATCAGCTATCTCGACGAGGTGCCGCCCCGCTCGCTGCTGTCGCGGATCACTGACCATTATTTGCAAATCATTGCCAACCGCGCGCCGATCGGTTTCGAGGCCGAGTTCGTCAATGAGCGCGGGGCGAACATCGCCTATCGCGGCATCTTGCTGCCCTATTCGTCGGACGACGACACCATCGATTTCATCTACGGCGTCATCAACTGGAAAGAGGGCGCCACATCTGCGCTCAGTGACAAGTTGGAGCGCGAAGTAGCAGGCGCACTGGCCGATATCGTTCCGCACCGCGAGCATGTCCCTGTATGGGCCGATGGTCCGGTCGCAGGCGGGCTCGATGACGCGTTTGAGGACGAGGATTATCCCGCCCTCCCAACGCTGGAGCTGGACAGCGGCTATGCCGTTGCCGACGAAGCCGTTTTCGAAAACGCCGAACCCGACGAGCAATCGGGGCTGGCCGACTGGCTGGATGCCGCGCGCAGCAGCGCCAGTGCAGCGGCGGAGGCCGATGCGCGCACGCGCGAGGCGCTGTATCGTGCCATCGGACGCGCCTATGATTTCTCGCTCGCTGCCGCGCGCTTCCCATCGGATTATGCCGAACTGCTGGCCGACAATGGCCTGACCGCGCAGGACCGCGCGCCGATGACGCCAATGGTCAAACTGATCTTTGGCGCAGGCTATGACAAAACCCGCCTGACCGAATTTGCCGCAGCGCTCGATTATGCGCACCGCAATGTCGTGGCGCAGGGCGCTCTGGCGGATCTGCTCGCCAACCATGCCGGCGGGCTGAAAGGCATTGTCCAGGCCGAGCGCCGAGCGCGCAAGGTCGAACGCGGCGGTCATGTCGCCCCTGCCGCAGCCGCCGACCCGCGCCCGCGCCTGCGCAGCGCCCGCGCCCGCGACCTGGCCGAATTCGCGCAGGGCGCGGAAGAGTTCGTCGTCCTCGTCGCCCGCCGCAATCCGCAAGGCGGCGTTGAACTGGTCGGCGCGGTCGAGGATGCGGTGCTGACTGACAAGGTTCTGGCAAAGACCGTCATCTGACCGGCAGAAAGCCGGTTGCACAGCGCCCGCTTCACTGTATTGTACAGGCAATACAGTGAAGGAACTGCCATGCGCCTGCTTCTTGCCATCCCCCTGTTGTTCGCGACGGCCGCGCAGGCCGCCGAGCCAGTGCCGCCGCCCGAAGGTACCGCGCTGACAGAGGCGATCCGCGCGGCGGACAGCGCGCTGTTCGGGCTGGTGTTCGACGGCTGCGATCCGGCAAAGCTGCGCACGATGGTGAGCGACGATATGGAGTTTTACCATGACAAGGGCGGGCTGACCGCGAGCAGCGGCGACGCCTTCGTCGCGGACTATGCCAAAAGCTGCGAGGAGAAAAAGGCACAAGACGCCTGGCGCAGCCGGCGCGAACTGATCAGCGAAACTCTGCATGTCGATCCCGTTCCCGGCTTTGGCGCGATGGAGGTGGGCGAGCACCTATTTTACGAACGGCGCGGCGACGGCCGGGAAAAGCTGGTCGGCCGCGCGGGCTTTGCGATGGTGTGGAAATGGAGCGACGGCGCATGGAAACTGCACCGTGTGTTGAGCTTCGGTCATAAACCGGTCGAGTGACGCCGCCCAAGGGCCCGCCCGTGCCGGTTTGAAAACCCGCGGATTCTTCAGAAAGTAGAGGCCACCCCCACCCCCTGTCGCGACCTATCTGGAGGCAGCGGTCGAGGCCC
>CAZSJE010000212.1:2011-3386 GCA_964606835.1 uncultured Sphingorhabdus sp.
CGAGGCCCATACAGCCATGGGGCGGTTGCCAAAGTGCGCGAGCGAAGCCGGCAGCAAAAATCCTATTTTGCAAGCATGCGGTCGGCATTTTCGCTTTGCGGCGAATCGAGGAAGGGTTCGTAGGCGGTCGCTATGTGGGTCGTCGCGAAGGAAGCAAGTGCAATGTCACGGCAATGCACGTTGCAAGGCATAAACATCCAAATTGCCCGGTCGTAATTACAATCATGTTGACCCAAGGGTGATGATGCCGAAGCTGCTTTGGTTTTGTATATGCTGGATGCTGCCCCTATTTGCAGCACCCGCTGCGCATGCTCAAGTGCTCACTACATTCTCTAACTTGGCTGCCTACAGTGCTGCTTTGCCCACGACAGGTGCAGTAAACAGGCTGGAAACTTTTGCATCGGTTTCAACAAACTTTCCAGTTTCACAGACAACGCCGAACAACTGGAATGGCTTCACAATGGCAGCAACTGGCACATCGCCATTTGGCTCTTCCCAGTATTGCGTTAACTTGCGTAGCTGTCTTAGCTGGACAACAGCTCCGCCGACCACACAGGGCGTCTTTATAGCGGTTGATGACCCATCGTTCGGCAATGGGTCAGTGCGCTTTACACCTACGGGAAGAGCTTTTGCATTTGCTCTCGACTATTGGGACTGGAACGATGGCGGCCAGCGTTCGCAAATTCTTGTTACATTAAGTAACGGTTCCACATTTGTTGTAAATGGTCCGACAACTGTTTCAGGGGCGCCCGGCGGATTTATCGGATTTAGTATCGATACAGCGTCTGTGTATGCTGGAGTTACCATTTCCCAGGTAACGTGGCGCAATATGAATTTTGATACTGAGATTATCGCGGTCAAAAATGTACGCGTGGCAGAAGCTGTGCCCATTTTGCAAGTCAGCAAGACCTCACAAGTGTGGGATCCTGCAACGCCTAATCCCAAAGCCCTCCCAGGTAACGAAGTGATGTATCAGATAGACATTACCAGCGCGGGGCTAGCCCCTCCCGATAGCGGGTCAATTTTTGTTGTTGATGCTATACCTGCGGAACTCTTGTTCTGGAATGGCGATATTGACGCCGGCTCGACGGATGTCCACCCTATCACTGCATCCGTGGGGTTCTCTCAAAGCAACGGAGCTACGTTGTCCTTCAACCCTGCTACGGATATCGGATATTCAAGTGCGGCGACCGCGCCGACGAGTTTTTCACAATGCACAATTCTGCCTATGGATAACAGTTTTCGGTCAGATATCAGATATTTGTGCATAAGGCCTGGGGGATCAATTTCCGCCAGTGCTTCCGTCCCGCGTGTTGTCCTTAAATTCAGGACTCAGATAAAATAATGAAGTTTACGACGTGATCCAGACGACCGG
>CAZSJE010000213.1:0-1555 GCA_964606835.1 uncultured Sphingorhabdus sp.
GTGTTGCCCGCAAACAGCACGCCGTACATGTCGAACACCTCGCGCTCCAGCCAGCCCGCGACCGGCCAGATTTCGGTGACAGAGGGTACGGGGACATCCTCATTGGTCGCCACATGCACGCGGATGCGATGGTTTTTGGTGAGGCTGAGGAGGCAATAGACCACCTCGAACCGCGGATCGCGGTCGGGCCAGTCGACACCGGCGATCTCCATCAGTTGCTGGTAATCGCAGGTGTCGCGCAGTTGCATCATGACGCCAACCAGCTTGTCGGTTTTGACGTGGAGCGCGATTTCGCCATGCGCCTCTTCAACGCGCAGCAGGTCCTTTCCCAGCGCCTTTTTCAGCGCGGCAACTGTGCCTTTGGGGGTGGCGATAGCGGGAGCTGGGTGCACTGCCATGGCGTCAGCTCGCTTTCAGCGAATTGAAAAAGGAAGACGCGCGATCATTCTGGGCATTAAGGCAGTCGACGCCGTTTGCTTCTACGATAAGCACAACCAGATCGTCTTGAGCACGTTCGACCCGCGACCATGCACAGTTCATGCCCTCGCGAATGTGAGCGTCGACCGAATTGCCATCTGCGGCAACCACGGTCTTGCCGTTTTGCCACATTCCTTGCTTCATGACGCCGAAATAATGGTCGGCACCTTTTCGCCCTTCTTTGTACACCGAACGCACCGCAATAAACTTTGTGCCGTCTCCCGACACACAACCAAGGCTATGCCCGACAATGATTCCGCCTTGGGCATCACCGTCAACTTTCCCCTCATTGGCTTTGCAGGGGAATGAAACGCTGAATTTGCCGTCCTTCGAACTCGCCTCCACCAGCCACGCCTTAGCATCCGGCTCCGCAGCCGAAGGTGACCCGGAACACGCATAAAGACCCAATGAAAGGGCGCAAATGGCGGACAAAAACTTGATAGCCACGCCCCTCACCGCTCAATCGTCCCTTCGCGGCGGATTTTGCGTTGGAGCTGCATGATGCCGTAGAGCAAGGCCTCTGCCGTAGGCGGGCAGCCGGGGACATAGATGTCGACGGGCACGATCCGGTCGCAGCCGCGCACGACGCTATAGCTGTAATGATAATAACCGCCGCCGTTCGCACACGACCCCATCGAAATCACATATTTCGGTTCCGACATCTGGTCGTAAACCTTGCGCAGCGCCGGGGCCATCTTGTTGCAGAGCGTGCCGGCGACAATCATGACGTCAGACTGGCGCGGGGAAGCGCGCGGGGCGATGCCGAAACGTTCGAAATCGTAACGTGGCATATAGCCGTGGATCATCTCAACCGCGCAGCAGGCAAGCCCGAAAGTCATCGGCCAGAGCGAGCCGGTGCGCGCCCAGTTGAACAGGTCTTCGGTCGAAGTGACGACAAAGCCCTTGTCGTTCACTTCGCTCGACAGGTCCTTCACGAAATCCGCATCGGCGGGGACGTCGGCGGTCTGGGTTTTGGCGATCACTCCCATTCCAGCGCTCCCACTTTCCAGGCGTAGATAAAGCCGATCACCAGTTCGAACAGGAACAGCATCATCGTGCCCCAGCCAACCCATCCAGT
>CAZSJE010000213.1:1655-3368 GCA_964606835.1 uncultured Sphingorhabdus sp.
TCGTTTTATCCGGCTGTTACTTTCCCCCGCGCCCTAGACTTGGGGCAAGCAAGAGGCAAGTGCAAAGGCGCTCATTTCGGTTGAGTTTTCCTCAGATTTCCTTGTTGCGAACGCCTCGCAAGAACTTAGCGAATGGCCTCGGCCAGCAGCTTGTGCAGCTTGCTGTGCAGCGCGTCGTTTCCGGCCAGCACTTGGGCATCGGCAATCGCCGGAGACCGACCGCGATAGTCAGTCACAAAACCACCCGCTTCGCGCACCAGCAGGCATCCCGCCGCGGTATCCCAAGCCGAAAGCCCGCTTTCCCAGAAACCGTCATAACGCCCTGCCGCTAACCAGGCGAGATCGAGGCTGGCCGCGCCATAGCGACGGAAACCCGCGACTTGGGGACCAAGAGCGGCGAATATCTTGCCCCATTCCTCAAAATCGCCATGGCCTTTGTAGGGCGTACCGGTAGCAATCAGGGCTTCGTTCAGCTTGCGTCGCGCAGAAACGCGCAGGCGTTTATGCCCAAGCCAGGCTCCCTTGCCTCGCTCCGCCCAAAAGCTTTCATCGGTGATCGGGTTATACACCAGCCCCATATAGAGATCGCCCCAACCCGAACCGTCAGGTTTCGGGTCCTGCACCGCGATCGAGATGGCGAAATGCGGGATGGCGTGCAGGAAATTGCTGGTGCCATCGAGCGGATCGACGATGAAACGCGGCTTGCCCTCGGCTCCCGCGATTTCGCCCGATTCCTCCATCAGGAAACCCCAGTCGGGCCGTGCCATTTCCAACTCGCGGAAAATGGTATCCTCCGCTTTCTGGTCAGCCTTGGAAACGAAATCGGCGGGCCCCTTCATCGAGACCTGCAACTGCTCGATCTCGCTGAAATCGCGACGCAAGCGGCCCCCCGCCTTGCGGGCTGCCTTTTCAATAACCGACATCAGGCCTGATAATGCTGGCATCTCTTACTCCCCTCCCGCTTGCGGGAGGGGCCGGGGGTGGGCCTGTGTCCGCTCGACGGGGGTCTAAATCTCCGGGGTAGAACTGCCCACCCCGCTGCGACTAGGCAGCAAGCTGCCAAGTCTCACGCCCCCTCCCGCAAGCGGGAGGGGATTTGGTCAATCCACCTTACGGACATATTCCCGTTCGTAAACGTCAACCACGATCCGCGTGCCCGACGAGATATGCGGCGGCACCATGACGCGGACGCCATTGTCGAGGATTGCGGGCTTGTAGCTGGAGGAAGCGGTCTGGCCTTTGACGACAGCATCGGCTTCTACGATGGTGGCCTCGATCGTATCGGGCAAAGCGACCGAAAGCGCCTCATCTTCGTGCATTTCCATAACGACATCCATGCCGTCCTGCAGGAAAGCTGCGGCATCGCCGAGCAGGTCGGTGGGCAGGGTCACCTGCTCATAGGTTTCCTTGTCCATGAAGACGAGGTTATCGCCCTCGGCATAGAGATACTGGAAATCCTTCTGGTCGAGCCGGATGCGTTCTACGGTCTCGGCAGAGCGGAAGCGGACATTGTTCTTGCGGCCATCGCGCAGGTTTTTTAGCTCAACCTGCATATAAGCGCCGCCTTTTCCAGGCTGGGTGTGCTGGATCTTCACAGCACGCCAGATGCCGCCTTCATATTCGATAATGTTACCCGGACGGATTTCGACACCGCTGATCTTCATGCGCAAACTCGCTTCGACAGTTGGAAAGAGCATGGGGCGTTGGTGCCCC
>CAZSJE010000214.1:0-3351 GCA_964606835.1 uncultured Sphingorhabdus sp.
GCAAAAATCTGCAGCAATTGATCACCCCAGATCACCCGGCCCTCGCCGTCGATCGCGCCGATCCGGTCACCGTCGCCATCGAAAGCCAGTCCGAAATCGAGTTTCTTCTCCGCGACAAGCCTTTGCAAATCGACCAGGTTCGCCGGGTCGGTGGGATCGGGATGATGATTGGGAAACTGGCCATCCACATCCACAAACAGAAGATGATGCTCACCCGGCAATATCTTCACCAGTCGCTCAATGACCGGTCCCGCCGCACCGTTGCCCGCATCCCAGCCGATGCGGAATGCTTTGGAGGGTGCGGCTTGAGCGATACGCGCTACATACTGGTCGATGATGTCGTGGTTTCGGGTCGCACCCTCTCCCCCATTTTCGGCTCCACTCGCCCACTCCCCTGCCGCCGCGATCCGGCCCAGTTCCTGGATGTCGTTCCCGAAAAAGGGACGCCCCTGGAAGACCATCTTGAAGCCGTTATAATTGGCGGGGTTGTGGCTGCCGGTTATCTCAATGCCGCCATCGACATCGTCCAATACGGCCTCGGCATAATATAGCATGGGCGTCGGCCCCATGCCGATCCGCACCGCATCAAGCCCTGCTTCGGTAATGCCGCGCACCAATGCCGCCTCCAGCATTGGCGAGCTGACCCGACCGTCATAGCCGACGACAACCGCCTTGCCGCCCACGCGACCCAGCAAGGTCGCGAAGCCGCGACCAATGGCATAGGCGTCATCCTCGCCCAGTGTTTCGCCGATGATCCCGCGAATGTCATATTCGCGCAAGCTGGTGGGATGGAAATTGTGGGTCATTTTTGCTCCGGTTTTCGAGAGTTGAGATCGGCGAGCAAAACATCGCGCGCCTTGTTGAGCTCCGCCGCGCGTTCGGCGCTGCCGCCACGGTCAGGATGGTTTTCGGCAATCAGCTGGCGGTGGCGGGCTTTGATACGCTCGGCATCGTCATTGGCCGACACGCCCAGCATCCAGCGCGCGGCGCTGAGCGCATATTCGTCGGTCTGCTGTGCGCGGCTTCCGAACATCCGCCAGGTCAGCCCGCGATACCAGGCCGCGCCGATGGTCATTGCAGCGATGCCCAATATCCAGCTGCCCCGCAACGCAATGAAGGCCCCGCCCAGCGCCAACAGGATCGGCGGCAGTTGCGCCAGCCGCAGCTTGCCGCTGTACAGCGCATAGCCGACTGCTGCGGCGACAAGGAGGGCAAGAAAACCCATCAGACAAGCATCGGCTGGCTAAATTCAGGCAGCGCCAACGCGGCGACCAGTTCACGCAACTCTTGCCGCGCGATGACATGCGCGGTCGCAAGATTGCCCAGATGCCCCTTGTCCACCAGCGTCAGCCCCGACGGAAACAGCTCGCGGTAAATGACGCGCTCGTTGAGGCCGGGAATCGCGCGGAACCCCGCACGCTTGGAAAGCTCCGCAATGGCATCGGTCATCCGCTGCTGGTTGCGCGCTTCCATATTGTGCAGGCGGTTCCTGAGGACGACCCAATCGATGGTGACTCCGTCGGTCTTGGCGCGCGCCATCCGCGCTTCCCAGATCAGCTCGGCGTAGAAGGAGAGTTTCCTAACCTTGAAATTCTCCGCATCCACCTTCCCGATCAGGTCGAAATCGACGAAGCTGTCGTTGATTGGCGTTACCAGCGTATGCGCGCGAGTCGCCACGAAACGGGCATATTTGTCGTCGCGCCCCGGCGTGTCGAAAATCAGAAAGTCAGCCTCGGCTTCCGCCTCGGCGATCTGGTTTTCGAGGCGCGCCTGCGAATCCTGATCGAACACGTCGAAGTCGGGCATTGGCAGATTGATCTCGCGCCGCGCCATCGTTTCCCTGCGGTTTTCCAGATAGCGATAGAGCGTGCGCTGGCGCGAATCGAGATCGAGGCACGACACCCGCGCCCCGCGAGAGGCCAACGCGATGGCAACATGCACGGCGGTGGTCGATTTGCCCGTCCCACCCTTTTCATTCGCAAAAACAATATGATGTGCTTTCGCCATGCGAATGCCTGACCCCCATTTGGTTATTTCGCCTTGCGCTGCCTTAACGGCCAAGCGCATAGCCACGCTCCCGCCATAACCAAGGCATAGGGTCGTGCAAACCATCAATCGCCTCAGCGGCTTAAGAAAGCAGGTCGGCCAGTTGAAAGACGCGGGAAAGCGCGTCGCGCTGGTCCCGACGATGGGCGCGCTGCACGCCGGACACCTGGCGCTAGTCGAGGAAGCAAAGCGGCTGGGCGATGCAGTTATTGTTTCGATATTCGTCAATCCGACCCAGTTCGGCCCCAATGAGGATCTGGCCGCCTATCCGCGCACGCTGGAGGCGGACCTCGAAAAACTGGCACCGTTGGGCGTTGATATCGTTTGGGCACCCAGCGCGACAGAGGTCTATCCCAAGGGCTTCGCCACTGAAATCCATGTCGCGGGCCCAAGCGACAATTATTGCGGTGCCTCGCGGCCAGGCCATTTCGATGGCGTCGCGCTGGTTGTCGCCAAGCTGTTCAACCAGACGCAGGCCAATATCGCCTGTTTCGGCGAAAAGGATTTTCAGCAGCTGGCAGTGATCCGGCAGTTCGTCCGCGATCTCGATATCGATATCGAGATTGTCGGCGTTCCCATCGTCCGCGATGCCGATGGTTTGGCGCTGTCTTCGCGCAACGCCTATCTGTCGGCGAAGGAACGCGAGGCCGCCGTCGCCCTGCCTCGTGCGCTCAATGCGACGCGCGATACGATCCTCAAGTCGGGAGACGTCGCAATGGCTCTGAAGTCAGGAACCGATGCGATCCTGAAAGCAGGCTTCTCCACCGTGGACTATTTCGCGCTTGCTGACGCACAAAGCCTTGCGCCCGTCACCCGACTGACCGGACGTCCCCTACGTCTATTGGGGGCGGCAAAGATCGGCAAAACGCGGCTTCTGGACAATCTGGCGCTGCAATAGCCCCGCAAATACGCCATCTTCTCCGGATCGGGCAAAAAAGTCCGATTCCGATTAACCATTTGTTAGGCATAATCGGGCGATCACCCTCTTTAGCAGCAGAGGGGACCGAACTTTATGGCCAACAGCTTGAAAAGCGCCAGCTTCCTGATGGAAAGCAGAATGGCCGACGCCGTCCGCGGGAACGCAAACGCGCTGTTCGAACTCGGTGTCGCCTATTCCACCGGCAGCGGCGGGGTCGACGTCAATCTGGTCGAAGCACACAAATGGTTTAACCTCGCAGCGGTCAACGGCCATGAAGAGGCGATGTATTGCCGCGCCGAAATATCCGACGAAATGACCGCCCGCGAAATCGCCGACGCCCAGCGCCAGGCCCGCGCCTGGCTACAAATGACCGAACGCCGCGCGGC
>CAZSJE010000215.1:0-3328 GCA_964606835.1 uncultured Sphingorhabdus sp.
CTGATCGGCTATGTCGAACGCGGCGAGATCAAGCCACTGGTCGCGGCGACCTTTGACTTGGCCGACATCGTAAAGGCCCAAGAAGCATTTTTGAGCAAGAAGCATGTCGGGAAGATTGTCCTGACGCTCTAATCAACTGTCTCTACCAGCTCGCCGATGCGGCCAATCATCTCATCAATATGCGCCTTCTCCAATATCAGAGGTGGAGACAGCGCGATAATATCGCCGGTGGCGCGGACCAGCAGGCCGTTGTCGAAGCATTTATGGAACAGCGCCATGCCGCGTTTCCCAACCCCGCTTGCATGCGCTTCAAGCTCTATACCCGCAACGATGCCCATATTGCGGATGTCGATGATATTGCGCTTGCCTTTCAGGCTGTGGACCGCCTCCTGCCAATAGCGATGCAGCGACGCGGCATGTTCGAAAATGCCTTCGGATTGATACAGATTAAGCGTTGCCAGCCCAGCCGCGGCGGCAAGCGGGTGGCCGGAATAGGTGTAGCCGTGGAACAGCTCGATCCCATCCGGTCCGCCCTCAACCACGCCGTCATGAATATGGCGGCTGACCGCGACTGCGCCCATCGGCACGGCGGCATTGGTTAGGCCCTTTGCCATCGTAATGATGTCAGGCGTCACGCCCAAAGTCCCCGATGCCGTAGCCCCGCCGACACGACCGAAGGCAGTTATCACTTCATCAAAGATCAGAACGATGCCGTGCTTCTTTGTGATTTCGCGTAATTTTTCCAGATAGCCGATAGGTGGAACCAATACGCCGGTGGAACCCGCCATGGGCTCGACAATGACGGCGGCAATTGTTTCCGCTCCGTGTAGCGCAACGATGGCCTCCAGATTATCGGCCAGATGCCCGCCCCATTCAGGACGGCCCTTGGTAAAGGCGTTGTGCTCCAGATTATGGGTGTGCGGCAGATGGTCGACACCCGTCAGCAGCGTGCCAAACTGACGCCGATTATTGACGATGCCGCCCACCGAAATCCCGCCAAAGCCGACGCCATTATAGCCGCGCTCGCGCCCGATCAGCCGGGTGCGCGTGCCTTGGCCGATGGCGCGCTGATAGGCCAATGCGATTTTGAGCGCCGTATCGACCGATTCCGAACCCGAATTGGTGAAGAAAATCCGGTCCAGCCCGGCAGGCATAATTCCCGCCAGCCGCGAGGCCAGTTCGAACGCCAGCGGATGGCCGAGTTGGAACGGCGGCGCATAATCAAGTTCGGCGGCGCATTTCTGGATGGCCTCGACAATCGGGGTTCGGCAATGGCCGGCATTCACTGCCCAAAGTCCGGCGGTGCCGTCCAATATTTGTCGCCCGTCATCGCTTACATAATGCATGTCCTTCGCCGCCTTCAACTGGCGCGGCTGCCCCTTGAACGCGCGGTTGGCGGTGAAAGGCATCCAGAATGCTGCAAGCGGATCATTTTCTAACGGCATGATGGCTCCACAAAGGTCGGTTCGTGCTTATGCAATGGCAAGCAACGCGATGTGACTGAAATCTTTGTTCCGACCGGAAGATTTTTGTTTACGCTCAACTCGCACCCTTTGCTAATCGACCTGCCTGGCGTGCTACCCAAATCCTGGAGAAATCGCCAATAGCGAATCCGATATTGCGCGAGAAACTGGAACGCGGCGAATTTGTCGCAGCACCCGGTCTGCAGGACATGATCACCGCTGTCATTGCCAACATGGCCAATGGCGGGCTCACGCCGATGCGGACCGTGGCCGAGTTGCAGGCGATCGGCTATGCATTGGCGATCTTCCCTTCGCTGACCGGGCTGGTTGCCGCAGCGGCGCTGGAGCAGGCGCTGCGGGCGCTGAAGGATCGTGGCGAGCGCGATCCGCCCCTGTTCGATTTCCGCGAGTTTTGCGGCCTGATCGGCTTTGACCAGGTCTGGGATTTCGAGAGGAAATGGACGCAGCCATAAACACTGACCGATTGCGCCCTGTAAAGAGTTCTTGACTTCTGTCGAATCACTTGTAAAGAGCCCTTTACAGGTAAAGGACAGGTGTTTTGGAAAATCTGTTGAAACAGATGCGTGAGGGCAAAGGCTGGAGCCAGGGCGAACTCGCCCGGCGGCTGGGCGTTTCGCGGCAGACGATCAATGCGGTGGAAACCGACAAATATGATCCCAGCCTGCCGCTGGCGCTGCGCATGGCAAAGCTGTTCGGCTGTCAGGTTCCCGACCTGTTCATCGACCATTGGGAAGCAGAGGAGCAATAACATGATGACGAATTTGATGGACCCGGCACGCCCGAAAGCGGGCAAACTGGCATTGCAGATGCTGCTGGGTGGAATTGTCGGCGGCATCGCCGGATTTTTTGGTGTCGATTTTCTGATCAATTCGGACGCATCGCCGGGGCAGGCGGCGGTTGCAGGGGTCGGCCTGACCTATTTTCTGATGGCCGTCTTGATAGCATTTGGTCTCGTCATGCCAAAGGTGGGGGCGAAAATCCTGAATGTCGAGGATGAAGAAGAACTGCGCGCCGAGCGACGGGTGTTGACCGGTTCGGTAATCTGCATGGGGACGATAGGCGCGTCGTTGCTGCTGTTGGCAGCAGCGGGCGAAGACAGTGCGATTCCACCTGCCGCAGCCTTTGGCGCAATCTTGCTATCGACACTGGTCGGCGCGGTGATCACATGGCGCGACTGGAAACATTATGACGAGCTGCTCTTGCAAGTCAGCCGCGATGCCGGGAACTTTGCGTTCCTTGGTGTTGGCAGTGTCATCATGCTCTGGTCGAGCGCTGCCTATCTGGGCTTGGTAGCCCCAATCTCGCCGCTGATACTGGTGGCGCTGGTGTCTGGCGGGATGTTGCTGGCAGCGTTTGTCGCGGCGGGGCGGCGAGGGATGCTGCATCCTCGGTAGGTGTCGGACCAAAAAAGGCGCCCGGATCGTTCCGGACGCCCTTTGGCTAATTAAGGGACAGTCCCCTAATTAGGCGCTATAATACATATCGAACTCGACCGGCGAAGGCGTGGTTTCCCAGCGGGTCACTTCGTCCCATTTCAGTTCGATATAGGCTTCGATCTGGTCCTTGGTGAACACATCGCCTTCGAGCAGGAAGGCATGGTCCTTTTGCAGGCTCTCCAGCGCTTCACGCAGCGAACCGCAGACGGTTGGCACCTTCTTCAGTTCCTTGGGCGGCAGGTCGTAGAGATTCTTGTCCATTGCGTCGCCGGGGTGGATCTTGTTGCGGATGCCATCCAGCCCCGCCATCAGCAGCGCGGCGTAGCACAGATAGGGGTTGGCCAGCGCGTCGGGGAAGCGAAACTCCACGCGCTTCGCCTTGTCGCCCGTGCCATAGGGAATACGGCA
>CAZSJE010000216.1:0-1854 GCA_964606835.1 uncultured Sphingorhabdus sp.
CCGATCAGATAGCACCCCTCGCCGCGCACCGGACGAAAGCCGCACCGGGGGTAAACGGGCATCAACGGGGTAATCGGCATCGGGCTGGTCCTTTCCGGTTCGCCAAAAGGCAAAAAGCGGCCCGGAAGGGACCGCCATTGCTAAAATCTGGCTATAAGCCCGCCAAAATGGCAAATCAACCCGATGCTAGCCCAACATGGTAGAGATATCGATCCGGTTGGTCAGCGTGTTGTGCACCGGACATTTATTGGCAATTTCGATCAGCTTGGCGCGCTGCTCGTCATCGAGTGGACCTTGGAGGCGAACAATGCGGTCGATCATGTCGACCGGCCTTCCGCCATTCTCACCATCGCGCTCCTCTTTGCTATGTTCGAGCGTGACATGCACCTTTTCGAGCGGCCAGCCCTTGCGCGCCGCGTACATTTCCAGCGTGATCGCGGTGCAGGCGCCAAGCGCCGAGAGCAGCAGTTCATAGGGCGTCGGGCCATTGTCGATGCCGCCGACGTCGTCCGGCTCGCCCGCCGCCCATATGTGAGTCCGCGCCCTTGCCATTTCCGCATAGGCACCATCGGCGCTTTCCACTGTCGCACAAGGATTATCGGTCATTCTCTGCTTCCTTCAAGCGCTTGGCCACCGCGATCCGCCGCCGCAAATAGCCGTACAGCAGCAGATGAAAGCCGACCAGCAGCAACAGGGCGACGGCAATAGCTTTGAGCATTTCAGACACTGCCCGTTTCCCGCGCCTCCTCCTCTCGCGGCGCAATGGCGCGGCTCAGCGCTGCGCTGGGCAGGTTCAGCGCGCGCAGCATCGCCCAGATTTCCTCGCGCGCATTGGGCTGTGGCCGCCCCAGATCGGGCAGTTTGTCGAGATCGAACAAAGTCAGCCCCAGCGGGAACAGCTCGCGATAGGTCACCCGCTCGCGCAACCCCGGAGTCAGGCGAAATCCGGCAACCGGCGCGATCTTTTCCAGCGCGTCGCGGACCTTGCGTTCATTCTTGGTCGCAAAATTGCGCGAGCGGTTCTGCATCACCACCCAGTCGAGTGGCCTTGGCCGCAGCGTCAGCCCCGGCTCTTTCAGATGTTCGACCAATCGCGCAAAATTACCGAGCGTCTTCAGCTCGCCATTGCGCGGGTCGATCCGCCCCAGCATGTCGAGATCGATAAAACTGTCGTTGACCGGCGTGACGATGGTGTCGGCCATGTAGATGGCCTTGCGCGCGATCGGCGAATCATGCCCACCGACATCGATGATGATGAAGCTGTTGTGGATGCGCGCAATACGCATCTTTTCCTCCAGCTCATTCTCATTCTGCTGCGCCAGCATGATCTCTTCAGGCCCGGGCAGGTTGACGCCATATTCCTTTGCGCTTTCATTCCGCGCCCATAGCGCGCGCTGCATGGTCAGCTGACGCAGGTCGACATCGAGCGCTGCAACGCGCTCGCCCGCATTGCACAGCGCGATGCAGGTGTGAAAGGCGGAGGTCGACTTGCCCACCCCGCCCTTTTCATTGGCAAAGACGATGATGTGGCCTTTGGTCGGCGTAACCGGATATTTCATCCAGGCTGGCGTTTCGTCGATCGGTTCGGGTTCGGGCGTCGGCTCGTCGAATGAATAATAGTCCTGCACCAGTTCGGGCAGGGGTGATTGCGACAGGGGCGAGTAAGACGGGAACGAAGGAGCCGAAGACGACAGCGGCCTATATTGGGGCAGCGACTCCAGCGGCGGCGGCGGCCATTCCGCGCTCACCGGTGGCGAAGGCAGTGCCTTTGGCGGCGGGTTTCGCCGGAACAGACGCGAGAAAATTCCCAACTGGCATAACCTCCGTTGCGGGGGTGATGGCGGATTGGCGGGC
>CAZSJE010000216.1:1954-3320 GCA_964606835.1 uncultured Sphingorhabdus sp.
ACGTCGCGGAACAGCTTTACCGCAATGATCGCGCCGCAATAATACATGACGAACAGCACCGCCGCGACCGAAGCGCCGCCGGGAATCGCCGCGAACATGCCAGAGACCACGCGCCGCATCGAGGGGATCGCGGTGACCAGCCGCATGATCCTGAGCACCCGAAGCGCACGCAGCACCGACAGCGGGCCGGACGCGGGAAGCAGCGCGATGCCGACCACGATCACATCGAACACATTCCACGGATCGCGAAACATCGAAAAGCGCATGACCGCGAATTTGAGCGCGATCTCGAGGACGAAAATGCCCAGACAGATCATGTCGAGCGTATGCAGCAACTGCATCGTCTGCGGCGAAACATCCGTCGTCATCGCGCCGAGGATGACGGCGTTGATCAGGATGACGGTGATGATGAAGCGCTGGAAAAGGGGGCTGTTTATCAGTTTGTCTATGCTCGCCATGGTGCCGCCGTCCGACTGATTAAGGGGGAGTCCTCTGCTGGTGCTGATGGCCGATAGCATGGCGCGGATCAAGCATTGTAAGGCGTTTCCTATGACGGGAAGAGAGCGCAGAGCACCGCCGAAAAATCGCCATGTGCGTAACGGAACCGGTGGAAGTCCCGAACCTCGCTGTACCACAATAAATCTGCGGAGACCCACCGTGCTGAAAATGCTGATTCCCCTGATATCGCTGATGCTTGCAGGCTGTTGGGATGCGAGTGCCGACACGCAGGCGAATGCGCTTCCCGATCAGAATGGCGTTGTCGTGGCCGAGCTGTTTCAGTCGCAGGGCTGCTCTTCCTGCCCGCCCGCCAACGCCGCGCTGAACAAGCTGGCCGACCGACAAGATGTGATCGCGCTCAGCTTTGCCGTGACCTATTGGGACCGGCTGGGCTGGAAAGACAGCTTTGCCACGCCCGAATATACCCAGCGCCAGCGCGACTATAACAAGGCATTGCGCGGCGACGGCGTCTACACCCCGCAAGTGGTTTTGAACGGGCGAAAGGCAATTGTCGGCAATGGCCCCGGCGAGCTGGAACGCGCCATCGCCTCCGCAGGCGGATTGCCCGCAGGCCCATCAATCGGCGTTGAAGGCGGCAGGGTGATGGTTGGCGCGGGCAAGGGCAACGGAACAGTGTGGCTGGTCCGCTATGATCCACGCCTGCACAATGTTGCGATCAATGCGGGCGAAAATGGCGGCCGCACCCTGCCCCACCGCAACATCGTTCGTGAGTTGACCCAATTGGGCCGCTGGTCGGGCGGCAAGGTGGATTTTGCCGTTCCCGCTGCCAGGGATGCGCAGTACCGGACGGTGGTTCTGGTGCAGCAGGGAGTGGCCGGGCCGATTTTGGCGGCGGAGAGGATTTAGG
>CAZSJE010000217.1:0-3303 GCA_964606835.1 uncultured Sphingorhabdus sp.
CCGGCGTCATTGCCCCGCAAGCAATCACCCCAAACCCGCCGGCGTTGGAGATGGCGGAAACGAGGTTGCGCTCGCTCACCCACGACATCGCGCCACACAGGATCGCGGTCTCGCAACCGAGAAATTCAGTGCCGCGCTGCATGAGGTGGGCGAGTTTGGTCATGCTTCCCAGACTTCCAGCTTCAGGCCGTCGATATCGGCGAAATCATTGCCGTTCGTGGTGATGAGAGTTAGGTCGGTAACCAAAGCAGTCGCAGCAATCATGCGGTCAATGATCTTGCGGCGACTAAATTCCGTCTGCCCCACGATCTGGCCATATGTAGTTGCCATCAAGGAAGAAAAATCGATCACCGGTAAGCGACGCAGCATTGCATCCAGTGCCTGCCGCCTGGCAACAGAAAACTGCGGATCGACATAAACGCCGCCTTCCAGTTCCACCTTTGTGATGGCGGAAATCTTTGGACGGATTGAAAGCGCGGTAACCTTGCTCACCGTGTTGTTGCGGTCATCGCGCAAGTCGATTGCGACGCAGGTGTCGAGTAGGAAAGCCAACGGTCAATAAAGTCCGGGACGGTCAGGAAACTCTATGCGGCCGTCATTCGGGTCTCCACCAATCGGCCCAATCGCCCGCAGTTCGCGTGCGAGGGCTTCCAACTCTGCTTTTTCATGTTCGAAATCGATGATCGGTAGCAACTCAAATTTGCCCCCGCGTTCCACCAACTCAAACTGATCGCCCGGCTTGATTCCGGACGATTTCGGGACGCGCAGCGCAACACTGTTGCCGCTTTGAAAGGCGCTGATCTTTCGGGGAACGTTCATAAGACGGTATATACGGGATATACTACTGGTAATCAATGGCCGGCTTGACCATTATCTCGATATATGTAGAGTTAAGGAATGAAACAACGGAATCGCCCCCACTCAAAACAGACCGCCGCAGTGCTGTCCGCGATCGCCAATAGCCAGCATGACTGGAGCTATGGGCTGGAGATCAGCAAAGCCACTGGTCTGAAGTCGGGGAGCCTTTACCCCATCTTGATGCGCTTGGATGAACGCGGATTGCTTGAAAGCTGCTGGCTGGAACCCGAACGTCCGGGTCGCCCACCTCGTCACGGCTATCGGATTACCAATGCCGGATTGGCGGCGCTGTCCGACGCACAGGAACGACAATCCGGTTTGGCGTTAAGGGAGGCGCTCGCATGAGATGGCTGGCAACATGGATCATGGATCGGATAGCCGGTGATGGCAGTTCCGAATGGACACTGGCAATGCGGCGGGAGTTTGATGAACTGGATCAGGGGCATTTGGCATGGGCTATTGGGTGCTTATTGACCGAGATCAAGCGCACGCTTTGGAATGAAAAAAGCATGCTGATGGCAATAGTCGCGATCCATTTTCTTGGCCCAGCTCTGGCGGCCTTCGCCTCGGTTCCCGCTGACCGTCTAGGCGGCTTTGGATTAAGCCAGATTGTTGCCTTTTGCTATGCAGCGCCATGGGCGTTTTTGCTCGGCCTACATTGGCCTCGTTCAACCAAAATGATCACCGTATTTGGCGGCGTGATATTGCCGTTGTTTGTGGGCTATTCAGCAATGATAGCCGTCTTGGACATGCGTTTTGCCGACTATATTTTTGCTTGGGAGGGTGCTGTCATTCTTGGGGGCGTTAACGCAAAGGGCAGGATTGCCATGGTTTTGCTTTGGTATGGTTGCACAAGCTTGGGGGCTCGCATTGGTAGGAAGCGGTTTAACCTCGCCTATCACTCACCATCCAGCCCATAAGCCGTGTGCAACACTCGCACCGCCAGTTCGGTTTCATCCTCGTCGATCAGCACCGAAACCTTGATTTCGGACGTCGAAATTGCCTGGATGTTGATCTTGCGGTCGGCCAGCGACGTGAACATCGTCGCGGCAACGCCTGCATGGCTTTTCATCCCGACGCCGACCACCGAAATCTTGGCGACCTTGGTATCCGGGATCAACCGGTTGTAGCCGATCGCCTCGCGCTGGTTCTGCAAGATATCGGTGCAGCGCGCCAGGTCGGCGGCGGGGCAGGTGAAGGTGACGTCGGTCTCACCCTTGTCGCGGCCGACATTCTGGATGATCATGTCGACGTTGATGTTCGCCTCGGCCAGCGGCGCGAAGATGTGGCTGACCGCGCCGGGGCGGTCGGGAACGCGGGTCAGGGTGATCTTCGCTTCATTCTTGTCGGCGGCGATGCCGGTGATCAGCTGGCGTTCCACGTCATATTTCTCCAATTCTTCGTCGGTCACGATCATCGTGCCGGGTATGGTATCGGCGTCAGGCGCATTTTCATCGACAAAGGAGGACAGCACTTGCACGCGCACCCCTTCCTTCATGGCCAAGCCGACCGAGCGGGTCTGCAACACCTTCGATCCGACCGAGGCGAGTTCGAGCATTTCCTCATAAGTGACCGCCTTCAGCTTGCGCGCGCGCGCGACGATGCGCGGGTCGGTGGTGTAGACGCCGTCGACGTCGGTGTAGATGTCGCAGCGATCCGCCTTCACCGCCGCTGCCACCGCCACCGCCGAGGTATCCGACCCGCCGCGGCCAAGCGTCGTGATGCGGTTGTCGTCGGTTAGCCCCTGGAAGCCGGGAATGACGGCAATGGTCCCACCCGCCATGCTGGCGAGCAGCTCTTCATTGTCGATGGTCCCGATCCGCGCCTTGGCATGCGCTGCGTCGGTGTGGATCGGCAACTGCCAGCCCAGCCAGCTCCGCGCCTTGCACCCCAGCGCCTGCAGGGCAATCGCCAGCAGGCCCGAAGTCACCTGCTCGCCAGACGCCACCACAACATCATATTCGGCGGGGTCGTACAGCGCATTGGCTTCACGGCAGAAATTGACCAGCCGGTCGGTCTCGCCAGCCATCGCGGAGACCACCACGGCGACCTCATCCCCCCGCTCGGCCTGCCGTTTCACCAGCTGCGCGACGCGGCGGATACGCTCGGTCCCCGCCATCGAGGTGCCGCCGAATTTCATTACGATGCGGGCCATGGAACCTCGACGCGAATTGGGCTTTGTTACAAACAGGCGGGCTGATAGGGACAGGATATGGCAAATGCAAGTTACCCCGCGACAATAAAAGAACAGGAAGCCGCACATTTCGGCGCTCTGGCAGCGGATTGGTGGGACCCGAAGGGGTCGAGCGCGATGCTGCATCGGCTGAACCCGGTGCGGCTGGGGTTTATCCGTTCAGCAGTCGATGCGCATTTTGGGGGCGACAGCGGCGGCCTGAAACCGCTGGCGGGCAAAAATGCGCTCGATGTCGGTTGCGGTGCAGGGCT
>CAZSJE010000218.1:0-3268 GCA_964606835.1 uncultured Sphingorhabdus sp.
GCCGTGTCGGTGGTGCTGATCGCGACCAGCCTGTTCAGCCTGTACAAGGCGCTGACTTGATTTTGCGGCGTTGCTAGGCTTTGTCCCCTCGAGAGGGGGGCAGGCCGTGCCACTGGCATTTACCGGATATGACTGGGCCGTGCTTGGGGTCTATGTGGCGCTGCTTGCGCTCGCGGCATGGTGGTCGACGCGCAAGGCGCAAACCGCCGACGACTATTTTCTTGCCGGACATCATGCACCGACCTGGCTGGTGGTGGTTTCGGTCATCTCGACGATGCAATCCGCCGCGACTTTCCTTGGCGCACCCGACAACAGTTTTCGCGGCGATTACAGCTATCTGGCAAGCAACCTTGCTGCCGTAATCGCGGCTTTTGTCGTCGCGCGCTTCCTCATTCCGCGCTTCTACGCCATTGGAGCGACCACGGTTTACGAACTGCTGGAGGCGCGCTTTGATGCAACCGCAAGGCGCGCGGCTGCGGGCATGTATCTGGTCGGGCGTATCCTTGCCAGCGGCGCGCGGCTGTATCTGGCGGCGATTGCGGTTTCGATGATCATCTTCCTCGATGTCGAGCCGCAACATATCCTGATAGCCTCTGCGGTGCTCGTCGTGTTCGGCATTGTCTTCACGCTGTTCGGCGGATTGAACGCAGTCATCTGGAGCGATCTGGTGCAGGTGGTGCTCTATGTCGGCGGCGCACTGATTGTCTTTTTCCTGCTTTGGAACCGCATCCCCGCACCGGCGGCGGAGATCTGGGAGGGTCTTCGCCATGCGCCGGGGGGTGTGGACAAATTGCGGCTGTTTGACTGGTCGCTCGACTGGTCAAAGCCCTTCACCATCTGGGCGATCCTGACCGGGCTGGTGTTGCTCAACATCGGCAATGCCGGGCTCGATCAGGATACCAGCCAGCGTTTCCTGGCGTGCGAGGATGCCAAGGCGGGAAACCGCGCGCTGTACCTTTCGATGTGGATGACGATCCCGGTGGTCGCGCTCTTCATGGCGATCGGTTCGCTCCTCCACATCTTTTACGAACGGCCCGACCTGATGGGGGTGAGCGCGAATGCAATGCAGGGCTTTTCGGGGGAGAAGATCACCATCTTCATGTCGTTCATCCTCTCCGAAATCCCGCCGGGGGTGCGCGGGTTGATCACTGTAGGCGTTATCGCCGCGGCGGCGATCAATTCGGGGCTGATCTCGATGTCCGCCGTGCTGGTGAGCGATTTCTACCGGCCGTGGAAGGAACGGCATGCCGCAATGGTGAGCGAGCATCATTATGTCAATGCCGGGCGCTGGGCGATGATCCTGCTCGCGCTCGCCTTGTTCGCCATGTCGATCCTCTGCTTCTACTGGCAGCGTTATACCGACATGCCCTTGCTCGAATTTGTGCTGGGCGTGATGGCCTTTGCCTATTCGGGGTTGCTCGGCGTTTATGCGACAGTGCTGTTCACCCAGCGCGGATCGACGGCGTCGGTGATTGCAGCGCTGTCCGTTGGCTTTGTCGCGATCCTGCTGCAACAGCATTATGTCGTCGACAGCCTCGGCCTGCCCGCCGCGATGAAGGCGCTCGCCTTCCCCTGGCAGCTGTGCATCGGCGCGGGGCTGGCGTTTCTCACCTGCCTCGCCGGGAAAATGCCTCAGCCAACCTCGAAAATCGAATAAACGGGTCCCAGCGCTGTTTGCTCTCCGGTGCCTATTGCAACCACATTATTAAGCCAGTCATAGCGAGGATCGCCGCATTCAAATTTTGCGCTGATCGCAAGGCTATATTCCCCGGCATCCAGAACGGCGCCCTTTGCAAAACGCGCCATGGCCTCTGGTTCTGCCAAAAAACGCCCTTGGTACGTCAGGTAAATCATTACCCCATCATCAGTCTTTAGCAACAGGCGGACATCTATCACCATTACTCCATCGGCACGGTTGATCACCCAGTCATTGCCGCCGGGCAACACGGTGCCATTCAGCCGGTCCCCAGCAAAAGTTCCGCCCGTCACCGGAGCAATCCGGCGTAATCCCGACGGTGTCTTCCCGATGCTGACCATCGCGGCAAAATCGACGGTTAGACTGAGAGTAAGCAGCGGGCTATGTTTCAATATTGTCATTGCGACGTCGCTATCATGGCGGCACACGGGGTGCAAAGGGAGAGTAGAATGGATGATCTGATTGCACGCCGCCCCGGCCCTTCGGTGCAGCAAGTGTTCGAAACCGACCAAAATCCGGCGCCAGCCATCATGCGTGAAGAATCGCCCGCCATTGGCCAAGGCACAGCCGACATTTCCATCGAGCGCTATTATTCGAAGGCATGGCACGATCAAGAAGTGGAAAAGGTGTGGCGCAAGACATGGCAGCTTGCCTGCCGGGTTGAGCATATTCCAAACGTCGGCGATCATATTGTCTATGACATCGTGCATGACTCGCTGATTGTTGTGCGCACCGGACCGCAAGAAATTCGCGCCTATGTCAATTCATGTCTCCACCGCGGCACCATGCTGCGAACCGAAGGCGGCTGCGTGAAGCAATTCCGCTGTCCTTTCCACGGCTGGACATGGAAGCTGGATGGATCGCTGTCGGTCATCCCCGGTCAGTGGGACTTCCCCCATGTCGACAAGGCAACAATGAACCTGCCCGAAGCCAAGGTCGGCACTTGGGGCGGCTTTGTCTTTGTCAATTTCGATCCGAATTGCGAGCCACTCGACCGATATCTGGAAAATCTGCCCGAACATTTTGCGGCCTTCAATCTGGAAGACCGGTATGTTGCGGCGCATGTCGCAAAGATCATGCCGTGCAACTGGAAACTGGCGATGGAGGCCTTTGTCGAAGCCTATCATGTGCCTTTCGCGCATGGGCAGGTCCTGAGCTATTATGGCGACAGCAATACGCAATATGATGTTTGGCCGGGTATCCGCCATGTCAGCCGAATGATCAGCGTGCAGGGTGTCGCCAGCCCTTCCAAACCCGCCACGACGCCCGAACAGACCATCGAAGAGATGCGTCGCGACGTACCGTTCTTTGCCGGCAAGCCTATCGAAGTAGGCGAAGGCGAAACGGCGCGTTCAAAATTGGCTGAGCGCGCGCGCGAAAAAATCTCTCGCTCGATCGGGCGAGACATGTCGGGACTTTCCGATAGCGAGTCGCTCGACCTGATCGAATATATGCTGTTCCCGAATATGGTGCCCTGGGGTGGGCAGGCCCTGCCGATCACCTATCGGTTCCGCCCCAATGGCGACGATCCGGAAAGCTCGATCATGGAAATCATGTTCCTGTTTTCCAAAG
>CAZSJE010000219.1:0-3260 GCA_964606835.1 uncultured Sphingorhabdus sp.
CGCGCCCCGGCGTCTATGAAAGCCGCATCGTCGGGCCAGAGGGCAAGCGGGTGCAGTTCATCATCCTCGACAGCCGCTTCTTCCGCTCGGACCTTGTCTCCATGCCTTATCGCG
Organism: uncultured Sphingorhabdus sp.; assembly: GCA_964606835.1. Taxonomy (GTDB): domain Bacteria; phylum Pseudomonadota; class Alphaproteobacteria; order Sphingomonadales; family Sphingomonadaceae; genus Sphingorhabdus_B. The sequence continues at coordinate 115 of CAZSJE010000219.1, forward strand.
ATCCGGGGCCGTCGCGTGGCTGGTACATCCCCAACACCGATCCAAAGGCGACCCTGCTCGGCGATACGCAATGGCAATGGCTGGAACAGGAGCTGGCCAAGCCCGCCGATTTGCGCTTCATTGTCTCTTCGATCCAGCTGGTGACCGATGCGCATAACTTCGAAAGCTGGGCGAATTTCCCTCGAGAACGCGCGCGGTTCTATGGCTTGCTTGCGGCAAAGGGCGTGAACAATGCCGTGTTGCTGACTGGGGACCGGCATAGCGGGGCGCTGTACAAAACGACCGTGCCGGGGGTGAAATCGCCATTGTGGGAAGTAACCGCATCATCGCTCAACTTCGCCTTTGGCAAGGGCGAGGAGGGGGAGAAGGAGCCGGACTCGTCGCGCGTCGGCGGGTTCTGGGCGATCCCCAATTTTGGCCAGATCGATATCGATTGGGCGGCGAAGACTGTCAAACTGACGCTGCGCAAGGATGACAACAGCGTGCTGGAGGAGACAGTGATCTCACCATTTTAAGCCCCAACCCTTCAGGGGAGGCGTTGGGGGTAGGGCTTTAGTCCCTTCGGTTGAGCACCGAAAAATCGACCGGTGCTACCTTCTCCATCACGGCGTCGCGGATCGCGCGCGCGTCGGCAAGCGGCAGGGCAGAGAACGCAAAGCTCCCCCCGGCAATGCCAAAATGCAGCTTTGAAAGACCTAGAATCCGCGCAATCGGCCCTTGCGAAATCTCCGCGCTTTGGACCTTCAACTGGGGCGCAATCGCAAGCTTTTCACGCCACCAGCCCTCTCGGACGTAGAGCTGCCGGGCGTCGGCCAAGTCGCCATAATGCCGCCACTCAAGCCAGACCAGCGGCAGGAAGAGGAGCGGGACGGCCAGCATCCAGCCCGCCAGCCGGAACGGCGCATCGGCGAAAATGGTCGTCGCGGTAGTTGCGACGATCATGACAAAGGTCAGCCCCACCAGCCCGCTCGCCCACCAGAGAAACCGGCTCTTGCGAAACGCGGTATCGGCCTCGGGCGGCGTCAATCCCGTCTCTCCAACAATCGGCCAGATCTCGTCGAGCTTGGCGAGCGGTGCTGCCATGAAGTCGCTCTCTTCCTTGCTGTCCTGCGCCAGGCTGACGAATTTCAGCGCGTGCCAGCCGCGCAGCTTGCGCACTGGCCCGGTAACCACGACCGCCGCCTGCACCCGGTTTACCGGCATCGCCACATCGGTCCTGGTCAGCAGCCCGCGCCGCCGCCGGAAGCCGCGTGGTGTGCGGTCGAGCCGGAAGCCATATTCCTTCAGCACCGTGCGCACGATCCCGGTCAGGATGCCAATGACGATGAGCGCAGCGAGCGCAAACAGCGCGCCGATCAACTGCACGCTCCGGTCGATATGCGTGATGTCAACCCCGCGATCCTCGGCAAGGCCGATCCAGTGCTTGAAATCCCACCAGTCGAACGGAAGCAGGAAATCGAATTGCTGCGCAAGCCCGCCGAGCACCGCGAAGATAACCAAGCTGAACGAGTAGAAACCCAGCGTCACCAGCCGGTCGGTCTCCATGGCAAAGACCGGCGGTGTCTCGCGCTCCCCGACGGCTGGCACCGCCACTTCGGCGTCCGCCTTGCGCTCGCGGATGGTTTCGCGCAGCGCCTCCGCGCGGTCCATGGCGACAAAGCTCAGCTTCGCATCCTCGCCATCGCCGCCGCCGGTCTCGAACGCGACCTCGCCAAGGCCAAACAACCGGGCCAGCGGCTTTTGCTCGATACTGACATCCTGGATGCGGTCATAGGAAATCGACCGCACGGTGCGATTGAGGATGCCACGCTCGATGCGGATTTCGTCCTCGTCGAGGTGGAAGCGAAAGCGCAGCCAGCCGATCCAGCGGAAAAACAGGCTGACCAGCAACACCGCGCCAATGATCAACGGCATGCTGATCCCGGCACCGCGCGTACCGAACAACGCTGCGACCATCGGGAAGATCAGCTGCGGGATGCCGGTGACAAAACCGATCAGTAGCCCCAACGGGTGGGTGCGCTCACCTTCAGTTAGCGGTTCCTGCGCTTCAGCTTGCTCGCTCACCCCTGCGCTGCCTTGATATGCTCGCGGATACGCTCGCGCAGGGCAATGGCATCGGCATGTTTCAGCCCCGGCAACACAATGGTGCTGCCATGCGTGCCAGCCGTATGCGCGGAGAGTGTCGCCAAGTCGTAGCGCCGCTCGATCGGCCCCTGATCGACATCGATATGCTGGATGCGGCCATAGGGGACGACGGTATCGCTATAGAACAGGTAACCGCGCTCGATCCGCAGCCGGTCGTCGCCCGCATCATAGCCCCAGCGATTGTATCGCCGCTGCGGCACGAGCCAAACGAACCAGAATAGTAGAAGCGCCAATGGCACGATGACCAGCCCTGGCGGCAGGACTTGCGCAAATTCCAGCACGCCCGCGCCGATCAGCAGAACCGTAGCGAACAAGCCGCCGACGATGCGCATCACCTTGATGTAATTGGGATCGAGTGGTGTGAGCTGCGCGTCTTCGTCCATATGGGCGATATGCGGCGACTGTGTTGCTTTGGCAAGACGCTTTGGCCAACAGAAGTCAGAGCTAGCCGAACCGCGCGGACAATATGTAGTTCAGCGCCTTGTGGTCACTAAGATGCAGCCCTTTCAGCGCCGAGAAGGCAATGCCGCGCATCTCGACCACCTTGAGCCCCGCATCGACCAACAGCGCCTCCAACTCTTCCGGCGTCAGGAACTGATCCCAGTCATGTGTGCCACGCGGCACCTGGCCCAGCCGCTCCGCCGCCTCGACCAGAAACAGCCGCGATGCTGCTGTTCGGTTCGGCGTCGAAAGGATCATCAGCCCGCCAGGTTTCAGCCGCGCCGCCAGCTCGCCAATAAAGCCCGCAGGGTCGGCAACATGCTCGATCACTTCCATCGAAGTGACCAGATCGAACTGCTCCAACCCCTGTTGCGCCAGTTCGCCCGCGCGATAGTCGATCGCAAGCCCCGACTGCGCCGCATGGGCTTTGGCAACCGTGATATTCTCCGGCGCGGCATCGACGCCGGTAACGCTTGCCCCCAGCCGTGCCAGCGGCTCGCACAGCAGCCCTGCACCGCAACCGACATCGAGCGCATTTTTGCCCGCCAGCGGTTTCAGGC
>CAZSJE010000220.1:0-3208 GCA_964606835.1 uncultured Sphingorhabdus sp.
TCGTGGGCTGGCGGAGCGCGGGATTGGCGTTGTCTATGGCGGCGGACGGCTGGGGCTTATGGGTGCCGTTGCCGACAGTGCGCTGGCGGCAGGTGGTGAGGTGATTGGCATCATCCCCGAGGCGCTGGTAGGCGCAGAGGTTGCGCACAAAGGCTGCACTGAACTGCATGTTGTTTCGGGCATGCACGAGAGGAAGGCGCGCTTCACCGACCTGTCGGACGGCTTCATTACTATTCCCGGCGGTGTCGGCACGATGGATGAGCTGTGGGAAGCGATCAGCTGGTCGCAGCTGGGCTATCATTCGAAACCAGTCGGCGTGTTGAACGTTGCGGGGTTCTACGACCAGCTGGTGGCGTTCAACCGGCATATGATCGAGGTTGGTTTTGTCCGAGAGGCGCATGCCGGGATCATGCTGGTCGATCAGACGCTCAACGGGCTGCTCGCCCAAATGGCAGCCTATGTGCCGCATAAAAACATCTTTCAAATGAAGGCCGAGGATTTGTGAGCGAGCGGGCGACACTTGTCGCCTATGCCCGCGAGAGCATCGCGCGGGGATCGAAGTCGTTCCGCTTTGCCAGCCGCCTGTTCGACCGCGTCAAGCGGGAGCGGGTCTGGCTGCTCTACGCCTGGTGCCGGAAATGCGACGATATGGCCGATGGGCAGGATCATGGCGGGGCAATGGCGCTGGTTGAGGATCCGCAAGAGCGGCTGGCGGCGATCCGCGACCTGACGGCCCGGGCGCTGGCAGGGGAGGCAACGGGTGAGCCTGCCTTCGACTGTCTGGGCGTTGTCGCGCGCGAATGCGGGTTGACGAACGAAATGGCGAACGACGTGATTGAGGGATTCGCGCTCGATGCTGCCGACTGGAGGCCAAGGTCGGAAGGCGATCTCTATCGTTACTGCTATCACGTTGCGGGCGCGGTAGGCGTGATGATGGCCAAGGTCATGGGCGTGCCCGACGACGATCGCGATACGCTGGACCGCGCCTGTGACTTGGGCCTTGCGTTCCAACTGGCCAATATCGCGCGGGACATTGCCGAGGATGATGCCGCCGGGCGCTGCTACATCCCTGATGATTGGCAGGCGCTGCTCGATATTGGCCCAGGCGAGCATATGCGCCCGCACAACCGCCGCAAGCTTGCGCTGATCGGACGCTGGCTGGCGGACGAGGCGGGGCAGTATGAGAGCTCGGCGCGTGTGGGGGCCGCCCGCCTGCCGTTCCGCGCGCGTTGGGCAGTGTTGTCGGCAGCGGGGATTTACGGCGATATCGCGCGCAAGGTTCGTGCCGCAGGCGAACATGCGTGGGACCAGCGTATCAGCACCAGTCGCCGGGAGAAGCTGCACTGGGTCCGACGCTCATTCCTCGATGCGCTCAAAAACAACCCGCCAGCGATTGCGCGCGATGGCCTCTGGGCGAAATCTCAGGCGTCCTCGGCCTTTTCCACCCAACCGGGATAGAAGGTCGGTTCGCGCCGCGACCAGCCAGGGGCGGTAGCCGCACTTTCGCTGATGCTTTGCAAAAGGTCGCGGCGTTTCGCCGGCTCGATATGCGGCAGCGATGCAGCTGCGCAGAAGGCCCCCGGAAGCCATGGCCGCGAGGCCGCACCGATCAGCCGCTCATACAGGAACCGGTAGGCGGAAAAACTCGGCAGTTTCTCCTGCGCCAGGTCAAAGGCAGATAGCTTGACCAGAGGTGCCATGAACGGTTCGACATGGTCGAGTCCCTGATCCTCCGGAACCGAGTATCGGATCTCCAATATCCGCTCATAATAACGGGCCTGGACCCGGATCTTTACCTCTTCGATTGTGTCGCGGCTCCACCGGTCGACTGCTTCGCTGCGCCGTTCCTCGGCATGCGAAAAGGCGATGTCGAGTGAGCGACGTATGTAGCGCTGGGTGCCGGGTGCGAACCCTGCAAATTCGCGCATTTCGGCAATCGCCATTTTGCCCCTGTCGGGCCCTGCCTGGGTGCTGGCCACCGTTCCAAACCTCGCTTTCTCGCCAGACATTGGATTTGGTGGGATAATTTCAAATCGGCGGAAAATTTCAAGACAAAAAATGCTGCGCTGCGGTATCCGGTGTCAAGCTCCCAAACCGAGCTTTCGTATGGCCCGCCACGCGACCGCCTTGCCCTTGTTTTGTGCGGGGAAACGTCCGGGTGCGGTGGGCGTCAGCCCCGCTTTGCGCAACACACCGTTAAACGCCCGCGCATCAGCCTCGGCAAAGCTCCAGTCGCTGCGCCAAGTGATCGACAGCGAAATCGAGGGCTCGGGGCCATTCTTCACATGGTGCGGGGCCATCACGGGCACGAATAATCCCTCGCCGGGGGACAAGGGCCAAGCCGTGCCGCCTGCTGCCAGCTCCTCGCGCCAGATCAGGTTGCGGTGGCCGCCGGTATGATAGCCCTCATGCGTTTCGTCCGGCGCGTAGAAAGCATCGCCTGCGGGAAACTGCGTCATGACTTTTTGCCCGCGCAGCTGAAGCAAGATGTTATGCTCGGGGTCGAAATGATAGGGCGTGACGGCATCGGGCGAGGAGACGAAGACAAATCCCTGTGGCCGGAGCATCGCGCCGGTTTTCGCTTCGATCAACGGTTTCAGCTCATCCAGCAGCGACAGCAGCAGCGCACGATATTCTTCGTCCTGCTCGATGTTCTTGAGCACTGCCCAACTGCGGCAGGTATCGACCTGGCGGATGGTATCGCCAATCGAAAGGCCATTGGCGATGTCGCTGTTGGGGTCGACGCCCGTGGGCAGGTCGCCCTTGTTATACTCCACCGACGATGCGGGCAGCCGCTCACCCAGCAGCGCCAGCGCGTCCAGCGCCAGCAGCGGATGATCGCGCAAGCCGTGCTGCAGCTTGTGGGGCGTTTCGGGATAGTTTGCTGCGAAGCTTGCACGCGCTTCGGCGTTGAAAATGTCTGTCATGGCAGGCTCCGGCGCTTGAGTTTTGCCTTGGCTTTCTCGGCTGCAAGCAGGGCAGCAAAGGCGGCGCGTTTGGCAGGGCCGCCAATGGCCACCGAATAGCGTCCAATGGCGCGGCGTCCCGACCACAGGCTGTCGATCATGGGATGGTCGGCGGCAGCGCAACTATCGCACCAGTCGATGCCCTCGCGTTCGAGCAAAGCAAGATTTTCAATCTGCAATAGTACACCGGGAGAGAAGCGGGCATAATCCTCATCGAACGCGGTCTTGAAGGAAAATGCGCC
>CAZSJE010000221.1:0-3166 GCA_964606835.1 uncultured Sphingorhabdus sp.
ACCCCCGAACATGCCCGCCTCGCGGCGGAAGGCATGTACTATCCCGAATATGAAGGCGATGCCTGCGGCGTTGGCCTGATCGCGGCGACCGATGGCAAGCCTTCGCGGCGGGTGGTGGCTTCTGCCATCGAGGCGCTGAAGGCGGTGTGGCATCGCGGCGCGGTCGATGCCGATGGCAAGACCGGCGATGGTGCGGGGGTGCATGTCGACTTGCCCGCCCGCTTTTTCGACGATGCGATTACCGCAGCGGGGCACAAGGTGCAGCCCAACCGGCTGGCGGTCGGCATGGTCTTCCTCCCGCGCACCGACCTGGGCGCGCAGGAGGCTTGCCGGACCATCGTCGAGGCGGAAATTATCGACGCGGGCTACACCATTTATGGCTGGCGGCAGGTGCCGGTCGATGTGTCGGTGATCGGGCAGAAGGCGCAGGCAACGCGGCCCGAGATCGAGCAGATCATGATTGCCGGGCCGATGCCCGATGTGCAGTCCGTGGCAGAGTTTGAAAAGAACCTCTACCTCGTCCGCCGCCGCATTGAGAAAAAGGTGATCGCCGCGCAAATCCGCGATTTCTACATCTGCAGCCTGTCCTGCCAGTCGATTGTCTATAAGGGTCTGTTCCTCGCGGAGAGCCTGTCGGTCTTCTACCCCGACCTGCAGGACGACCGGTTCGAAAGCCGTGTCGCGATTTTCCACCAGCGTTATTCGACCAACACCTTCCCGCAATGGTGGCTGGCGCAGCCGTTCCGCGGCCTCGCCCACAATGGCGAGATCAACACCATTCGCGGCAACCAGAACTGGATGAAAAGCCACGAGATCAAGATGGCTTCGATTGCGTTCGGTGCACAGTCCGACGATATCAAGCCTGTGATCCCAGCGGGCGCATCGGATACCGGCGCGCTGGATGCGGTGTTTGAGACCTTGGTCCGTTCCGGTAAAGAAGCACCGACGGCGAAACTGATGCTGATTCCCGAGGCATGGCAATCCAACCAGAACCTGCCTGCAAACCACCGCGCCATGTATGAATATATGGCAAGCGTGATGGAGCCGTGGGACGGCCCGGCAGCGCTTGCCATGACCGACGGCCATTGGGCAGTCGCAGGTGTGGATCGCAACGCGCTCCGCCCGCTGCGCTACGCCCGCACCAACGACGGGCTGCTGATCATCGGTTCGGAAACCGGCATGGTCGTGGTGCCGGAGAATACCATCATCGAAAAAGGCCGGCTTGGCCCCGGACAGATGATTGCCGTCAATCTGGACGAAGGTGCGCTTTACCGCGATGCTGCGCTCAAGGACCGGATTGCGGCAGAACAGGATTATGCAACGCTGGTCGGCGGGTTCCGCTCCATGGAGGATTTGCCGGATAGGGGCGAAGAGACCTTGCCGCCATTCACGCGTGCCGAGTTGACCAAGCGGCAGGTCGCAGCGGGCATGACGCTGGAGGATATGGAAATGATCCTTGCGCCCATGGCCGAGGATGCGAAGGAAGCCGTCGGCAGCATGGGCGACGATACGCCGCTTGCCGTAATCAGCGACAAGCCCCGCTTGATCAGTCAGTTTTTCCGCCAGAATTTCAGTCAGGTCACCAACCCGCCGATCGATAGCTTGCGCGAACGGCATGTGATGAGCTTGAAAACGCGTTTTTCGAACCTTGCCAACATCCTTGATGAAAGCAGCCAGAATAGCGATGTGCTCGTTCTGGAAAGCCCGGTGCTGTTAAGCGCCGAATGGACGCGATTGAAGGCGGCCTTTGGGGGCAATGCCGCAACGATCGACTGCACTTATTCAGTGACCGAAGGGCAGGAAGGGCTGCGCGCTGCGATTGGTCGCATCCGCGAAGAGGCCGAAGCCGCAGTCCGGTCTGGCCAGACCGAATTGTTCCTGACCGATGAAGCCATCGGACCCGAGCGTGTGGCGATCGCCATGATCCTGGCAGCGGCAGCCGTGCACACGCATCTGGTCCGCGTCGGCCTCAGAAGCTATGCGTCGGTCAATGTCCGTTCGGCAGAATGTCTGGATACGCATTATTTTGCCGTGCTCATTGGTGTTGGGGCAACCACGGTAAACGCCTATCTGTCAGAAGCCTGCATAGAGGACCGACATGCCCGCGGGCTGCTCGGGGACCTGTCGCTTGAAACTGCCAAGGCGAATTACCGCAAGGCGATCAATGAAGGCCTGCTCAAAATAATGTCCAAAATGGGGATCGCAGTCATCTCCAGCTACCGCGGCGGCTATAATTTTGAGGCGGTGGGGCTGAGCCGTGCGCTGGTGAATGACTTCTTCCCCGGAATGCCCAACAAGATTTCAGGCGAAGGCTATCATTCGCTGTTCGTCAATGCACGGGACAGGCATACGGAGGCCTTTGACGCAGCAGTCACACGCCTGCCCATTGGCGGCTTTTACAAGCAGCGCAAGGATGGCGAGGCGCACGCCTATTCGGCTGGGCTGATGCACTTGCTGCAAAGCGCGGTCGGCAATGACAGCTACTCAACTTATTTGCAGTTTGCCGCCGGGGTCCGCGAATTGCCACCGGTTTACCTGCGCGACCTGATGGAGTTCAATTTCCCCAAGGACGGCGTGCCGCTCGACGAGGTGGAGGCGATCACCGAAATCCGCAAACGCTTTGTGACGCCGGGTATGAGCCTTGGCGCGCTTTCGCCTGAGGCCCACGAGACGCTGGCCATCGCCATGAACCGCATTGGCGCAAAAGCCGTGTCGGGCGAAGGCGGCGAGGACAGCAAGCGCTTCACGCCTTATGAAAATGGCGACAACGCCAACAGCGTGATCAAGCAGATCGCCTCGGGTCGTTTTGGGGTGACGGCGGAATATCTGGGCGCGTGCGAAGAGATTGAGATCAAGGTCGCACAGGGCGCCAAGCCAGGAGAAGGTGGGCAACTGCCCGGCTTTAAGGTCACCGAGATGATCGCCCGGCTGCGCCATTCAACACCGGGGGTGACACTGATTTCTCCTCCCCCACACCATGACATTTATTCGATCGAGGATCTGGCACAGCTCATTTATGACCTGAAGCAAATCAATCCGCGTGCGCGGGTATGTGTGAAGCTGGTGAGCGCTGCGGGCATTGGTACAATTGCGGCGGGCGTTGCCAAGGCGCATGCCGACGTCATCCTTGTGTCCGGCAATGTTGGAGGCACCGGTGCAAGCCCGC
>CAZSJE010000222.1:0-3143 GCA_964606835.1 uncultured Sphingorhabdus sp.
ACGATGTCGACCGCCTTGGTCGTCAGGCTGTGAACCATTGTCGAACCCATCGTGACGAACAAAATCTGGAACAGCGATGTGCCGACGACGACATTCGCGCTCATCCCCAGGATATACAGCATCGCAGGGACCATGATGAATCCGCCACCCACGCCGAGCAGCATAGTCATGATGCCCGTGATGAACCCCAGGATCAGCGGCGCCAGCGGGGAGATGTACAACCCGGAGCGATAGAAGCGCCAGCGAAAGGGGAGGTTGACGACCAGCGGATGGTGCCGCCGCTTTGCTGGCGGCAGCGGTTTGCCCTGACGACTGGCCAAAACCGCTTGCAGGCTTTCGCGGCCCATCAGCCCGCCGATTGTGCCGAGCATAATAACATAGAGGATGTTGATCACGGTATCGATCTGCCCCCAAGCTTCCAGCACCGAAAACAGCCCCGCGCCGACCATTGTGCCAACCAAGCCGCCCGCGACGAGCACCGCCCCCATATGGAAATCGACCCCGCCGCGTTTCATGTGTGCGAACACGCCCGACACGCTCGCCCCGGTGACTTGCGTCGAGGCCGAGGCGGCAGCGACCATCGGCGGGATACCGTAAAAAATCAGCAGGGGCGTCGTCAAAAAGCCGCCACCGACGCCGAACATTCCCGACAGCATGCCCACTGCCCCGCCAAGCAGAATGATGACCAGCAGGTTCACCGACAATCCGGCTATGGGCAGGTAGATATCCATCGCGCCCTGTCTGGAGCCTTTCCCCTGAACACCGCACGAATGGCGGGATATCGGGACTCTAGCCCGTTTTTGCCGAGCGGCACAAGGCTAGCCTTGCACAACGCTGTGTGCTTCGACGGGTCTGGCGCCAGTGACGCTCAGTTTCTTCCACCCGCCATGGAAATAATAGGCCACCGACAGCAGGAAGGAGACAATTCCGGCGGCAATGAAGGCCCACCAGATCGCTTCTGCACCGTAAGCCGGGTGCAGCCCGAAACCGACGGTAAAGCGGACGACAATTGCTGCAATGATCAGGATCACCAGCGGCGCGATAACCGCCCCGTTGGCACGGACGACAAAGGTCAGCACCATCGAAACGCCCATCAGCAAATAGCTCCAGCCGATGACATGGTTGATATGGATAGCGATGGGAATGGCTGGACTGCCATCCTGCAGGAACAGCCCCAGCAGCGGCCGCGCGAAGATGGTGATGATGGCCAAAATGAAGGCCGTCATCGCGACGTTGATGGCGACGCCGGCAAGCGCGACCTTGCCCACCCGGTCCCAGCGGCCAGCGCCGATATTCTGCGCTGCCATTGCGCTGACCGCACTGCCCACCGCGACTGCGGGCATTTGCACATAGCTCCACAGCTGGTTCATCACGCCAAAGGCTGCGGTGGTGTCTACGCCCTCGCGATTGATCAGCCCAATCATCACCAGCGCTGAACCCGACATGATGATCATCGACAGCCCGATGGGAAGGCCATTGCGCGCAACCAGTTTCAGCAGTTTTGGGTCCGGCCTGAGCCAGGCCAGCTCCGCGCCGCGCAACCGGACGGTCAGGTCGCGCGCATAGATCCAGTAGATCAGCACCGTGACACTCACCAGCCCGGCAATCACCGTGGCCAGCGCCGACCCGGCAATGCCCAGCGCCGGGATCGGTCCCAGGCCAAGGATCAGGATCGGGTTCAAGACGATATCAAGCGCGATGTTCAGAAAGCTGGTCCACATCGGCGTCACCGCGTCGCCTACCCCGCGCAGCGATGAGGACAGCAGGATCATCACAAATGACGTCGGCATGCACAGGAACATCACCCGCAAGTAAGTGAGCGCGAGCGGATAGGCGGCGTCGGGGGTGGCCAGTAGCTTCAGCAAATGCGGGGCGAACAGCCAGCCAGTTATGGCAATGGCGATCCCGGTCAGCGCGAAAAGGCCAAGCGAACTGCCCATTGTCCGCCGCACGCTTTCGACATCGCGCCGCCCCATCGCCTGGCCGATCAGGATCGTCGTCGCCATCGAAAAGCCGAAGAGCGCGGAGAACATCAGGAAAATGACCATCCCCGCATTGGAGGTCGCCGCCAGTGCTTCCTCACCCAGAAACCGCCCGATCCAGACGGCATTCACCGAATTGTTCAGCGATTGCAGGATGTTGACGCCCAGCGAGGGCAGCGCGAACAGGAACAGCGTTTTGGCGACTGGCCCCGTTGTCAGGTCTCGTTGCGAGGCGGGGCTACCGCTCATCCCCGCCTAAGCCAGCCCGTCGAGATATTTCTCCGCATCAAGTGCTGCCTGACAACCCGTGGCGGCGCTGGTCACGGCCTGGCGGTAAATCTGGTCCTGCACATCGCCCGCGGCAAAGACGCCGGGGATGCTCGTTGCGGTCGCCCCGCCTGCAAGCCCGCTCTTGGTGACGATATAGCCATTGTCCATATCGAGCTGGCCAGCGAACAATTCGGTGTTGGGCCGGTGGCCGATGGCAATGAATACGCCGTGCAGTTCGATGTCGCGCGCTTCACCCGATTGGGCGTGCTTGACGCGCATGCCGGTAACGCCGCTGGCATCGCCCAGTACTTCGTCGAGCACATGGTCCCACAATATCGTGACCTTGCCCGCCGCTTCCTTGGCGAACAGCTTGTCCTGCAAAATCTTCTCCGCGCGGAATTTGTCGCGGCGGTGGACCACGGTCACATGGCTGGCGATGTTGGCAAGGTACAGCGCTTCCTCGACCGCGGTATTGCCGCCGCCGATGACGGCAACGGGCTTGTCCTTATAGAAAAAGCCATCGCAGGTCGCGCAGGCCGACACGCCCTTGCCCATGAACGCTTCTTCCGATGGCAGCCCCAGATATTGCGCCGATGCCCCCGTCGCGATGATCAGCGCGTCGCAGCTATAGCTGCCCGCGTCGCCTTCCAGCACGAAAGGCCGCTCGCCCAGCCGCGCGACATTGATATGGTCATAGAGCATTTCGGTGCCGAACCGTTCGGCATGCGCCTGAAAGCGAACCATCAGCTCCGGCCCCTGCACGCCATCGGCATCGGCGGGCCAATTGTCGACATCGGTGGTCGTGGTCAGCTGCCCGCCATGGGCAATGCCGGTGACCAGCACAGGTTTCAGATTGGCGCGCGCGGCATAGACGGCGGCGGTGTAACCGGC
>CAZSJE010000223.1:0-3131 GCA_964606835.1 uncultured Sphingorhabdus sp.
GCTGCCGTACCTGAACAAGCGGCTGGGAAAGTCTACCACCTCGCCAATAATTTGGCCTACGCTCAGCGCATTGAAAACGGCTGGTCGCGGCAGGCTCCTACAGGTCTGGTCGGTCTGACCGCGATCAAGTTTCAAGACATTGTGAATGAGGCCGTGAAATGAGCCTCGTCCTTATCCGCTCGGCCTTGGAAGTCGCTCTCGCTGCCATGTCGCCTGCGATGGCAACGGCATGGGAAAACACGCCTTATACGCCTGTAGCCGGTACGCCGTACCAGCGCGTCTATCTGCTTGCCGCAGATCCTCTCAACATCGAAATCGGCCGGCACACGACCGAACGCGGCATCTTTCAGGTCAATCTCGCATATCCACTCGATACCGGGCCGTCCGCTGCTGCCACACGCGCCGAACTGATCCGCGACACTTTCTATCGGGGCCGCTCATTCACCGCGTCGGGCGTCACGGTGATCGTCGAAAAGACGCCGGAAATCGCGCCCGCCATCATCGAACCTGACAGGTATGTTTTGCCGGTCAAGGTGCGGTTTTTCGCCAATTATGTAGCATAGGAGTAAGTAAAATGACCGTTGCCCAGGGGATTTCCAAAACCATCGCCTACAAGGTCCAGTCGGGCCTTGGCACCGCCGCATCAGGTTCCGGTGGTCAGCTTTTGCGCCGTGAAAGCGCAAGCTTCACGCTGACCAAGGACACCTATTCAAACACCGAAATCGCCTCGCATCAGCAGAGCACTGGCGATACGCATGGCATCCGCAAGACGCAGGCCACCTTGTCGGGTCTGCTCTCCCCAAGCACCTATGCTGACCTCATGTCGTCAGTATTCCGCAAGGCTTGGGCTGCGACCAGCGCCATTTCTTCGCTGACCCTCAGCATCGCTTCGAGCGGCTCCAACTGGACGGTTACACGTTCGGCAGGCAGCTTCTTTACCGATGGCATCAAGATCGGCGACGTAGTGAGGCTGTCGGGTGCCAACCTTGCTGCTGGCAACGTGGGCGTCAATCTGGTCGTGCTTTCGCTGACCACTACCGCGCTGACCGTGAACGTACCAACGGGAACGGCGTTGACAGCGGAATCGTCGAAAACCGCTTCAACTGTCACTGTCGTTGGCAAGAAGCTTTGGGTTCCGGCTAGCGGCCACACCAATCTCTATTACACCTTTGAAGAGAATTTCACCGATATTGCCCGCTATCACGTCTATAAGGACGTACAGGTTGGCAAGGTGGATATTGCCATGCCTGCAACCGGCAATGTCACGGTGTCTTTTGGCCTCATCGGCCTTGGTTCGCGTGTGTCATCTGGTTCGCAAAGCCTGACCTCGCCCACCGCTGAAACCACGACCAGCGTTCTCGCAAGCGTGGCAGGCGGCGCGTACATCGGCGGCACCGAGTATACCAACATCACAAGCGCCAGCGTGTCGATTGATGGTCAGGTGACGCATGGTGAGGCTGTAATTGGCTCGAATACCATCCCCGACACCCAGCGCGGGCGGGTGATGGTCAAGGGCAGCTTCACCGCTCTTTATGAGGACGATGGGCTGTCTACCCCGTTCACCAACGAGACCACAACCTCGCTCATCCTGTATCTGGCGGACGACACGACCGACGCAGCAGACTTTATCTGCATTGTGCTGCCAGAGGTCAAAATCTTCTCGGACGATGCCGATGACGGCGAGAAGCAGATTATCCGCACATATAATTTCACAGCCCAGATGTGCAGCACGACTGCGGTATCGGCTGCGAACCACCAAACCATTGTTTCTGTTCAAGATTCTCTGGTTCCTTAACCCCGTGAGGGCGGGTAATCCCGCCCGCCCTCCAAACATAGAAAGCCCCCACCATGACTGATTTTGCCGCCCTCAACCTCGCCGCCAAAAGCGAAGGTGTAACCTATGACCTGGAATTGCTGCATCCTGTGACAGACGAGCCGACCGGGCTTTTCGTGAAGCTGATCAGCGACCAGACCGATGTTGTCCGCAAGGCCCGTGCCGATCAGGCGAATGAGATGCTGAAAAAGACGTTTGAACAGCAGCGCAGGGCCAAGGACGCCAAGGCTCCTACGGTCGATGATATTGACCGGCGCACGGCCAAGCTTCTCGCAACAGCTACCGTGGGTTGGTTTGAGAAGGTTCCCGGCAAGCCCGGAGAGGCTGACAAGATCGTTGATGGCCTGCCCTTTGGCGACAGCCGCCTGTTGTTCACCCCTGCCGAGGCTGAGCGGATTTACGCCAGCGCCGGTTACGAATGGATGCGCAAACAGGTCGATGACGCTGTGGGCGACCTGACAAATTTTACCAAAGGCTGATCGACGCCTTCGTGGCGTTCGCAGCCGGACAGTTTGAGTTGAACGCCCCTGTAGATGGAGGGGCATCGTTGAGGGAGCACCTGATGGTGATCTATGAGCGCACAGGGACATTGCCGAAGCGGCTGGCAGAAGCGCCAGCCCTTCCCGATGGCTGTGAGGCGCTCTGGCTCGACTTTGCCGACCTTCATGCCTCGAGGGGATCAACCGGCTTTGGACCGGCCCGGATAACCTTCATGGACCTTCACGCTTGGCAACAGGTGAACGGTAGGGTGCTTTCTGGCTGGCAGCTTGAGGCGATCCGGCGCGCTGACAATGCCTATCTCGACAGCCTTCCCAAACCAAAGGCGCATAACTGATGGTGGATTTTGCTCGCCTCGAAATGGTCATCGACAGCTCCGAAGTCGATACCGGCGTCAACAAGCTTGATTCGCTCACCGCTGCGGGGGCCAAGGCGGAGGGCGCGGTCGGGCGGCTCGATACTTCCATGCAGGGAGCGAGCCGCTCGACCAAAAGCGCAAGTGCTGCTGCGGCTGAATATGCGGCAAGAGCGCAGGCATCTGCGAATGCGGCGATGGGAATGGGCAACAATGTCGGTCGCATGGGCAATGCGTCCCGGCTGTCGGCCAACCAGATCCAGAACCTCACCTTCCAGTTAAACGATATGTTTGTCGGGCTGGCGTCGGGGCAGCGGCCAATGACTGTATTCATGCAGCAAGGTGCGCAGATCGGCCAAATTGCACAGCAGGCGGGTCTTGGCATAGGTGGCATGGCGCGGGCCCTTTTCGGGCTTGCTGGGGCGGCGACGGCGGCGCTTGTGA
>CAZSJE010000224.1:0-3104 GCA_964606835.1 uncultured Sphingorhabdus sp.
CCTTGCGGATGTGGCCTTCGAGCACAAGCAGACCAGCCGCCTTGTCCTTCTTGCCTGCGTTGAAGACTTCCTGGATCTTCGCACGACCGACGACGGTTTCGATGATTTCGGGGCCGAGGATCCCCGCCATTTCCTTGGCGACATCTTCGGTCAGGTGATAGATCACATCGAAATATTTGAACCGCGTCTTTTCGCGCTCGGCAATCTGCCGCGCCTTGGGATTGGGGCGGACGTTGAAACCGATGATCGGTGCCTTTGAGGCGTTGGCGAGGTTCACATCGCTTTCGGTAATGGCACCAACACCCGATTGCAGCACGCGGACCTTGATCTCGTCGGTCGACAGCTTGTGCAGTGCGTTGACGATCGCTTCGACACTGCCCTGCACATCGGCCTTGACGACAACCGGATATTCCTTTGCGCGGTCCGCCGCCAGTGCGGAGAACATGGTGTCGAGCGAGGCTGGAGCCTGTGTGGTGCGCTTCAGCTTCGCCTGTTCCTTGCGGAAAGCAGCAACTTCGCGCGCGCGCGCTTCGTTTTCGACGACGGTCAGGATGTCGCCTGCGCCGGGAACGCCGGTCAGGCCAAGCACCTCGACCGGCATGGCCGGTTCGGCGGTCTTCACCTGTTGGCCCTTGTCGTTGACCAGCGCACGAACCTTGCCCGATTCCTCACCGACGACGAAGATATCGCCCGTCTTCAACGTACCGCGCCGAATCAATACGGTCGCAACCGCACCGCGACCCTTGTCGAGCTGTGCCTCGATTACCACGCCTTCGGCAGCGCGATCGGGGTTGGCTTTCAGCTCCATCAATTCGGCCTGAAGAGCGATTTTTTCGAGCAAATCGTCGAGACCGGTCTGCTTCAGCGCCGATACTTCGACGTCCTGCACTTCGCCGCCCATTTTCTCGACAATCACTTCGTGTTCGAGGAGGCGTTCCCGCACCCGTTGGGGGTTCGCGCCGTCCTTGTCGACTTTGTTGATCGCAATAATCATCGGGACGCCAGCGGCCTTGGAGTGATTGATGGCCTCGATGGTCTGCGGCATCAGCCCGTCGTCGGCCGCCACCACCAGGATGACGATGTCGGTGACCATCGCGCCGCGCTGGCGCATTTCGGTGAAAGCTTCATGGCCCGGCGTATCAAGGAAAGTGATCGCCTGACTGTCCTTGGTCTTCACCTGATAGGCGCCGATATGTTGGGTGATACCCCCCGCTTCGCCGGCCTGCACTTTCGCACCACGCAGCGCGTCGAGCAGGCTGGTTTTGCCATGGTCGACATGGCCCATCACAGTGACAACCGGAGGACGCGGCTTCAGCGTTTCAGGCGCATCGACATCCTCATCATGCGCAATATCGACGTCGGCGTCGGACACGCGGGTGATGTTGTGGCCGAATTCGGTCACCAGCAGCTCGGCGGTATCCTGGTCGATGGTTTGGGTCAAAGTCACCGGCATTCCCATTTTGAACAGCGCCTTCACCAGGTCGCTGCCCTTTTCGGCCATACGGATTGCAAGTTCCTGCACCGTGATCGCCTCGGGAACGACCACATCACGGGCCTGCTTGGGTTGCGCGTCGCGCTGGCCGCCGCCGAAATGGAGGCGCTTTTCCTTTTCGCGCGCACGTTTCAGCGCTGCGAGCGAGCGAGCGCGGGCACCTTCGTCGCCATCGAGCGCGCGGGTAACGGTCAGCTTGCCCGATTGGCGGCGATTGTCGCCAGCGCGGTCACGGCTCGGTTTGTGGGGAGCCTTGCGGGCTTCCTCACGTTCCCGCTCGGCAGGTGCCGGAGCAGGCCTTTGCGGCGCTTCTACCGGGGTAAAGCGACGTGGCGGTGGCGGTGCTGCGCTATCGCTACCTCCTACGGCAGGAGCAGGCGTCTCGGCAACTTCGACCTTCGGAGCAGGCGCAGGCACCGCCTCGACCTTGCGGTTTTCTTCGGCCCGACGGCGCTCGTCATCGGCGGCACGCTGGCGCTGTTCCTGCTCGCGACGATTGGCTTCTTCGGCCAGACGCAGGCGATCTTCTTCCGCCTCAAGCTGCATCCGGGCAACCCGCTCTTGCGGGGTTTCGCCAGACAGGGCCGCCTTGCGCGCGGGTGCTGCCGCCTGCGGAGGAGGAGGCGGGGGTGGCGGCGGAGGCGGCGGAGGTGCAGCAACTTCGGGCTCAGGCGCGTAGCCGGGCTTGCCGACCAGCTTCTTGCGCTTCACCTCGACCACCACTTTGTTGGTGCGGCCATGGCTGAAGGTCTGCTTCACCTCGCCCGACTCAAGCCGCGGCTTCAGCCCCAAAGGCTTGCGACCCAGCGTCGGTTTATTTTCGTTTTCGTCACTCATGAAACAGCCTTGCCTTTACTTGTCCGTCTTGCTGGATGAAGCGCTTGCACGGACAGCCGCCGAAACGGTGCCGCGCGCGTTACTGCATCCGATGAAATAAAGCCAGCGGTCCAGGTGATGTCTCACCCGTTCCGCAGCACGCACGTCTGTGATTGCCACATGCACAGCGTTTCCGCGCCCCAATGCGGCGGAAAGGGCATCGCGGTCAACCGGTAGTTTGATCCCCGCCTTGCCGCTTCCCTCTTCTTCGGAACCCACGCGCCAGCTTTGGTCGCGCTTGCCAGCGCCATCGTCACTGGCATCGGCGGCGTGGAGGAGGAGCGATACCGCCCCTGCCCTTGCCGCCTGGTCTACCTTCTCGGCCCCCGCGACCAGATTGGAGGCGCGTGCCTCCAGTCCAAGCCGATCAAGCGTTGCCTTTTCCAGATTGGCGCGGATGCGTTCCGCCAGATCGAACGGCACTTCGACCGTATCGGCCTTGAAAGCGCGTTTCAACTGGCCAGCAAGCTTGCCTTTGGCACGCGCTGCCTCCAGCTCGTCCGACGGCACACCGATCCAGGCACCGCGCCCCGGGGCCTTCCCCAGCACATCGGGTGCGACACTGCCGTCAGGGCCGAGCGCAAGCCGGATCAGCAGGCGTTGCTCCGCCCGCTCACCCGACAATATGCACTTCCTTACAGGAGTATGCGGCGTCTCATTGGGAGGTTTCCGCGGCAACGGCGTCCTCCTCTTCAACTGGAGCATGGGCTTCCGGCTCGTCTTCGAACCAGTGCGC
>CAZSJE010000225.1:0-3090 GCA_964606835.1 uncultured Sphingorhabdus sp.
AAAATCTGGAGCTTATCATGGCGGTTACCCGCACCTTTTCGATCATCAAGCCCGACGCCACCCGCCGCAACCTGACCGGCGCAGTCACCAAGATGCTAGAAGAAGCCGGCCTGCGCGTCGTCGCCTCCAAGCGCATCCACATGAGCCGCGAACAGGCCGAAGGCTTTTACGCCGTCCACAGCGAACGCCCCTTCTTCGGCGAACTGGTCGATTTCATGATGAGCGAGCCGGTCGTTGTCCAGGTGCTGGAAGGCGAAGACGCCGTCACCCGCAACCGCGACATAATGGGCGCAACCAATCCAGCAGAAGCAGCTGAAGGCACGATCCGCAAAACGCATGCGCTGTCGATCGGTGAAAACACCGTCCACGGTTCGGACAGCGACGAGAATGCGGCGATCGAGATTGCCTTTTTCTTCAAGCCTGAAGAGATTGTCGGCTAGGTCAAAAATCGCTCACGCCAAAGCGGGGGATGCCCTGGTTGACGCCGGGCGGGTCGAGGACGCTTGTATCGAGTTCAACCGGCTCGCCGATCCAGTGGCCCAGCGTGGTATGATCGGCCAGATCGTCATCGGTCAGTGGGTGGACCAAGGCGCGCAGGCCAGTGGGTTCGATCATCGCGATGATCGCTTCGCGCGATATGTCGGTGAAATGGACCTCATATTGCGGGATGGGATGCGGGCCGACGCCGGTCGCCATCATCCGTCCGACGAAGCAGACATGCCCTCCCGCGCGCATGTCCGCCAGGAACGCGTCGCGCAGTGCCGAGGCGGCTTCGCGCTCCGCCGCCTCAAAATAGATATGCGCGTGATAGGGTTGATCCGCCATCGGTTCAGTTTTGCCTCTTGCCTGCGCCGGGTTTCAGGCATTTGGCATAGACTGCGGGCGTGAGTGCCACCAAGGCGCAGGCGAAGTAGATGCTGCTGTTCATCGCGGGCGTGTGGTTCCCCGTGGCGTAATTGGCGGTGAACTTCGCTGTTGTTCCGGGGTCCGACTTGATCGACGCCGCCAGCGTTTGCAGATTTGCGGCACTGTAGCGGCTGAACCCGTAGGTTTGGGTGAAGCTGAGCCTTGCGGTCCACGATGTTCCGTCAAAGACGCTGACGGTGTAATCGGTAGCACTTCCATCGGTGGTGTCATAATTCACCAGCGTGAAGGCTGGCCGGTTGCCGTTGACGGGCGATACCGACGGCCCCATGCGGATCGCCATGATGGGTGCGCTGTCGGCAACCACGCGATATTCGTCCATATGCGTATGCCCGGCAAAACCATCGACCAGTTGCGCCTTGTACTGCGTTGCCAGCGACTGGAACTGGCCCAGCATCGTGCCATCCAGCGTCCACATCGTGTTGCCCGGGCCTTTCGCCTTGTAGCTGGAAAAGGCGTCCATCCCCGGCGGAATATGCATCAGGATGATCGCGCGCCTGCCATTTTGCTGCGCATCGGCCAGCTTCTTGCCGAGCCATGCCATCTGGTCGGCGCGCGGATCGACGCGTTTCATCGCGCATTTGTTTTTCCAATTCTGCGACCAGAAGACGCTGAGCACCAGGAAGTCGACATTAGCCACTGTGGGGTGCGGGGTGCGGTAATAGCCACCCTTCTGGAAGTCGGCGAGCGCGGCGGGGTCGTTCGCGACGGCAGGCAGGCTGGACTCCATGCCGGGCATCATGTCGCCGCCGGGAGTCAGTTTATAGTCGCCGCAATTGCTGTCATTATTGCCCAGTGTTGCGATGATCGGCTTGCCCGGAAAATGCTTGGCGATCATCCAGTTGACGAAGGCTGCCGATTGCGCGGCAAATGCCTTTTGCGCTGCGGGATCGCTGATATGATCGCCCACCACATCCATGAACCCGTGCGACAGATAGTCGCCGGTATAGACGATATAGTCGTAATTCGGCGCTGGCTGGCCCGGCGCAATCGGCTGCCCTGCGGCTTTCAGCGCAGAGCGGATCAGCGCATAATTGCTGTCCTGCCCCTGCATATTGGCCGGGGTCTGCGCGGCGGAGCCTTGCAGGATCGCCTCCCATTGATCGACGGGCGCGGCACTCAGCTTGTCCACCAGCGTCGGATCGGCAAAGGGATCGAAATGGATATCGCTCAGGTGGAGGAACTGGCCGCTTGGCGCGGTTTGCGCCGATACGGAAGCTGGCAGCGCAAAGGCCAGCCAGACAAGCAACAAGATTTTCCTCAACATCAGCCTACCCTCCTTTGTGACTCAGGTCCTGACCCTAATCCCCCGCGATGAAAAAGCTGATCACCCAGCCCCCACCCTTGTTTGCGTCCTTGCGCTCGAAACCGATCCGGTAATCCAGGTCGCCGCGCAGATAATCGTTGCGGATATAGCCGGTCTTCCCCTCGGCATCCTTGACCTTGGTCCATTGGCCGTCCGGGCTTTGCTCCAGCGTCGTGACGACTTCCCAATTGACCTTGCGTAGCGAAGTACTGGCGGTCGTCGGCTGTGCGCGCAGGTTGACCGCCGGGCCCAGCACCAGTGCCGAACCGCCGGGGCTTGGCGCGCCACTATCCTGCCCGAAGAAATGCGGCATGGTCGGGTTGTCCGGCCCTTGCGAGAAACAGCCGAGGCGGACGATCTGGTCCAGCTCCGCCCAGATGGGCGAGGCTTTGCCGGTCTCCAGCTTCCAGTTCTTGGCAAAGCCATCCTTGCCGCCATCGCCGCCAAAGCTCCAGCTGATCGCGGGCGAGACCATGGCGAGGAAGGCCTTGGCATCGCGGCGCTTGACGATGTCCTCGAACTTTTGCCGCAGGTCGAAATAGCCGTCGATGGAGAGACACTCGTCTTTGGGCGGGATCTGTTTGGCCGGGGCGGCTTGGGCGGTGGTCGTGAGGCCGATTAACGAGGCGAGCGCTATGGTGATCGATTTTTTCATGGCCCTGTGTCCCCTGCTTTGATGAGAGATAGTCGATTAATTTGGATGGATAGGCAAGCCTTCACATCAAGGCCGCGCCCCTCTAGGGGATGAGGGAGGAGCAAAACATGATAGGCATGGGTGAGGGCGAAGACTGCCCCTTTGCATTCAACTTCTTGCCCAAGACCTTCAAGGTCGGCGATACCGTCAGCTACCGCGTGACCGG
>CAZSJE010000226.1:0-3085 GCA_964606835.1 uncultured Sphingorhabdus sp.
ACGACGACATCATCTGGTGCGATGTTGAGCCCTGCTATGTCTTCCACCCCTGCAACGGTTATGAGACCGAAGACGGCAAAGTGATCCTGGATGTCTGCGCGCACGACAGCATGTTTGCCGAGAGCAAAATTGGGCCTGATTCCGCCAAAGTACCATTCGAACGCTGGACCATCGATCCGGTGTCGCGGACGACAAAGCGCGTGGTCATCGATTCCGACAGCCAGGAATTCCCGCGTCCCAATGAGGCATTGATGGGCAAGCCCTATCGCTATGCCTATGCAATGTCCTTACCCGATGGCTTCGACGCGGCCTCACCCAATCAGTCAAAGCTCTATAAGCATGATCTGGAGTCAGGAACCCGTCAGGTTCACGATTTCGGCGCAGGCCGCATTCCGGGCGAATTTGTGTTCGTGCCAAAGGCGGGCGGAATGGCGGAGGATGACGGCTGGTTGATGGGCTATGTGGTCGACATGGACAGCCAGACCACCGACCTGATCATCCTGAATGCCGCCAATTTCGAAGGAGCCGCACAGGCAATCGTCCACATCCCCCACCGCATCCCGCCGGGCTTTCACGGCAATTGGGTCCCTGCCTGAAAACGGGGACCTTCGCTATTTTTTCAGGCGCTGTTCGTCCGGCCAGAATTTCAGCGAAGGCGGGGCCTGTTCGATGTTCACAATACGCGCAGGTTTGTGGAGCGTATAGGCGGCAACGACACCGCTGATTACGCCGAAGAGGTGCGATTCGAAAGAGATGTAGGGCTGGCTCGGCAGCACGCCAAACACCATGCCGCCGTACAAGAAGACCACGCCGACGGCGACCGCAATGCTCAAAAAACTGCGTTCAAACCAGGCCAGCGCGATCGCCAGGCTCCAAAGCCCGAAAATCCAGCCACTGGCGCCAATATGCGACGTTCCGCCGCGCGCGAATAGCCAGACCAATGTGCCGGTCATCAGGATGATCAGCACGCTTGCTTTCACAAAATAGCGTGGGCCTTTGATCAAACACAGGAAAGCAAGCACTGCGAAAACGGGCAGGTTGCTGAGCAGATGCGCCAGGTTGGCATGCAGAAACGGTGCAGCAGCCACGCCCGGCAGCGCATCAACATGGCGCGGGATGATCCCCCACGCCCTGAGATCGGCGGGCAGGATCCAGTCGAGCCCAAAAATGCCGATCATCACTGCGCACAGGATCGCCACGAGCTTCGCTGCACCAAAAGCATCTTCCTTGCTGCGCATCGTTCCTCCGCCTGGTGCGTCTAACCCAAGCAGGATAGCAGAACTGTATTATAGGAGCAATACGGTTATCAAATGCGGTCTCACCCTGCCTTTTGCGAAGGGGCTGGCATTGTCAAAACAGCTGTCGCTTCAACGTCCCGCTCCAATCGCCAGCGGCGACGGGGATTGTCGATCACCATGCGGAACGGTTTCAACCCCTTAATTCCGATATTGGCCGATGGAATGTCGGCAAAGGTTACTGTACCGAGCAGGACCGACATACCGGAGATATCGACCTTGGCGTTGGCCGTGCCCGCCTTTAGCGGGATCGTGCGGTCGACGGTCCTGATCTGACCGATCTCTGCCATGGGTTCCTTGACCCCAAGCAACGGTGCCATGGCTTCGGGCAGGTTGAGCAGGCCGGGATTACCGCTGTCGATGTGGAGCGGAAAGGATTTGCCGGCGTAGGAAATCGACCCCGCCGGAAGACCACGTTCATCAAGTGTCTGCCATTTGCCCTTATCGTCCGGGACGGTGTCGGACAGGGTCAGCTGACGGTTGGCAAAGTCGATACCAATCACCTTGTCGGGGAATTGCGCGCCGCCGATGATGATCAGCGGCTCCAGCCCCGGCATCACGCCATCCTCCATCACAATGGCATCCAGCGCCGTCGCGGCGACGCCACCGACGGTCAGGCTGTCGAGCCGGACGACATCGACTTTGACGGGCTCGTTGCCATAAGGGCTGCCCATCAACGCTTCGCCGACTACGGGCAGCTTATAGTATCCAACCAGGCTGCGCGGGACCACCATCCCTTGCGCGCCGGTATCGAAAGCAATTTTGGTGGGCGCGCCGCCGTTCACCTGTGCATCGATCCGGAACCGACCGGTGGAAAGATCGACCGGAATTTCGGCCCTTTCCGTTGTCGTGGCTCGGGCTTTCTGCGTGCCACCCATAAAGGTTGATGATATCAGGAGTAAGGGCAGGACGAAGAGTGTAATGCGCATGATGTAGTTTCCTTTATATTACGATTCGTAATATACTGGCGGTTGTGACTACATCTGTCAACAGGAGTTGCAATGGCGGACAAACCCCTCACCGACCTTGAAGGTGCCGTGCTGGCGGAAATCGCCAAGCGCGGTGTGGCGACAAGCTATCTCGTCGCCCGCGCCTTTGCGGCGTCGCCGTCCGAGTTCTGGTCGGGATCTGCGGGGGCTGTCTATCCGCTGGTCAAACGACTGGCGACGCGCGGATTGCTGGCGTCGCAGGCAGACTCCGACGGCAAGCGGGCTAGACTCGATTACCGGGTTACCGAACGCGGCAGGGTGGCGCTGGAGGACTGGCTGCTCGACGTCAAACGCGCGTCGGGCATGGGTTTTGACCCGCTGCGCACCCGGCTGGTGCATCTGGAGCTGATCGATGCCAAGCGGAGGCAAAAATTCCTGGCAGATGTTCGGGCGTACAGCGCGGAGTTCGCCGCCACGTCCGCGCCGCCGAAAGCGCTGTTTGGCGCAAAAATCCATGACAGCTGGTTGAAGGCGCGCGCCCGCTGGATCGGCATGCTGGACTTTATCGGAGAATAGGAGCCGGATGACCCGCCGAAAAATCGTTACGGCTGCTTCCGTCAGGACCTGACCGGGTTGGCGACGACAGCGCCCATCCGACTCCCGGTGGCGCATATGGCGGTGGCGGCGGCAAAATGCAAGCTGCCAGCGCGCGCAAGAATCAAGACAGTCTTTATAGACAGTTAGATGGTTTACATCCGGTAGCGATACTCCTGCACCATCGGCTTACCCCGTTTTGATAGGGAAAAGTCAACATGCAGGAGGTGGATCGCATGGGTATCAACACACTCGACAATGCGCCGA
>CAZSJE010000227.1:0-3072 GCA_964606835.1 uncultured Sphingorhabdus sp.
ATCCGCACCGCCGACCTGTTCGTCAGCATCGGCACGTCGGGTGCGGTCTATCCCGCCGCCGGTTTCGTCCGCGACGCGCGCGGGCAGGGGGTGAGGACTTTGGAACTCAACCTGGAGCCCTCACAGGGAAGCCACTGGTTTGATGAAGCGCGGCATGGCCCGGCGACCGAGGTGGTGCCGGAGTGGGTTGAGGAAGTGCTCGACAGCTAGGCCCGGCAACTGGTGCATTCAGGGTCTTTGGGCAGGTTCAAGGTCCGCATCGCGGGTTTCAGCCCGTCGAAAATGTGCAGTTTGCCCTTCTGCTCATCGCCAAAGCCGGTCAGCCAGCGGATAGCCTCCATCGCTGCAAAGCTTCCCATCAGCCCGCACATCGCCCCGAGCACGCCTTGGGTGACGCAATCGTCGCAGTCGTCGGGATCGTGGGCGTCGCCGACGAAGCAGCGGTAGCAGGGCGCATCCGCCTCCCAGCCGGCGAAGATTCCGATCTGGCCGTGAAACTGGCCGATAGCGGCGCTGACCAGCGGTACATGTGCGGCAAGGCACAGGTCGTTGACGATCAATCGCGTCGCAAAATTATCGCTGCCGTCGATCACAATGTCTACACCATTCAAGATTTCGACCGAGGTTTCTTGCGTTACACGCTGTTGCACCGCATGAAATTGGACATCGGGGTTGAGCTTCGCGACGGCCTTCGCCGCTGCCTCAACCTTTGGCATCCCAATTTGCGCCTCGCCATAGAGCACCTGCCTTTGCAGGTTGGACAGGCTCACCACATCGTCATCCATCGCACTGATGGTGCCAACGCCTGCCGCCGCCAAATACTGGATCGCCGGACAGCCAATCCCGCCCGCACCGATCAGCATAACGTGGCTCGCCAGCAGCTTAGCTTGCCCGGCGCCACCTACATCGCGCAACACGATATGGCGGGCGTAGCGGTCAAGCTGGTGGTCGCTGAGAGTCATACCCCCGTTGAGCCGAACCCGCCGCTCCCGCGCGCTGTATCATCCAGCGCATCGACCTCGACCATCGCTGCATGCGTTACGGGAGCCACCACCAGCTGCGCGATCCGGTCGCCGCGCTGGATTGCGAAATCCTCGTCGCCCAGATTGGCAAGGATCACCTTCACTTCGCCGCGATAGTCGCTGTCGATCGTGCCGGGGGTGTTCAGGCAGGTAATGCCATGTTTCAGCGCAAGGCCGGAGCGCGGGCGGACCTGCACTTCAAAGCCAAGCGGAATGGCGAAAGCGAAACCGGTGGCAACGGCATGCCGTTTGCCGACCTTCAGCGTAAGTCCCTCTGCCGCGCAAATATCCATGCCCGCTGCACCGTCAGACGCATAGTCGGGCAGGGGCAGCCCTGCGCCGTTGTTCAACCGCTTGACCCGGACTTCAACTCTCTCGGAGGGCATCGGCCACTTTCTCCATCAATTTGCGTGCAATTACATCCTTGGGGCTGTCATGCCAGCTTTCGACGCCATCTTTTGTCACGATGTGGAAAGCGTTGTTGGGGCCTCCCATCACGTCGCCCGAAACGTCGTTGGCAACAATCCAGTCGCAGCCCTTTTTGGCGAGTTTGGCCTGGGCATGCTCGACGAATTTCTCGGTTTCGGCGGCAAATCCGATCAGTAGTTTGGGGCGCTGTTTATGGCTGCCGAGCGTTGCCAATATGTCAGGATTTTCAGTCAGGTTGAGCGCGGGAATGCCCTTGCCGTCTTTCTTGATCTTGTGCTCCGGCACATCCGCTGCGCGCCAGTCAGCAACAGCTGCGACCATGATGGCAACATCAGCGGGCAGAGCCTTTTCAACCTCGGCGAGCATCTCGCGCGCGCTTTCCACATCGATGCGGATCACGCCCGGCGGCGTGACGAGGTGGACGGGTCCGGCCACCAATATGACGTCGGCCCCCATTTCCGCGGCAGCCTGTGCAATGGCAAAACCCTGTCGCCCCGACGACCGGTTGGCAATGTAGCGGACGGGATCAATCGCTTCATAGGTCGGGCCAGCGGTTACCAGCACGCGTTTGCCATGCAGAGGCCTGTGCGCTGGTTCTGCGAAATCGGGCTGGGCTGCGAGCGGTTCAGTCGGCTTCGTCCCCGGTGCCCTGCCGCTGGTCAATGCCGCATCAAAGGGATGATCAAGCATCGCGCAAATCTTGCCAGCAACGTCGGGCGGTTCGGGCAAGCGGCCGGGACCAAACTCGCCACACGCCATGCTGCCTTCATCCGGGTCCATGATGGTCACGCCATCGCCACGCAGTTGCGCCAGATTACGCTGCGTCGCCGGGTGGTTCCACATCCGCACGTTCATGGCGGGTACCGCCAATACCGGCTTGTCGGTCGCCAGCAATATCGTGGTCGCTAGATCATCGGCGATCCCTGCCGCCATTTTGGCCAGTATATTGGCGGTCGCTGGGCAGATCACAATCAGGTCGGCCTGTCGTGACAGCTGGATATGCCCAATCTCCCGCTCTTCCTTCAGGTCGAACATGTCGCCGTAAACTTGGTCCTCAGTCATGACGCCCATCGACAGGGGCGTGACAAATTCGGCAGCGCTCTTCGTCATCACTGCGCGCACGGCGATCCCCTGACGTTTGAGCAACCGTACCAGTTCGAGCGACTTGTAAGCCGCAATGCCGCCGCTGACGATCAGGAGGATGCGTTTTTTGGTCACGCAGCTACCCTAGCCAATTCATGGCACCCGCGCCAACAATTGCCGCCACCAATGCCGTCAGCCCATATTTCCACCACCCGCCGCCAGCGCGCTTCTCCCACATCAGTGGAATCTCCGGCAATGGCGGCGGCGGCGGCGCGCCGCCTTTGCGGGGGAGCTGCTCATCGAGGCGCTTGATCAGGTCAGGGATCAGGCCGATCATCTTCGCCCGTTCGCGCAGTCCATCGGCGAGGGCGGCCTCTGGCCCCAATTCGGTCCGCATCCAGTCCTTCACATAGGGACCCGATGTCTCCCACATGTTGATGCTTGGGTCGAGCTGGGTCGCCACGCCCTCCACCATGACCATGGTTTTTTGCAGCAGCAGCAAATGCGGCTGGGTCTGCATGTCGAAATCGCGGGTGAT
>CAZSJE010000228.1:0-3051 GCA_964606835.1 uncultured Sphingorhabdus sp.
AAATCGGGCCAGAGCGTATCGGTGAACCACAGCTCCGCATAGGCAGCTTGCCAGAGCATGAAGTTGGACAGCCGCTGCTCTCCTGAGGTCCGGATCAGCAGGTCGAGTGGCGGCATGTCGGCGGTGTCGAGATTCGCGGCAATGGCTTCTGCGGTGATCGCGCCTCCCATAGCCGCTGCCTGCGCCGCGCGGACCAGTTCGTCGTGCGCGCCATAATTCAGCGCCACTGCCAGCGTTGTACGCTTGTTGCCGGCCGTCCGCGCCAACGCCTCTTCGAGCATTTCTACAATGTCTGGTGCCAGCACCTTATAATTACCTATGATTTTCAGCCGCACATCATTGGCGGCAAATTCATCAAGGTCTGATTTGATGAAGCTGCGCATCAACCCCATCAGATCGCTAATCTCATCCTCGGGCCGCTTCCAGTTTTCGGATGAGAAAGCATAGAGCGATAGCGCTTCAAGGCCAGTGGTCGCAGCATGGCGGACAATCTCGCGCACCGTCTCGACACCCTTTTTGTGCCCCAGCGCGCGCGGCAAATGGCGCTTTTTGGCCCAGCGACCGTTGCCATCCATGATGATGGCCACATGGCGGGGCCCGGAAACTTCGCCGCCGCCATCGGCTTTCGGTGCTTTTTTAGCCAGACCCAGCATTACCAAAACACCCCAAATTCCTCATTCCCGCGAAGGCGGGAATCCATCACCTGCCGTTGAAATTTACACCGCCGGTGATGGCCCCCCGCCTTCGCGGGGGTGACGAAAGGAGGGGGAAGGGTCGAGGCAGAGCTCACTGGCTCATGATTTCCTTTTCTTTGTGCGCCGCCGCCTCGTCGATCGCCTTGATCGTGTCATCGGTCATCTTTTGTACTTCGGTTTCAAGCCGTTTCCGCTCATCCTCACTAATTTCTTTTTTGTTTTCATCGGTTTTCAGCGCATCATTCGCATCGCGTCGTACGTTACGCGCTGCAATCTTCGCTTTCTCCGCATATTGCCCGGCTAGCTTTGCCAGCTCCTTGCGCCGCTCCTCGGTCAAATCGGGAATTGGCAGCCGCAACATCTGACCATCGGTGATCGGGTTCAGTCCCAGCCCGGCCGAGCGGATCGCCTTTTCCACTGGCGTCACGTTAGAGCGATCCCAAACCTGCACCGAAAGCATGCGGGGCTCTGGCGCGCTGACCGTTGCCACCTGGTTCAGCGGCATGTGGCTGCCATAAACCTCGACCGTCACTGGATCGAGCAACGTCACATTGGCGCGACCCGTGCGCAGGCCGGAGAGGTCACCCTTTAGCGATTCCACCGCGCCTTTCATGCGGCGTTCGACATCGGCCTTGTCATATTGCGGCATGGCTCAAACTCCCTCATTCTTTACAACGGTATAGGTGCCGCTGCCGTCGAGCACCCTCAGGATATTGCCCGAATCGCGGATCGAAAAGACCACGATAGGAATGTTGTTGTCGCGGCAAAGCGCGACCGCACTTGCGTCCATGACCTTCAGATTGTCTGCAAGGACACGGTCATAACTCAATGTATTATAACGCTTTGCTGTCGCCACCTTCTTCGGATCGGCATCGTAGACGCCATCGACCGATGTGCCTTTGAGGAGCGCATCGCATTTCATCTCGGCAGCGCGCAATGCAGCGCCTGAATCGGTGGTGAAATAGGGTGCGCCAACGCCAGCGGCAAAGATCACCACCCTGCCCTTTTCCAGATGCCGTTCAGCTCGCCTGCGGATGACGGGTTCGCAAACCTTGTCCATCTCGATCGCCGATTGCACCCGCGTCTGCACGCCCAATTGCTCGAGCGCATTCTGCATGGCAAGTGCGTTCATAACGGTCGCCAGCATGCCCATATAGTCTGCCTGCGCACGATCCATGCCCTTGGCCGCCCCCGCCATCCCGCGGAAGATATTGCCGCCGCCGATCACCAGGCAGATTTCAAGGCCGGTGTCTTTCGCTGCCTTCACTTCCTCGGCGACGCGAGCGACGGTTTCCGGATCGATGCCAAAGGACTGCTCGCCCATCAGCACTTCGCCCGACAATTTCAGCAGTATGCGGCGGTAAGCGCCCATATTGTCCTCTCGCCCCTTTTGCAGATGCAATTATGGCGCCCAGCTATAGGAGCGGAGCGCCATATCGCCAAGGCCTTATCCCGCCACAGCGGGATGGCCCCAAACTTAGTTACCGACAGCAGCAGCCACTTCAGCCGCAAAGTCGGACACTTCCTTTTCAATGCCTTCACCCAGCTGGAAGCGGACATAGTCGGTCAGCGTGATCGACTTGCCAGCGGCCTTCGCGGCCTGCGCCACGACATCGGCAATCGGCGTCTTGTTGTCGATGACGAACAGCTGCGAGAGGAGCGCGTTTTCCTTCGCAAACTTCTTCATCGCGCCTTCGACCATCTTTTCGACAACGTCGGCGGGCTTGCCCGATTCTGCTGCCTTTTCACGGGCAATCGCGGCTTCACGCTTCATCATTTCCTGGTCCAGATCGTCGGCGTTCAGCGCCATAGGGAACGCTGCGGCGATGTGCATGGCAAGCTGCTTGCCAAGACCGTCGAGCGTATCCGCATCGGCATCGCCCTCCAGCGCCACCAGCACGCCGATCCCACCCATGCCAGCGGTTGCGGCATTATGAACGTAGGAAACAACGCGGCCCTGTGCGACCGAGATCGTGCGCGCGCGGCGGATGACCTGGTTTTCGCCGATGGTGGCGATGTTGTTGGTCAGCACTTCCTGCACCGTACCGCCATCGGGATAGGCAGCGGCAAGGATCGTCTCGGCGTCGTTCGCGCCGAGGTCCAGCGCAACGCCGGTCACCTTGCGGACAAAGTCCTGGAACTGTTCGTTCTTGGCGACAAAGTCGGTCTGGCTGTTGACCTCGACAGCCGTGCCTTTGTTGCCATCGACGGCAACGCCGACGAGACCTTCGGCAGCCGTGCGGCTCGATTTCTTGGCAGCGGTCGCCAGACCCTTGGCGCGCAGCAAATCGACCGCAGCTTCCATGTCGCCAGCGGTTTCTTCCAGCGCCTTTTTGGCGTCCATCATGCCAGCGCC
>CAZSJE010000229.1:0-3043 GCA_964606835.1 uncultured Sphingorhabdus sp.
GATCCAGTGCCGGTACCATTCCGCTGTCGCTGCTTCGTCTGCGCCGAAATTATCCTTCAGATATTTGAGAACGCGCAGATTGTTGATCGGATGGATGTCCGCTGCAATCAGCAACGCCTGCGCCAGCGTCTTCGCCCTTATTGCCGGTTCGGGCGAGCACATGGCCGGATCGGGATACTTCGCGTCCAGATAGTCGATGATCGCGAGGCTCTGCGTCAGGTCATGCCCGTCGATGCTGAGCATCGGCACAAAGCCTTGCGGACTGCGTGCGACATAGTCGGGCGCTTTGTGGCTTGCATCGAGCAAATTGGTCAAGACGGTCCGGTAGGCAACGCCTTTCAGATTGAGCGCGATGCGGACGCGGTAGCTCGCGGAGGAGCGCCAATAATCATACAGGACAATTTCGGTCATGACCTTTGCCTAGCACATGCTAAAGCGCTTGCAACGCCGCCTTGGCAGGATATGCGGGACAAAAACCATTAGGAGAGAGTTATGCGCGTCCTGATCGCCTCCACCCTTGCGATGACCGCAATCGTCGCCGTCGCAACCGCAGCCCATGCAGCCGCATCGATCAATGGCCGTTGGGTCACCAAGGAAAAGGACGCTGTGGTCGAGATCGCCCAATGCGGCGCGAGCGTTTGCGGAAGGATCTCAAAATATCTGAAAACCCCGCCCAACGGGATCGATCAAAAAGACGTCAACAATCCGGACAAGAGCCTGCGCGGTCGCAAACTGCTTGGCACTGCGATCCTTTATGGCCTGAAGGCCGACGGCGATAAATGGCGCGGCACCATTTATGACCCGCGCAACGGCAAAAGCTATCGCTCAGTCGTGTACAAGCAGAAGAACGGCAATCTGAACGTGCAGGGCTGCGTTGGGCCAATTTGCCAGTCGCAGGTGTGGACGCCTGCGGGATAAAAAAATCCCCTCCCTTTGGGAGGGGTAGCCGCCGGAAGGCGGCGGGGAGGGCCTGAAATCTGGTCCCTCCCCTCCCCGCCATCCTGCGGATGACTGCCCCTTCCAAGGGAAGGGGATTTTCTAGGCCTTAATCTTCCACCCGGAACGGAGCAGCAAGAAAGCAGCCACGGCCAGTGCAACATTCACACCGGCCAGCACTGCGCTGCCCAGCACGATATCCGAATCCGTCCGCCCCAAAAAGCCGTAGCGAAAGCCCGAAATCACGTAGAAGAACGGATTGGCGTGGCTGACCGCCTGAAAGGTTTCCGACAGCCGGTCGACCGAATAAAAGGTCCCTGACAGCAGCGAAAGCGGCGCAATGACGAAATTGGTCACGGCCGCAGCATGGTCGAACTTCTCCGCCCAGATCGATGTCAGCACGCCCATGAAGGCGACCATCATCGAGCCGAGCAACCCGAACCAGAGGATGATCAACGGATGCTTGATCGCAACATGCACGCCGGGCCAGAACAGCATCACGAACCAGACGGCAAAGCCCACGAAAAAGGCGCGCGTCACAGCCGCACCCACCATCGCCACCAGCAATTCGGCATTGGAAAGGGGTGGCATCAGATAATCGACGATGGTTCCCTGGATTTTGCCCACCAACAGCGAAAAACTCGAATTGGCGAACGCATTCTGGATCATCCCCATAACGATCAGGCCAGGCGCGATAAAGTCGGCGAAGGGCACACCAAACACCTTGGCATCGCCGCGACCCAGCGCGATGGTGAAGATGGCAAGGAACAGCAAGGTGGTAATCGCTGGCGCCCAGATTGTCTGCAACTGCACCTTCATGAACCGGCGCACTTCCTTGACGTAGAGCGTCTTCAGCCCCACCCAGTTGACCGTTCCGATAATGCGTTCGGCAGGCGCGGGTTGCGAAAGCGCACCGGCGTCACTAGATTTGTTGCTACTCATCGCGCTTTCGCCTAGAGGCGTGCGCTTTCGCGGGCAAGGCCCGCACGACATTTTTTTGGAGCATCCATGAGCTGGACCGACGAGCGTATCGACCGCCTGAAAACCATGTGGGAAAACGGCCTGACCGCCAGCCAGATCGCCGACGAACTGGGCGGCGTGTCGCGCAACGCCGTGATCGGCAAGGCGCACCGGCTCGGCCTCAAGTCGCGTCCCTCACCCGTCAAGGCGAATGAACCCGAAGCGAAGGCAGCAGCTGCAAAGCCCAAGCCTAAGCTGGTCGAAAAACCTGCCGCGCCACGCGTTGCGGCTCCCGCTGCGGCACCTGTCGAGCGCCCTGCCCCTTCCTTTGCCACTCCGGTGCCTGCGCAACCGCGTCAGGATATGCCCAAAATCGTCTCGATTGGCCCCGGCGGCTTCATGCGGCAAGGCCCCGGCGACCAGCAGGCCCCGATCCCGCCCGCGCCCCCGCGCCGCCTGGTTCCGGCCAAGCCCAGCCCTGAGATCGCCGACAAGACCAGCCTGCTCGACCTGAACGAACGCGTCTGCCGCTGGCCGATGGGGCATCCGGGCGAACCCGATTTCCATTTCTGCGGTGAAGCGGTGAACCCTGGCTTCCCTTACTGCGTTGAGCATTGCGGCCGCGCCTATCAGGCGCAATTGCCGCGCGGCGTCCGCCGCCCGCCGCCGCCGATGCCCTTTGGGGGTCCGCGGGTTCGCTAAATTCCCTGCATGTTCCGGCTTTCCGCCGGGATATGAACGACCAACCCGTCGAGCGCCTCGGTCAGTTCAATCTGGCAGGACAAACGGCTCGTCCGCCGCGCGCCGCTGGCGAGATCAAGCATATACTCCTCTTCCTCATGCGGCGGGGGCAGCTTTTCGAACCATGACTTGTCGATGATGACATGGCAGGTCGAACAGGCCATTTGCGCCTCGCACGTCCCTTCCAGCGGCTGTCCGGCATTTTGCGCGACTTCGAGCAGATTGTCGCCGACGTTCGCCTCGACCGTCTGTGTGGTTTCCCCATCGACGCTGATGAAATGGACCTTCAAGCGTATTGCCTTTCCGCCGCCGCGTTGATCAGTTCCGCTGCGCGTTCAATCTCTTCCAGCGTTGTATAGCGGCCCCAGCCGAGGCGAATAGAGGATTTCGCCTGTTGCTCGGTCAG
>CAZSJE010000230.1:0-3027 GCA_964606835.1 uncultured Sphingorhabdus sp.
GGATTGGGCCAGCCATCGCGCGGCGCCACCAGCCGCATCTCGGTCAGCCCGAAATTCAGCATCGCCCTCGCCGCCTTGCCGATGTTTTCGCCCAGCTGCGGGCGGACGAGGATGATGATGGGGGTAGCGCTCACTTTTTTGCCGCTTCGCTTACCGCCCCTGCAAATTCTTCGAAATCCTTGGCTTCGGCGAAATCCTTGTAGACGCTGGCAAAGCGGATATAGGCGACGGTGTCGAGCGCTTTCAGCCCCTCCATCACATAGCCGCCGATGCGAGAGGATTCGATCTCGCTTTCGCCCAGCGTTTCCAGCTGGCGCTGGATGCCGGAAACCATCTTGTCGATCCGCGCTTGGTCGATGGGGCGTTTGCGGCATGCGACCGCAACCGATCGTTCCAGCTTTTCGCGCTCAAAGGATTCGCGCCGTCCTTCGCTTTTCAGCACGGTCAGTTCGCGCAGCTGGATGCGTTCAAAGGTGGTAAAGCGCGCGCCGCAGCCCTCGCATTGCCGCCGCCTGCGGATCGAAGCGCCATCTTCGGTGGGCCTGCTGTCCTTGACCTGGCTGTCCTCATGTCCGCAAAAGGGGCAACGCATTATTTGTCTTTTTCTTGCTCTTTTTTCTTGTTCACATGGCGGTAGGCGACGATCCCTGCACCGATCAGCGCGCCGGTGGCAAGGCCAATGGGCGCGATAACCGCCGCTGCCGCGCCGATGGCAGCACCGCCCGCGACTTTCTTCACTGTGTCCTGATCGGCCAAGTGCTTGCCAGTGTGATAGGCGTCCTTGGTGGCACCCCACAGCTCGTCGGCGGCCTCGCCAACATAATGTTTGGCCTGATTGGGAAAGCTTTCCTCGGCCAGCTTTTCAGGGGTTTTTGCCCCGCATTTTGGGCAGAATTTCATGCCGTCGGTCACTTCGGTGCCGCATTCATTGCACATCTGGGACATCAAACGTCTCCTTCCGCTGTATTAGATGCGTAAGGCAGTGAAAGAAATCAAGAGGGGTAAATCGGGAAGCGCGCGCACAGCGCTTCGGCTTCCGCCTTCACCCGCGCCTCAATCTGTCCGTCACCCGCTTCGCCATTTTTGCGCAGGCCTTCGACGACATCGGCGATCATCCGGCCAATCTCGCGGAATTCGGCAGGACCAAAGCCGCGCGTGGTGCCGCAGGGGCTGCCAAGGCGCAGACCGGAAGTCAGCGCGGGCTTTTCGGTGTCGAAGGGGATGTTGTTCTTGTTGCAGGTGATTGAGGCGCGATCCAGCGCATGTTCGGCATGCTTGCCCTTTGCCTGTTTGGGCCGCAAATCAACCAGCATCAAATGGTTATCGGTGCCACCGGAGACAATATCGAGTCCCTGTTCCTGCAAGGACGCGGCGAGCACCTTGGCATTTTCGACCACGCTTGCCGCATAGCTTTTGAACTCGGGCTTCATTGCCTCGGCAAAGCAAACTGCTTTCGCAGCGACGACATGCATCAAAGGTCCGCCCTGCAGCCCGGGGAAGATCGCCGAATTGAATTTCTTCGCCAATGCTTCGTCGTTTGACAATATGACGCCAGAACGTGGGCCTCGCAGCGATTTGTGCGTGGTTGTCGTCACGACATGCGCGTGCGGGATGGGAGAGGCATGCGCGCCGCCAGCGACCAGTCCGGAAATATGAGACATATCGACCATCAGGTATGCGCCAATTTCGTCCGCAATCGCGCGGAAACCCGCCCAGTCCCAGCTGCGCGAATAAGCGGTGCCGCCAGCAATGATCAGCTTGGGTCGATTTTCGCGGGCGATGCGGGCGACCTCGTCCATGTCGATGCGATGGTCGTCTTCGCGTACGCCATAGGGGACGGGATTGAACCATTTGCCGCTCATATTGACGGGCGAGCCATGCGTCAGGTGGCCGCCAGCGGCCAGATCGAGTCCCATGAAGCTGTCGCCGGGCTGGAGCAGTGCCAGAAAAACCGCCTGGTTCATCTGGCTGCCGCTATTGGGTTGCACATTGGCAAAATTGCACCCGAACAATTGCTTGGCACGCTCTATTGCAATGGTTTCGATCTCATCAACATATTCGCAGCCGCCATAATAGCGTTTGCCGGGATAGCCTTCCGCATATTTGTTGGTCAGGACGCTGCCCGTCGCCTCCATCACCGCCTTGCTGGTGATGTTTTCCGAGGCGATCAGCTCGATCTTGTCCTGCTGCCGTCCCAACTCCTTGGCGATCCAGCCCGCAATTTCGGGGTCGCGTGCCGCAAGGCTGTCGGTGAAAAAGCCATTGGGCTGGATGTCATTGGCGGCTGCGCTGGTCATGCGGGTTCCTTGGTGAAGCTGGGGTGAGATAATTTGTCGATACGGCGCACATGGCGGTCGCCGGCGAAATCGGTGGACAGGAAAGCGTCGAGGCAGGCTTTGGCCATATCGACCCCGGTTAGCCGGGCGCCCATGGCAATGACATTGGCGTCATTATGCTCGCGGGCAAGTTTGGCAGAGAGCGGCTCCGATACCAAAGCGGCGCGGCAGGCCGGGTTGCGGTTGACGGCAATCGAAATACCGATTCCCGATCCGCACAGTGCTACACCGCGTTCGGCAGCGCCGCTGGCGACGGCTTCGGACAATTTATAGCCATAATCGGGATAATCGACCGAGCTTTCTTCATAGGGGCCGAGGTCGTCGACCTGGTGCCCAGCCTCCGCCAGATAGGCAGCCAGCACCGATTTCAGCCCAAAGGCGGCATGGTCGGAGGCAATGGCTATGCGCATAGGAGCGTCCCTTATCGGCGGCGAGTCGATATGCGCGCTTCCCTAGGCGAGGGCGCGCGAAAAGACCACCCTGCTTTGGCCCCGCTTGCGCAGTCCATCCACAGCTTTTATGCCGCGCGCATGACCGGTGCCATCCTCTCGATAGCCATGATTGCAGGGTTCGCGCTGCTGTGGGGTGCGTGGAAGCTGTGGAAGCGTGAAGGGCTGGGCCAGAAAGTCTGGCTGATGGTCGCTGCTGCGCTGGTGATTTTCGCCAATGTCGCGATCTGGACGGTGCCGGA
>CAZSJE010000231.1:0-2989 GCA_964606835.1 uncultured Sphingorhabdus sp.
ACCATCAACCCGATCTATTTACGCCGCGACCACCAGACAAGGCCCGCCCCTGCAAGTGCGAGAAACATCCCGTTCCAGCTCCACATCGGCACGCCGATCATGAAGCTTTCGGCGGGCCATTTGATGATGTTCAGCCCCTGCCCGATCCACAGGCCGCCCATCAGCATCATCAGCACGCCCAATATGGCAGCGATTATTTTCACGAATTTCATGTCACTCTCCCCTTCGCGCTGGCCAGCCAGCGCCGTGCGCGTTAGATGCGCGCGAAATTGCAAAAAGGAAACCAAAAATGCGCCCATCGGGACGCGCGCCAGACGAAATGCGCGCCATCACCATCGAGACCGGCTTTACGAAACATGCGGAAGGAAGCGTGCTGATCGGCTTTGGCGACACCCGCGTGCTGGTGACCGCCAGCGTCGAGGACCGGCTGCCGCCCTGGCTGCGCGGCAAAGGCGAAGGCTGGGTAACGGCGGAATATTCGATGCTGCCCCGCGCCACGCATACACGCGGGAGCCGTGAAGCGGCGAAGGGCAAGCAATCGGGGCGGACGCAGGAAATCCAGCGGCTGATCGGGCGGTCCTTGCGCGCGGTGGTCGATTTGAAGAAGCTGGGCGAGTTTCAGATCACGCTCGATTGCGATGTATTGCAGGCCGACGGCGGGACGCGCACGGCGGCGATTTCAGGCGCATGGGTCGCGCTGCGGCTGGCGGTCAACGGGCTAATGGCAGCGGGCAAGATTGCCGAGGACCCGATCATTGGCCGGATTGCTGCGGTCAGTTGCGGGATTTGCGATGGCACTCCGGTGCTGGACCTCGACTATGTCGAGGACAGTAGCGCCGATGCCGACGCCAATTTCGTGCTGATCGAAGGCGGGCAGATTGCCGAGGTTCAAGCGACGGCAGAAGGTGCAACCTATGACGAGGAAGGCCTGCTGCGCCTGTTGCGCCTCGCGCGCATGGGCTGCGACCGGATTTTCGTTGCGCAGGCGGATGCGGTGAAGTGAGGCTGGGCAAGTATAAAGGCCGACTGGTTATCGCCACGCACAATGCGGGCAAGCTGAAGGAAATGCGCGCGCTGCTGGGGCCCTATGGGCTGGACTGCGTTTCGGCAGGTGAGCTGGGATTGCCCGAACCTGAGGAAACCGGAACGAGCTTTGAGGAAAACGCGCTGATCAAGGGCCGCGCCGCTGCCGAGGCAGCCGACCTTCCAGCGCTTGCCGACGATAGCGGCCTCAGCGTCGATGCGCTTGGCGGACGTCCGGGGGTTTACACCGCCGACTGGGCAGAGCGCCAATCCTTTGAAGGCGAACCGGGCCGCGACTGGTATATGGCGATGGGCAAGGTCGAAGGGATGCTGGCCGCGCTGGGGCCGGATGTGGACCGGAACTGCTGTTTCAACAGCACGCTCGCGCTGGTTTGGCCGGACGGCGACTATAGGATTTACGCGGGCCGCGTTGACGGCAGCCTCGTCTGGCCACCGCGCGGAGCCAAGGGCTTTGGCTATGATCCTGTGTTTATGCCGAATGGCAGTTCGAAAACATTCGGCGAAATCGAATGGGAAGAAAAGCAGCTGGTCGATCACCGCGCCGATGCTTTCCGGAAACTGGTAGAGGCGGAGTTTTGAGCGACAGCCTTGCCCTTTACATCCACTGGCCCTTCTGCGTTTCGAAATGCCCCTATTGCGACTTTAACAGCCATGTTCGGGAGCGCGTGGATCAGGCGGCGTGGGCGGACGCATTGCTCGTAGACCTCGCGCACGAGGCGCGACTGACCGAAGGCCGCAAGCTGGGTTCGATCTTCTTTGGCGGCGGCACACCTTCGCTGATGCCGCCCGAAACCGCCGCTGCGCTGATCGACGCGGCAGCGCGGCATTGGGGCTTTGCCGACGATGTCGAGATAACGCTGGAGGCCAACCCGTCTTCTGTCGAAGCGGCGCGCTTTGCCGAGTTGGCGGCAGCAGGTGTGAACCGGGTGTCGCTGGGACTGCAAGCGCTGGATAATGCAGCGCTGGCATTCCTTGGCCGTGCGCACCGCGTTGAGGAAAGCCTCGCTGCGCTGGACACCGCGCAGGCAAATTTCGGACGCGTCAGCATCGACCTGATCTACGCGCGGCCTGACCAGTCCTGCGAAAACTGGGACACCGAGCTCGCACGCGCCATCGGCTTTGGCACCACGCATATGTCGCTCTACCAGCTGACCATCGAACCCGGCACCCGCTTTGCCGCCGATGTTGCCAAGGGCGATTTGCAGCCGCTTGACGACGACGACGCTGCCGATCTGTACACGTTGACTCAGGCGCGGATGGAGGCAGTGGGCCTCCCCGCCTATGAAATCAGCAACCATGCAGCACCGGGAGCAGAGAGCCGCCACAATCTCGCTTACTGGCGCTATCAGGATTATGTCGGCATCGGCCCCGGCGCGCATGGGCGACGTTTGGGCCAGGCAACGACGCGGCACAAGAAGCCCGAAAATTTCTTAAGTGCGGTTTCGCGCAACGGCCAAGGCCTCAAAGGCGAAGACACGCTCGATCCCGCAACGCAGGCGATGGAGGCGCTGCTTATGGGTCTGCGCTTGCGCGAGGGTGTGGATATCTCCGCGCTCGGCGACCGATTCTCAACCGACTCCGCCGATTTGCTCGATTGGCGGGCTGTGGACAAATTGGCGGGGTTGGGTTTTGTCCACAGGGAGGTGTGGAAAATTTCGGTGCTGCCGAAGGGCTTCCCGCTGCTCGATGCGATCCTGCCGCAGATCGTGGCGATTGAGCCTGCGACCGTCGCCTGATACTCCTTCGCCATGTCGCTAACCGCTGAATACCGCACCTACCTGACCGACAATCGCCGCCGGTCAGTGCACAGCGTGCGCGCCTATGTGGCGACGGCGGAGCGGTTGGCGGAATTTTTGGGCGAGCATTTAGGCAAAACCATCGACCGCGATGCGCTCGCAAAACTGACCGCCGCTGACCTGCGCGCCTATCTCGCCTACCGGCGCGG
>CAZSJE010000232.1:0-2980 GCA_964606835.1 uncultured Sphingorhabdus sp.
TATGAAACCGGGCTGGTGGTGCGGCTGCGCAACGATGGTGTGCTGGAGGAAAAATTGCGCCTCCCGGTCAGCGTCGCGCCGGTGATCGTCAGCCGCATCAAGGTGATGGCCCGGCTCGACATTGCCGAACGCCGCGTGCCGCAGGATGGACGAATCGGACTGACGCTGGGCGGGAAACTGATCGACGTTCGTGTCTCGACGCTGCCCAGCCGCGCTGGCGAACGGGTCGTGCTGCGTGTCCTCGACAAGGAAAATACCGGCATGTCGCTCGACCTGCTCGGCATGTCGGAACAGTGCTTGGAAATCCTGGCCGGAGCGTTGGTCGAACCCAATGGGATCATCCTGGTCACTGGCCCGACCGGTTCGGGCAAAACGACGACGCTTTATGCCGGGTTGAAGCGGCTGAACGATGGCAGCCGGAATATCCTGACGGTCGAGGACCCTGTCGAATATGCGGTCGAGGGCGTCGGCCAGACACAAGTGAACGAAAAGGTCGGCATGACTTTTGCTGCGGGGCTGCGCGCGATTTTGCGTCAGGACCCTGATGTTGTGATGGTTGGCGAAATCCGCGACCGGGAAACGGCGGACATTGCCGTGCAGGCTGCACTCACTGGCCATCTGGTGCTCAGTACCGTTCACACCAATGACGCGCTGGGCGCAGTCACGCGGCTGCGCGACATGAAGATCGAGCCGTTCCTGCTTGCCTCTACCCTGCGCGCGGTCATCGCCCAGCGGCTGGTCCGGAGACTCTGCCCTGATTGCCGCGAGCCAGTGCAATGCGACAGCGGTGTCGGCGCACTTCTGGGTTTTGAGACCGGAACGGTGGTCTATCGCGCCCAGGGCTGCCCATCGTGCAAGCAGACCGGTTTTCAGGGGCGTATCGGTGTGTTTGAGGCCGTGCGGGTCGATGAGACGATCCGCAAGATTATCAACGCCGGCGGCGATGAAGCGGTGCTTGCCCAACACGCCTTCATGCGCAGCGCCAACATGGCCTCTGCCGCGCGCAAGCTGGTCCGTGCAGGCGAAACCACGCCGGAGGAAGCCATCCGCATTTCACGCAGCGAGGATGGCAGCGATGCCTAGCTACGCTTACCGTGCCATCGATCCCGACGGTCGCGAAAAGAAGGGTCGGATTTCGGCGGCCAATGACGGCGCGGTGCGTGAGCGGTTACAGGGCATGCGGTTGTACGTGGTCAGCGTCGAGGAGAGCACCGCAAGCCCGATCGCAACCACCGCGATCAAGCTGCCGATGCGGCGCAGATTGAAAACCAAGCAACTCACGCTTTTCACCCGGCAAATGGCCTCGCTGATCGAGGTGAGCCCGCTGGAAGAAACGCTACGCAATCTCTCCCGCCAGAATGAAAAGGAGCTGGTCAAGGACATATTGGGCAATGTTCATGGCGGCGTGTTGGAGGGGCAGCGTTTTTCGGAGGCGCTGAACCGCGAACCCGCCAGTTTTCCGCCGCTCTATCGCGCGATGATTGCAGCAGGCGAAGGGGCAGGGACGCTGCCCATTATCGCCAATCGACTCGCCGACCTGCTTGAGCGACAGGCGAAAATGCGCGGCAAGCTGATCGGCGCACTCGCTTATCCGGCCATTCTGGCTATCGTTGCGATGCTGGTGGTTACCGGATTGATGGTTGCCGTCGTGCCGCGCGTGGTCGAGCAGTTCGACAATGCGCAGCAACAGCTTCCCCTGATCACGCGCGTCGTCATCGGCATTTCGGCCTTCCTTGCCAGTTACTGGTGGGTGATATTGATCGCACTGGCGCTTGCTGGCATCGCATTCTGGCAGGCGTTGCGTATCCCGGAATTCCGTCTTGCCGTTGACCGCTCTGTCTTGCGCCTGCCCCTGATCGGGCGACTGCTGCGCGACCTGCATGCGGCGCGGATGGCGCGGACCTTGGCTACGATGGTTTCCAGTCGGCTGCCGTTGCTGGAGGGGCTGAAGCTGACCGGCAACACCATTCGCAACCAAGTGCTGGCCAAAGCCAATGCCGAAATTGTCGAGCGAGTGCGCACCGGAGGCAGCCTGTCGGGCGCGATGCAGGCAGTAGGGGTGTTTCCCCCCTTGCTTGTCTACCTCGCCGCCAGCGGCGAAAGCGCGGGGCGGCTCGACACAATGCTGGGTCGCGCGGCGGACTATCTGGAACAGGAGTTCGACAATTTCACCACTTCGGCGCTGGCCTTGCTTGAGCCGGCGATCATCGTCGTCATGGGCGGGATGGTCGCGATGATCATCCTCGCTATTCTCCTCCCCATTCTTCAGCTGCAAAACCTCACAGGACTTTGATCGATGCTCAAACTTGTTTTCCGCCTGCTGACCGATTTCAGCCGCCCCGATCCGAAATATCGCAAGCGCCCGCGCGCGATCCAGAATGGCTTTACGCTGGTCGAGCTTATGGTCACGCTGTTCATCCTGGGCCTTGTTACCACCATCGTAGTGATCAACGTGTTGCCCAGCCAAGACAAGGCAATGGTGCAAAAGGCAAAGGCCGATATCGCCATATTGTCGCAGGCGATGGAAACCTACCGCCTCGACAATCTGGCCTATCCGAATGCGTCGCAGGGTTTGGCGGCGCTGGCTTCCCCGCCGGTCACTGCACCCGGTGCGCGGATGGAAGGCTATATCAAGAAGCTGCCCAACGACCCTTGGGGCCGCCCCTACCAATATGCCGTTCCGGGCAGGTCGGGGGCGTTCGATATCTATTCGCTGGGGGCCGATGGCGCGCCCGGTGGGCAGGATGACAATGCCGACATCTATGCCGAATGATCACCGCAAAAAACAGGCGGGGTTTACGCTTGTCGAATTGATGGTGGTGCTTTTTCTCCTGGGGCTCGCCACAACGGCAGTTGTGCTGACCGTGGGCAGCGCGACGCGCGGCGCAGGTTCGCAAGCCGAGCAGTTTGCCGCGCGTATTGCCGCGCTACGCGACCGCGCAGTCATCGAATCGCGTCCCTTTGCCTTTTGGGTGCGGCC
>CAZSJE010000233.1:0-2953 GCA_964606835.1 uncultured Sphingorhabdus sp.
TCATGCTCGCCCGGCCCGTCGGTAAGCCGCACGGCGATATCCAGATTGGCCTCGGTAAAGTCGATCTCTTGATCCGCGGAAACCAAAGTGAACTGCAATTCGGGATTGGCCGCGCCATAGCGCGCCAACCGCGGTGTCAGCCACTTTGCGGTGAAATCACGCGGTGCTGCAATCGTCAGATAGTTGGAAGTCTGCCCCGATTGCATGGCGCGCACCGATTCCTCAAACTGCAGGAAACCTGCACGTAACGCGTCCAGACCCTTGTCGGCTTCGGGCGTAAGCTCCAAGCCTTTGGGCGTACGGCGGAACAGCACGACGCCCAGCATATCCTCCAGCGCACGGATTTGTTGGCCAACCGCCGCCGGGGTTACTGCCAGCTCATCGGCAGCCTTGGTGAAGCTCAAATGCCGCGCCGCTGCGTCGAATACGCGCAGGCCGTTCAGGGGCAAATGGGTCCGCTTCATCGTGCCGTGGCTGGAGCAACTAGCCGGAAACGAGGGATATCGACCAGAAAAGTCGAGCCATCGGCGCGGATGAAGCGATAATGCCCCTCCATCGTGCCATAGGGCGTCGCCAGCGGGCAGCCGGAGACATAGTCATGGCTGCCGCCGGATTGCAGCAGCGGCTGCTCACCCACGACGCCGTCGCCATCGACATGGCTGATCATTCCGCGCCCATCGGTTATTTTCCAATGCCGGGTCAGCAATTGCACCGGGTCGTCGCGATGGTTTTCCAGCCGGATATGGTAGGACCAGAACCAGCGGTTCTGCGCTGGGGCCGACTGATCGTCCAGGAAATTGGTGACCACACGCACCGTCACGCCATCGGTGGTTTCGGCATCGGTGAAGAAGGCATCAAGGATCATAAGCCTACCTTTAGCAGAGCCTGGTCGAGGTCGTCGATCAAATCCTGCGGGTCTTCGAGGCCAATGTTGATCCGCAACATGCCTTCCTCCACGCCCATGATCGCGCGTTGTTCCTCGGACACGCTATAGTGGGTGGTGGACGATGGGTGGCAACACAGGCTGCGGCTGTCGCCGATATTGTTGGAGATATCGATCAGTTCGAGCGCATTGAGCAGATCCATGGCCTGCCTCCGCCCGCCGTCGAGGACGAAGGAAAAGATAGGCCCGCATGCCTTCATCTGGCTCATGGCGAGATTATGCTGAGGGTGGCTCGCAAGGCCGGGATGGAGCATCTTCGGCACCCGGCCTTCGAGGAAGCGGCCGACGGCGAGTGCATTTTCCGATTGCTTCATCGCGCGCAG
This sequence comes from uncultured Sphingorhabdus sp., assembly GCA_964606835.1. Lineage (GTDB taxonomy): Bacteria > Pseudomonadota > Alphaproteobacteria > Sphingomonadales > Sphingomonadaceae > Sphingorhabdus_B. Next base: position 1,267 of record CAZSJE010000233.1, read on the forward strand.
TTCGAGCGTTTCCAGCCCCTTATGCACTACCCAGGCGTTGAATGGCGAGCAATTGGGCCCGGTATTGCGCTGGAAAGGCAGCAGCACATCGTTGATCCATTTTTCGCTGCCGCACACCGCACCGGCAAGCACCCTGCCCTGCCCGTCCATCAGCTTGGTGGCGCTATAGGCCACCACATCCGCGCCAAACTCCAGCGGACGCTGCAACACGCTGGTGGCAAAGGCATTGTCAACGACAGTGGTGATCCCATGCTCACGCGCCAGCCCGCAGACATAGCCCATATCGACAATATCCATCGTCGGGTTGGCGGGGGTTTCGAAAAAGAAAACCTTGGTATTAGGCAGGATCGCCGCCTTCCACGCATCATTATCGCGGCTGTCGATGGTGGTGGTGGTAATCCCCCAGCGCGGCAACAGGCTGTCGGTCAGCCATCGGCACGAACCGAAAGCTGCGCGCGCGGCGACCACATGATCGCCGGTGTTGAGCTGGCACAGCATCGCGGTGGTCATTGCTGCCATGCCGGTAGCCTGCATGCGGCAAGCCTCCGCCCCTTCCATCAGCGCGATGCGCTCTTCCACCATCGCCACCGTCGGGTTTTGCAGGCGGCTATAGGTCATGCCCTGCTGCTCACCGGCAAAGCGCGCCGCCACCGTCTCGGCATCGTCATAGGTATAGCCGGACGAGAGGAACAACGCCTCCGACGTCTCTCCATGCTCGCTGCGCCATGTGCCACCGCGCACCGCTTGCGTGGCGGGGCGCCATTTGGAGGTTATTGAACGGTCGAGGCCTGCGGACTTTTTCATCGCCTAAACCCTTGGGCGAAATGCCCCCTGCGCGTCAATGGGCGAGCGATGCGTGACTGGCAATCAGATCGACCATGCGCGGCACCTGCGACGGCGGCAGGTCGTGCGCCATTTCCTCGATAATCTCCAGCCGAGCACCCGGAATGTGGCGGGCGGTATCGATGCCGGCTTCCTTGGGCACCAGCGGGTCCGCGCCGCCGTGGATGACCAAAGTCGGCACCTTAATGGTTTTCAGCATGTTCACCCGGCTGCCATCGGCAACAATGGCGAGCAACTGCCGTTTCAAGCCTATCGGGTAATAGCCGCGATCATAGGATCGACCGACCATATCGCGGATCGCATCGGGCGCGCGAGTGGGGTCGGGATAGGCAAAGGCCGTTACCGTGTCCGTGCCCTGCGCTATCGCCTCCTCGCGCGAGGCATTGGCGGCACGCGGAGCCAGCATCCGGCGGCGAATATCGGCACGCGGTCCGGGCAAGCCCGATGCCCCGCTCGACGACATGATCGAAGTCATGCTCAGCACACGATCGGGATAACGCGCCGCCATATGCTGCACAATCATCCCACCCATCGATGCGCCCACCACATGCGCCTTGTCGATCCCCAGCGCATCGAGCAACCCCATCCCGTCAGCCGCCATATCGGCAACGCTATAGGCCGTGCGCAGCGGCAAGCCAAAGCGCGAGGCAAACATCGCCCAAATGAGGTTCCCCGCAGGCGCGCCCTCCATCCGCTGCGACAAGCCGACATCGCGATTGTCATAATGAATGACACGAAAACCGCGCGCGACGAGGCCCTGGATGAACTCATCCGACCAGGCAATCATCTGCGTGCCAAGGCCCATAACGAGCAGGATGACCGGCGCGTCGGCAGGGCCGTTTTC
>CAZSJE010000234.1:0-2952 GCA_964606835.1 uncultured Sphingorhabdus sp.
TCAAACGCCCCTGCGCCGAAATTGGGGAATGCGCTTTTGTCTTTAGACTTTTTGGCCTTGTCGCTCTTGGTTGCCATGTTTGAAACCTCTCCGCTTTCCTTTGGTTGAAGAATGCACAGGGCAAGGGCGCGCGTCAATGCCGTGCTGGACGTCACGCTGCACAGCCGATAAGCGCAGCGCGAATGTCAAACAGTTCACCTGCCGACAAATTTTCATGGAACCCAGATCTAGCGTCGGGGATAAGGACGCGCTTTGTCGAAGCCAATGGCCAGCGGTTCGAACTGGCGGAAAGCGGGCAGGGGGAGCGGCTCGCGATATTGCTGCACGGCTTTCCCGAACTGAACTTCTCATGGCGGCACCAGATACCGTTGCTGGTTGAGCAGGGCTACCGCGTCTGGACGCCCAATCTGCGCGGTTATGGTGCGTCATCGAAACCTGAGGGAGTCGACGCCTATGCCATCGACCATCTGCTCGAAGATGTCGCCGCGCTGATTGATCTGGCCAAGGAGGAAGCTCCCGCCAAGGAAGTGCTGCTGGTCGCGCATGATTGGGGCGCGGTGGTTGCGTGGAATTTTGCCATTCGCAAGGTTCGCCCGCTTGACGGCCTTGTCATCATGAATGTGCCGCATCCGATGTGCGCCGTGCGCGAAATCCGCAAATGGCGGCAGTTGAGGAAAAGCTGGTATATCTTTTTCTTCCAGATCCCGTGGTTGCCGGAGCGGCTGCTGCTCGCCAACGATGCCCGCGCGATCCGCCGAGCCTTCACCGGCAGCGCTGCCAACAGGGACAGGTTCCCTCACGCAGACGTAAATGTGTACGCCCACGCCGCGCGGCGCCCCGGTGCGATCACCGCCATGCTCAACTATTATCGCGCGCTGATGAAGCACCGCGCTGCCAATGCGGCAAAGCTGGGTGATGGCATGGTGCATGTGCCCACATTGGTGATCTGGGGCGAGAATGATATCGCGCTCGACATCCATTTGCTCGACGGGATGGAGCAATGGGTGCCGCATCTGACGCTGCACCGGCTGCCCGGCATTTCGCATTGGGTGCAACAGGACGCGCCGGAGGCGGTCAACGCGATCCTGGCGGAATGGCTCGCCGTATGAGCGAACTGGAAATCATCACCGCGCTGCTCGGCGTCGCCAATATCGTGCTGATCATCCGCCGCTCGGTGTGGAACTATCCGTTCGGCATTGCGATGGTCGCGCTCTATTTCTTCATCTTTCGCGAGGCGAAGCTGTATAGCGATGCGGGGCTGCAAATCTTCTTTATCGTCGTGAACCTCTACGGCTGGTGGAGCTGGCTGCGGAACCGCGCCGATGCAGGGGAGATTGTCGTCGAGCGGCTCAGCAAGCCCGCGCTGGCCGCATGGCTGATCGGTTCGGCGCTCGCCATCCTCGGCTGGGGCAGTTTCATGGCGGCGAACACCGATGCGAGTTACCCCTATTGGGATGCGGCGGTGGCGGTGCTCTCGGTCGCCGGGCAAATCCTGATGGCGCGGCGCTATCTGGAAAATTGGTGGTGGTGGATCGCGGTGAACGTCATTTCGATCCCGCTTTATTATGTCAAAGGCCTGCTGCCGACTACGGGGCTTTATGCGCTGTTCCTGCTGCTAGCGATTGCAGGCCTGATTGAGTGGCGGAAAGCTCAAAAGCCGTGAAGCGCATCTGCCTGCACGGCCCGGAAAGCACCGGCAAATCCACGCTCGCCACGCGGCTGGCGGCGCATCTGGGGTGCGAAGTCGTCCCCGAATATGGCCGCGCCTATTGCGAGGCGCACGGCACCGATATCGGCATGGCGGAGCTGGTGCACATCGCCGAGACACAGGACGCGATGAACAAGGCGGCGGCGGAAAGGGCGCGGGAATTGGGGGCCGGTTATGTGCTGTTCGATACAGACCCGCTGATTACCGAGGTGTGGGCGCAGATGATGTTTGGCGAGAGCGATCCGTGGTTCGCGGGCTTCGGCAAAGATAGGGGGGCCTATGCCGACCTTTACCTGCTGCTCGATATCGACCTGCCCTTTGTCGACGATGGCTTGAGGGTCTACGCGAGGGCGGCGGAGCGGCAGCGCTTTTTCGCGTTATGCAAGGCCGAGCTGGACGAGCGGGGCGTGGAGTATGCGCTGGTTCGCGGCGAGGGCGAGGCGCGGTTCGAGGCGGCGCTGGTGGCGATAAGTTGACAAGATTGTCGCTAAGGCCGGGGGGTATCTGTCCACTTTGTCAATTTAACGCGGTTGTCTGAGCGTCAGCGGCTGCTGCTGTGCGGACCCCGATCAGCCAGAGGGGCGGTTAGCGATTCTTGTCCGCCATAGCGCTTAGCGCGAAGGAGGATGCGGGCGGAGCATCCCAAACCAAATCCTACATTGCAAGCGCTTCCTTCGCCCTTCGACAAGCTCAGGACGCTCAGGATGATCGGGGGGGTGATCGGGCAGCCCCAAGCGGGCAGGCGGGGGGTGAGGTAAGAGCGAGCGGGGACATTTTGCTACCGGCGATCTCCCGCGACCGAGGCAATTTCGGACGAATGATATACTTCGGTGATCCTGCCATGATTGATGCGAAACTAGCTACGGCGCTTGATTGCCGGGTTGGTGGTCGACGCATTCTCGATCTTGATTGCCGGATCGTAGTAGATCACGCCTTCAGCAACAGCTTTGAGGAACAGTAAGAAGTCCGTCTGCTCGCACATCAATATCTTTGCGCCATAGCAGTATTGCGGTGGCGGGGTGCGAGACAGCGACGGCACATAAGCGGCTTGCGCATGTTTCCGGTTCCAGTGTGCCATCATTCCACTGAATGACCATGACGCGGCAATCCTGGCTTCGCGATCAACCAGATATAGCCCACCACCAAAGTCGGTCAGTTCGCCGCTGGCCGGATCAAAGCCGTCCAGCATCAGCTTAAGGCCTGTATCTGCATGATAGTCCCGCCCAATCGCATAAACGCCACCA
>CAZSJE010000235.1:0-2920 GCA_964606835.1 uncultured Sphingorhabdus sp.
CGCCACCGACGAAGACGACCATAACCTCGTCGCTGACATTGGGGATCAGGAAGGCACCGTAATTGTTTCCGGCAAAAGGTGTCGAAACCCGCGCCCAGACCAGCGCCGAACTGTCCGGATCGGCCCCGACCAGCTGCACCTGCACGCGTCCCATTTGCTGCGGGTCCTGCACCGATTTGACCAGTGCGAGCTGTGCCCCTGCCATCCACCAAGCGGGCGAGGCGATATGCGTGGTCGCGCTCATGCTGCTGCTCCCATATAGGCGCATTCGGCGATGAAGTCGGTGCGATAGCCCTCGCTATTGCTGAAGCGGTGCGTGCATTGCGACACGGCATAGACATTGGCGAATTGGGGATTGACGCCGACCAGCGTCAGCCAGCTGCCGACGCGCAGTTCTGAAGTCCCCCGCGCGGTACCGGTGGCGGTGACCAGCGACCGGGCGCGGCGGTCATATTCGGCCTGCGCAACCTTGTCCGCCTCAGCCTGCGTCATCGGGCCATGGCGACCAAGCGGCAGGGGGACGGCGGCAAAGTCGCTGTTCAAGATGTCGGTGCCGGTGCGACCGCTGCCCGGGCCGCAGCCTTGCGCATTGGCCTCGCCGGTGACCAGCTCACCGGTGGCGGGGTCGAAGCTTGAAAGCTTGGCCTCGGTCACCTGGTTGGCGACGTCGGCGGTGATGCGGACGCGGGTCAGCGTGCTGCCAACGGTCAGGGTAACTTCGCTCCTTTGATCGACGCCGATCTTTCCGACCTGCAATTTTGCCCCCACAATCTGCACATCGGCGTCGAAGCGGGTGAGAATACGACGCAGGAATGCAAGGTCGCTTTCCTCCTGCTGGATCCAGTCACCGGTCGGTCCGTCCAGGCCGTCGCGCACTTCGGCTTCCAGGCCATGATCGTCGGCGATCTGTCGGGCGATATCGGCGGGGGACTTTTGCTCCAATATCCGGCTCTGCCGTTTGCGCCGTGCCGAAAACAGCCGGTCTTCAGCGATCACTGTGATCATCGGCGGAGTGTCTTGGCCGATTTCGGACTCGACTGCGATGATCTGTCCGTCGAAAATCTCGCCCGCATGCACCGCAGCTGCGCCCATGAAGATGCGCAGGCCAGCCCCGAGGACGAGCGGCGAGCCCGCATCGCCGCCGAAGCCGACCGATCCGTCGGCGCGCGCGACCCAATCGGTTACAGTCAGCTCGGCGACCGACAGCCCGCCGGTCGATTCCTGCATCCGCACCGACTGGATGTTGGCGTTCAGCATGGGATAGTCCATGCCGCCGATCTCCACGGTGGGGCGGGTCGAATAGACAGCTGGTGGGGGATCATCGAGCGCCATCGGTCAGTCCACCCAAAGCCGTGCCTTGCGCTGGGCGTCGCGCAGGAATTCGAAACGCAAATCGTCCATGGTCGGGGGTCGTGCGTCCTCCGCTTGCGGGCGATCGCGCGGTTCGGGGGGCGAGGACCCGGTTGTCACTGGCTCGGTCACGATTTCATTGATGATAACCGCCATAAACTCCTCCTCACATCACCCGCACCGAACTGCCGCTCGTCCGGCTGGTGGTGCCGTCAAAGCTGGTCGTTTGCGTGCTGTAGCTGCTCGCGACCACGACGCTGCCGTCATTGGTCAGCTTGCCAGTGGCGTCGAACTGTGCGCCCGCTCCCATCGGCGCAGGCATTGCGGGCGGCATCAGTTTGGCGATGTCCATGCCGGTATTGCCAGTGATCATCTTCGACGAGCCAAGACCCGCAAAGGCGCCTGCCGAAGCCGAAACGCCGGCGCTGGCCGAACCGGTGATGCCGGCTGTCGCGCCTGCCGAAAAAGATGCGCCTGCACCGATCCCGATCCCGGCTCCGGCGCTTGCGCCAATTCCAATCCCGCCGCCGATTCCTGCACCGGCTCCAGCCCCGATGGAAGCACCACCGGACATGCCGATCCCTGCCGCGCCGCCAATGCCTGCTCCGGCGCTCGCCCCGGCACTTGCACCGATGCCAAAGCCCAGCGACGCGCCCGCCCCAGCACTTGCGCTCACCCCGCCGGATGCCTTGAAGGATGCAGCAGCCCCCAGTTTTGCGCCAGCGCTGACACCGATCCCGGCTGAGGCCGAAGCAGATGCCGATGCCCCCGCGCCCGCCGATGCAGAGGCACCGGCAAAGGCTCCGGCGCTCGCACTCGCCCCTGCAAAAGCCCCGGCACTTGCACCGCCGCGCATGCTTTCCAGCCCGTTTTGTGCAGCCACAGTGCGTCCGGCGCGGCTGTTGCCAGCCCGTGTTGCGGTACCCGTTGTGCCGCTTGGTGTGGCAGGAACGGGAATTACGGCAGTATCGTCAGCCTGGTCATTGATGGAAATGTCTGCCCCCGACCGGTCGGCCCGGGCAGGATGATTAACTGCGACGTCGCCCACTTTTTTCAACGAAAGCTGGACAGTGGCGCGCAGCGGTACGCCATCGTGCGACCAGTAATCGATGGTTTCGGTCAACGACTCGACGATACCTTCGAAAAGCTTTACCGCCCACCAAAACTCGATGATTTGCACCACGCCATTTGGTTCGCGCGTGTTTGTGGGCGGCGTGGCGTTGGTGATGGCCCGCAGCTTGTTCAGATATTTGTAGATCGTTTCGCCGGTATCGGTTGTATCGAATGTCAGTTCGACATCAAGTTTGGCGGCGGTTTTTCGCGCGTGATTGTCGGGATGATCTTCGTCACCAAACTGGTTTGTGAATGTAGTTCGCAAACTCGATGGATTGAACTGAAAGCCAATGACCTTTTCCGGATCGAGCTTCGCATAAATGTCCGTCGCCATGCGAAAATCGGCAGAGGAATCGCCTTTGCGTATAATCAGCGCGCGGGGATTGGGATCAGGCAAGGGCGGTTCCTTCCGGCATCGGCGCTGGTTCACCGGCCATCGTCGTCGGGCGGTCGAAAT
>CAZSJE010000236.1:0-2858 GCA_964606835.1 uncultured Sphingorhabdus sp.
GTCACCGAAAGCTGCGCGGGAATAGGCATAGGGTCCGCCTGCCTTGGGCAGGATTCGGCTCAGCTTTCCGAAAACCGCGGCAACGCAAAGCGCGCCTGCCACCGTGATCATCCAGCCAAAAACGGAATTCCAGCCCAAGGGGGCAAGGCTTGCCGGCAGCAGGAATACGCCAGATCCGATCATGCTCCCCATGACGAGAGCCAGTGCCATCCAGAATCCCATAGGCCGGCTGGTGGCTGCCGTGTCTTTATCCATACCCTATCCCCCGATGCGGCTTACCTGCCACGCCGGGGGATGAATGCCAACATCTGTTATCAATGGGCCAGCAGAACGGGCACGCCGATTTCGGCCAGCAGGAACCGCGTGACGCCGCCGAAGACTGCCTCACGCCAGCGGCCATGGCCATAGGCCCCCATGACGAGATAATCGGGGTGCCACGCCTTTGCTTCGGCCAGCAGGCGTTCCTCGACACTGACATCGCCCTTGGCCGCCACGGCAAGTTCAGCATTGACGCCGTGCCGCGACAGATAGGCTGCCACGTCTGTAACCGGGAATTCATCGGGCACCGCTTCGACTTCCGTAATCCGTACCGCGCCTGTCGCGGCTAGCAGGGGCCGTGCCGCGCGCACCGCATTTGCGGCCTCAAAGCCACCGTCATAGGCGACCATTGCCCTGTCAAACGCCAGGCTTTTGCACGCAAGGGGAACGGCCAATATCGGTGTACGCGATGCCGTGACTACGTCGCTGACAAGCGCGCGACCCTGACCGCCTGCGCGGGCTGCGGTATCGTCGAGCGACATGACCAATATGTCGCCCAAGCGGGCGGCGTTGACGAGGGCATCGACAATTGTGCCGTCGAAGATCTGCCAGTCCCACGGCAAGCCTTCAACTTTCAGATGTTCGTCGACCCGGGCCTGCATTTTGGCGCGTTCTTTCTCAGCAGCCTCAAAAGCCTCCGAAATGAAGTGCGCGCCGCCAAACATATCGAATGCGACATAGTCCTGCGGAGGGCGCGGCAAGATCAGAGAAAGATGTCCATTGAACCGTCGTGCGAGATCGAGTGCAACCTGCAACCGGCCGTCAAAGCCGGGGTCGCTTCCTGCATGTACCATGATCGATTTCATCGCCATTTCCTTTTTCCAACGCCGACGGGATGGGGGTGAGTCGGCTTCACATTGTCATGCTACTCCCTTTTCCGCCGCGTTCGTTGATCGACGTCAAACTTTGCGCAGAAAGATGCGCTAAAGGACTTTCCATGTCGGTTATTCTATGTCAGCCCTCCGTCATGGAAACGGGGGAATCTGGAGCGGACAGATGCATGCTTCGGTCGGCCGAAGTCGGGGACGCTGCATCAATTGCCGCAATTTACGCTGCGCATGTCGAAAGGGGTAGCGCAAGCTTCGATACGGTGCCGCGCACGGTGGCGGAAACCGAACAGAAAATAAGAGATATAACGGAAAAAGGGTGGCCGTTCCTGGTCGCGACACGGGCGGGCGACATTGTTGGCTATGCCTATGCATCCCAGTTTCGGGACCGACCTGCCTACGGTTTTGCGTGCGAAGATTCGATCTACGTCCGGGCGGACCAACTGGGGCAGGGCATTGGTTCGCAATTGCTGGCCGCGTTGATCGAACAATCGACCGTATTCGGATTTCGCCAGATGATTGCGGTAATCGGAGGCGGAGAGCCGGCTTCGGTGGCATTGCATGGCAAAATGGGTTTCGAACATGCCGGGCGGATGCGCAGCGTGGGACGAAAGTTCGGGCGCTGGCTGGATAGTGTGTATATGCAGATCGCGCTGGGCGAGGGAGACGGATCGGCACCAGAGCGCGAACCCGACGAAGGATCTCGGGAAAGAGAGGAGAGATAATGGCGGATTTTGAACTTGTGGCAGATGGTCTGCGTTTTCCGGAAGGACCTGTCATCCTGCCCGACGGCAGCGTCATCCTTGTTGAAATCGCGTCCGGGCAAATCACCCGTATCGCGGCAGATGGCAGCAAATCTGTTGTAGCCAAACCGGGCGGCGGACCTAACGGGCTGGCATTGGGACCGGATGGCAAGCTGTATTGCTGCAACAATGGCGGGTTCGAATATCTTGAAGCCAACGGCTTTCTGGCGCCGCATGGCATTGCAAAGGATTATTCCGGCGGACGGATCGAGCGGATCGACCTCGACACTGGCGCAATCGAAGTCCTTTATAAATCCGGGGATTTCGGCTGCGTCCTGCGCGGACCCAACGACATTGTGTTCGACGAACATGGCGGTTTCTGGTTCACCGACCATGGCAAGGTCGATTATGCCAAACGGTGCCATGACATTGTCGGCATCTTTTATGCAAAGGCCGACGGCAGCCATCTGGAAGAGGTCATATTTCCGTCGAACAATCCCAATGGAGTCGGACTCTCACCCGATGGAAAGACGCTTTACGCTGCCGAAACCTACACATGCCGCCTGATGAAATTCAATATCACCGCACCGGGCAAGGTTGCGGCAGATGCGGGGCCCGGGGGACCGGGAATCCCTGTCTATCGCCCGGCGGGTTATAAATTTTTCGACAGCCTCGGTATGGAAGCCAATGGCAATATCTGTGTTGCTACTATCGGTGAATGCGGGATCAGCGTGATTTCGCCAGAGGGCGAGCTGGTCGAATTTGTGGCCACGGACGACATCTTTACCACCAATATCGCGTTCGGCGGCGCGGACATGCGCGATGCCTATATCTGCCTGTCGGGCAGCGGACGGCTCGTCAAAACAAGGTGGGCGAGGCCGGGTCTGAAACTCAACTACTGAAAAGGAATCAATTCCATGCCGAGGCATAAGGAAGCCCATTTGATCGACCGTATCGGTTGGCTCCGTGC
>CAZSJE010000237.1:0-2854 GCA_964606835.1 uncultured Sphingorhabdus sp.
TCGACCTGTCGGACCCGGAAGCCGCATTGCGCGTCAAAAGTTATGTCTGGCCCGAAAACAGCGACCGCATTGTCCGGATGGACGCCGCTATCAAGCTGGCCTCTGAAAAGCGGCCGGACGTGGTGCAGGCCGACGCGCTCGATTGGGTGATCGAGCGACTGGCTACTCCGCAGGCGGTCGGCATCACCCGCGTATTCAACCACAGCATTGTCTGGCAGTATATCCCCGCCGACCGCCGCCATGCCATTTCGGAAGCCATCAAGGCGGCAGGGGCCAAGGCGACGCCGACCAAGCCACTCGCCTGGATGATGCTTGAGACCAACCGCGAAACCTTCGCGCACGAACTGCGCGTCCGCTACTGGCCCGGCGCCGAGGAATGGACGCTGCTGGCCGAGGCGCAGGCGCATGGCGCTTGGGTCAACTGGCAGGGGAACTAAAGCGGCCGAATATCGGTGCCATCCAGGGCGCCCAACGCTGCCAGCCGCCGTGCAGTGAAAACCATTCCCACAATGCCGTGGCAATCAGCGTGGCGGTGGCGGCTATCCCCAGCGTCAGCGGCTGCCAATGGGCGAACCAGCCAGTTACGCCGACAACGATCAATGCAATCGTCCCGAAACCGTGCGACAATGGCGGATATTTCGCGCCCGAGGTGATCCATTTGAACGCCTGGTTGCCGATCAGGAAGAGCAACGGCCCGCCAATGATCGCCAGCACCGTTGCAAGGTCGCTATGCCCAATCGGATGCGCCAGCATCATTTCGTCGCCCACAGCAGTAACGATGATGCCGCCGACAATAGGCAAATGCAGATAGGTGTAGGCAGTGCGCGCAACCAGTCCGACATTGTCGGCCTCCGATATCATTCTCGACCCGCGCATCGCTCCGATGTCGAAGTAAATCCACCACATGGTCGCGCTGCCTATGAAGCTGGTCAGGAAAGCGGCCCAGGTCGGTGCGTTATGGTCCAGCTTGGCAAAGGTCGCGCCAGTTACCAGCACCGCCTCACCCAGCGCAATGATGATGAACAGCGCGCAGCGTTCGGCCATGTGGCCACCAGATATGTCCCAATCTGCCGGTGACGATGTAGCCAGCCCCGGCGTGCGGAACAGCGTGTAGGGCCCGGCATATTCGATGGCGATTGCAATAGACCAAAGCGCCAGACGCCACTCACCCTCGGCCAAGGCACCTCCGATCCAGAAAGGCAGGGCCAGTATGAACCAGAAGCATATCCGCATGAAATTGCGCCTTCGTCCGTCATGAACGCCGGTCGAGGCCCAAACCATATAGCCCGTGCGAAGCAACTGCATGGAGACGTAGGCAAGGGCGAAGAGCAGCCCGTTGCTTTCGAAAGCCTTGGGGATGGCTGCGGAAAGCAACAGTCCACCGATCATCATGGCAATCAGCATCAATCGTACATGCGCGCGGTCCGGATCGAGCCAGTTGGTGACCCAGCTGGTGTAAATCCACACCCACCAGACAGCGAGGAAGAGCACCAATGTTTCTAACGCGCCAATCAGCGAGAGATGGTCGAGCAAGCGGTGCGACAGTTGCGTGATCGCAAAGACGAAAACGAGGTCGAAGAACAACTCAATATAGGTGACCGGGCTATGGTCATGCGCCGCGCGCGCGCGGAACAGATGGTGGCGGCTCAAGGCAGCCAGTCCTGCATGGCCTGGGTCACCGCGTCCGGGGCCTCCCAGGGCGAGAAATGGCCTGCTTCTGGGATGCGCACTATAGTCACGTTCGGAACATGCTCTTCAATGTCCTCAAGCTGGCAGGGGAGCAAGGCCGGGTCCTTCATCCCCCAGACGATCAGCGTCGGGACCATCAACTTGGGAAAGGGCTTTTGCAGGAAATCGGTGGTCTCGATCATAGCATCCATCGCAGGCACGTCGGTGGGCGAGGCGCGGTACCAGTTGAACATGGCGGTCAGTGCGCCGGGCTGACTCCATTCGTCGAGATAGGCCGCGCGTTCCTCCTCCGACACTGAAGACGCCTCCAGATGGCGCATGAAGCTATGTTCGAAAAACCATTCGAGGCCGTTCGTCGCGATCCGCTTTTCCAGCTCGTCCCCGCGAAAGGTGCGGATATATTGCGCGGCCTGCCGCTGGTCCAAATCCTCGATGATCGTTTTCTGGTAGATATAGGGATGCGGGGCGTTCGCGATGACCAGCCGCTCAATCCGCTGTGGCAGCGTTAACGCCGCCGCCCAACCAATCGCGCCGCCCCAGTCGTGGGCGGCGAGCGTGAAGCGGTCGATCCCCAGCGCATCGGCCAGCGCAAACACATCCGCCACCAGCTTCGGCACAGCATAGTCCGAAACCTCAGGCGGTTTCGACGAGCGCGCATAGCCGCGCTGGTCGGGTGCGACGCACCAGTATCGATCCGCAAGGCCCGCCATCTGGTGCGCCCAGGTGCGGTGGCTTTCGGGGAAGCCGTGAAGGAAGATGATCGGAGGGTTTGCGGGATCGCCGAGCGTCCAGACGTCGATCTCCACGCCGGTTGAAAGGGCTAATCGGCGCTGCTCCATCGTTCATCCCTATGATATCAAAGCCGGAATTGGCTCATTATTTTTGCTGGCGCTTCGCCATGCTAAACGAATCGCACAGGCAAGGCATGTCGGAGACCATGAATGGCAAAAAGCGCCGCCAAAAAGAAGGAACCAAAACGCGTTGTCCTGGAAACGCGTTTTGCCGGGATTGAGGCTGGCAGCATCCTGTACGTCGCGACCCCCGATATCGTTGCCGATTATGTCCGCAAAATCCCTCCGGGGACGACCCGTTCCATCCCGCGAATGCGCCGCGATCTGGCGAAGAAGAACAAGGCTGATGCGACCTGCCCGGTTTCGACGGCGAT
>CAZSJE010000238.1:0-2846 GCA_964606835.1 uncultured Sphingorhabdus sp.
CGTGCTGCGCGTCGCAAGCCAGGCATGACAAACACATTGAGCCGGCAACGCAACGCTTTGTTCAGTTCCATTTACGCTGCAGATACTCACCACCAGTCGAACAGTTTGATCAGGGACGGTATCATCAAGACACCTGACCGTGATCATTTCACTCGTATTAGCGAGGCTACCATAGAGAGACTCGCCAAGGATGGATTGATATGAGCAAGATGGATGTCCCGCCGCCCTATACGGCTGTTACGCAACATGCGATGTTTCCCAAACCCAGCCACGATGAGGCCGCACGGTTCAATTTTCTCGCAAATCTCAACCGCTATTTGTCGGGCGATCTCGGCTCAGGGAACCGACTGGCCTACGAGCGCAGAGTGCTGCCCGCGTTCAAGGCGGAACATGGCCGCGAACCAGTGGATCGGCACGAAATCCGCCATGCTATGAACAAGGACCCCTGGCATCGTTTCTGGTCGGCGATGAAGCGCAATTCGATGGAGATGCGCCAGCAGAACGGTCGCTCAATGGTAATCCGCCAGCTGGATGAGCTCGACGCAATGGCGCGGCAGTATAATGAAGGCCGCGACACGCTGCAGCTTGACCCGAGTGTCGACGTGCCGCGCTACCAGGCTGCGGTGGATATTCACTGCATGCCGGGCAGCTATCATGGCGAAGAGCGCCCCGGCGATGTTTCGGCAGGAGCCAATTATGATTGCGGCATTTTTGCAACCACCGGCGGAGCGCTTGGCGCACTGAACGATGGGGGCGGTCAGGCGGTTGCTGCCTGGATAAAGAAAGAGCGACCGGACTGGCAACCAAAGCGAATTCTGGATATTGGGGCAACAGTAGGCCACAATGCTGTTCCGATTGCTCAGGCTTTCCCTGATGCAGAGGTGATTGCGATTGATACAGCAGCGCCAAGCCTGCGCTACGGCCACGCGCGCGCGCAGGCCTTGGGTGTGAAGAATATCACCTTTAAGCAAATGAACGCAGAGGATATGGCCGAGTTTGCGGACGAGAGTTTCGATTGGGTGCAGACGACCATGTTTCTGCACGAACTGTCCAACAAAGCCTTGCCGCAGATCATCAGCGAAGGAGCTCGTGTCCTTAAACCAGGCGGCCTGATGTTCCATATTGAGCAGCCGCAATATTCGCCCGAAATGCCGTTGTTCGAGCAGTTCATGCGCGACTGGGATGCCTTTAACAATAACGAACCATTCTGGTCTGCGATGCACGCATTAGACCTGAAACAAATTATGGCTGACCGCGGCTTGCCCAAGGACCGGCAGTCCGTCGTCGGCGTCAAGGCGGTCGTAGATGAAAAGATTTTCCCGCCATCTCCGGCAGGGGCGACCGAGGATTATGGCCGCGCAGCGATCTGGAATGCTTATGTCGCATGGAAACCCGAGGTGGTACAGTGAGCGACGAAATTGATTGGATTGCACGCTCCGCGCTGAAAGCAAAAGGCAAACGACCGCAGTTTCTCGATGCAGAAGATGATCGGATGCTATCGATGTTGATGGCACTTGTCGGCGAGGTATCGGTGATCCGCGAACGCATGGACACCATCGAACGCCTGCTCGACGCCAAGGGGACTATTTGCCGTGCCGACATCGAGAATTATGAACCCGATCTGGAAACGGGACGCGCACGCAATCTGATTATTCGCGAATATCTTGCCCGCGTCATGCGCGGCGTGCAGCAGGATATGCAGGCGCTGTCAGAAATTGAACCGCCAATTGAAGATGTCGTTAAAGAGATGGAAGCCGACTAAGCATCCAGCCTTTATGCACCAAAAAGGGAGCGGCATTCTTGCCGCTCCCTTTTTTGTTTGCTCGCAATCAGAACGGTTTGGTTGCGCCCAAGAAGCAGATGCCCGATATGGTAATCCAGTAAATATAGGCCGCGATACGGGCCTGTGCGATTTCCTTATCCAGCTTTGCCTGAATGTCCGCGTTTGGGCCTGCCGCCAACTCACGGAAATAGACCGTCCATTGGCGCATTACGAACCGCAGGAACAAGCCGATGCACAAGGTGAAAGCGTACAGGATCATTTTTGAAGGGTACCAGAACGTTCCAGTGGACGATTGTATCGGTCCGCTCCCCATGAAGGCCAATACCGACATCGTTACAATTCCCACGATGAGGGGATAACGCAAAAGCTCTTCGGTGCGCGTGATCTTGATGCCGATGTCGGTTTCACGCTTGATAAAGGCCGCCCATGTCATTCCCAGCCAAATGATGAAAAACAGCCACATCGCCGCCAACGCGCCACCATTTTCCAAAAATGGCACGAATCCGTAGATTTTGCCCATGTGAAGCCCCAGAGGAAAGAGCAGAACGATCCCTGTGCGTGCCAGGATGTCAATCCGGTACGCGGTTTCCATGTGGCGCTTGCGCTCCTCAAGGCTTAACGCCGAATTGGTAACATTATAGCTCGTCTGGAAAACGCCCCATTCCCCCCCAAGCCAATAGACCATGGCCAGGATATGCACCCAGCGGAGAACATCCAATTCTGCAAATGTCATAATTTCCTCCGATAGTTTTCCTGAATTTGTCCGGACAACTTTCACTTGGCAAGTTAAAAATGCGCTTTAAGGTGGAAGATGAAGGAGACGAGCCATGAAGCATCGTGTGGTCGAAGGTCGGTTAGTTTATACCTCAAAAAAGCCGGATCGGTTCGATCAGCCTCGCGGATATGAAACCTTCATGTTTACGCATCACAGTGACGGCAAGGTAACAATGCGCGCGCATTGCGAAATCGAAGAGCCCGAGCCAACCGTCATGCGCGATGTGATTTACTCGATTGATGAGCATGGCCAGCCGATGGACCTGCATGTGCGGTTGACGGTCGGGGA
>CAZSJE010000239.1:0-2845 GCA_964606835.1 uncultured Sphingorhabdus sp.
GGCCTGACCAAGCCGTTCGATGGCAATGCTGCCAGCGTTGGCAACGGTGTGATGGTAGCGCTTGAGGCGAAGGACAAGGAACAGGTGGATCGGCTGCATGCCATTGCACTGGCTAACGGCGGCACCTGCGAAGGACCGCCGGGACCGCGCGGCGAAGGCTTTTACGCGGGCTATTTCCGCGATCCCGACGGCAACAAGCTGAACGCCTTCATCATGGGATAATTATGGTTGTAGCGCAGATGACATATCGCGCTGCCAACGCTATCCTCTGACGACACGAGTTCAGGGGAGGTCATGATGCATTCGAAACTGTGTTGGGGTCTGGCAGCGGCAATCGCTTTTGCGCCTGTTGCGCAGGCAGCGGCGGAAATGCCCGCACCGGTGCCGATGCAAGCACCCAAGAAGAAGGCAAAAAACGTCATTCTCTTCATCGGCGACGGCATGGGAATCGCCACCATTACCGCGGCGCGGATCTATGATGGCCAGTCGCGTGGCGAAAGCGGAGAGGAGAATAATCTCTCCTTCGACACCTTCCCCAATGTTGCGCTGGTGAAGACCTACAACACCAACCAGCAGGTCCCCGATAGCGCCGGCACCGCGACGGCGATGAACACGGGCACCAAGACCCGCGCGGGCGTGATCGGCGTTGGGCCAGCCGCGCATCTGGGCGACTGCAGCGAAGGGCTGGCAAACCGGCTGACTTCCATGGGCGAGATTGCCAAGGCCAATGGCAAGGGGCTGGGCATTGTCACCACGACGCGCATCACCCATGCGACGCCTGCTGCTGTCTATGCGCACAGCGCGCAGCGCGACTGGGAGGATGACCGGGCAATCCCCGAAGCCGAGCGCGGCAAGGGCTGCACCGACATCGCTGCGCAACTGATGGCAACGCCTTTCGACATTGCGCTGGGTGGCGGCACCGCCAATTTCGTCGGCAAGGCCAAGGGCGGCAAAAGGCTGGACGATGCGGCTGACCTGCCCGCTGCCTGGGCAGCGAAAACAGGCGGAATTTATGTCACTGACACTGCCGGGTTGGCGGCGACGCGCGGCGGCAAGGGGCCGGTGCTTGGCCTGTTCACCCCAAGCCATATGAACTTCATGCTTGACCGAAAGGCGGACAGCACCGAACCAACGCTGACCGACATGACCGTTGCCGCAATCGACCGGCTGAAAACGCAAAAGGGCGGCTATTACCTGATGATCGAGGGCGGGCGAATTGACCATGGCCATCATGCCGGGAAGGCGGGCTATGCGCTGGCCGAGGCGCAGGAGTTTTCGCGCGCCATTGCGAAGGCGCTGTCGATGGTGGACCTGAAAGACACGCTGGTGCTGGTCACTGCCGACCATAGCCATACGCTGACCTTTGCCGGCTACCCTTCGCGCGGGAACCCGATATTGGGGCTGGTCAGCGGCAACGACGCGCGCGGCGAACCCACAGGTGAGCCGACCAAGGCTGCGGACGGCCAGCCCTATACCACGCTTGGTTACCAGAACGGCCCCGGCGCGGTCCGCCAATTGCCGCGCCCCGCCCCCGAAACCGGCCCGACTGCAACGCAGCAAGCGCTGGTTCCGACCGGCGATGAGGGCAGCGCCTATGGTGTCGTTGAAACCCATGGCGGCGAGGATGTCGCTCTGTTCGCCGCTGGCCCCGGTGCCGACAATGCGCGCGGCGTGATCGAGCAGAACCGTATCTTCGACATCATCATGACCGCAACGGGTTGGAAGAAAGCGACTGCCAAATGACCGCACACCGGCTGGATACCAATCCGCTGCATCTGGGGCTGGGTGCCACTGCACTCGTCCAGCCATCCTTTACCGGTATGGATTGGTACCAGGCCTATGTCGAACGCAATGCCGCC
This sequence comes from uncultured Sphingorhabdus sp., assembly GCA_964606835.1. Lineage (GTDB taxonomy): Bacteria > Pseudomonadota > Alphaproteobacteria > Sphingomonadales > Sphingomonadaceae > Sphingorhabdus_B. Next base: position 1,860 of record CAZSJE010000239.1, read on the forward strand.
GATGGTGTGGAGGGGCGGTTGGTGACGACGCACAGCTTCAGCGAAAGTTGGGACAGCTGGGAAATGCATCCAAAGGGCGATGAAGTGGTGCTATGCCTGTCAGGTGAAATGACACTGCATCAGGAGATGGCCGATGGCACCAAGGCGACGGTTGCCCTCGCACCGGGTGAATATGCGATCAACCCGCCCGGCTGCTGGCATACGGCGGACATAGAGGGGCAGGCTTCGGCGCTTTTCATCACTGCTGGCTGGGGCACCGAACACCGACCGCGCTAGCGGGGCAGGAAACCGGCATTTCGCAATATCGCCAGCGCGGCTTCGGGCGTTAGCCGCGCGTCGAGCGCAATGGTGCCTGGCTCTCCGGGCAGTGGTGGTTGCAGCGTCGCTAGCTGGCTGTCCAGCAGGTTCGGGGGCATGAAATGGCCAGCGCGCGCTAAAAGGCGCTGGTCGAGCAATGCGCATGGCGCATCGAGCAGAGCAAAACGCGTGTCCGGCCCGATGCGGCTTCGCAGATGGTCACGGTAGCAAAGCTTCAGCGCCGAGCAGGCGACAATAGCAGGCCCGGTTGTGGCTGCGGCCAGCGCGTCGAGCCAGGGCCAGCGGTCGTAGTCGTCAAGCGCAATCCCCGCCGCCATCTTCGCCCGGTTTGCCGTTGGATGAAAATCGTCGCCCTCGATAAAGGCGACGCCAGTCGCTTTCGCAAGTTTTCGCCCCAGATAAGTTTTTCCCGATCCCGACACGCCCATGAGGACCAGGACACGGTCGGTCACCGCCCAACTCGTTGCAATGCGGTGCCATGCATTTTCAGCCAGCGGTCTGCGGCTTTTCGGTCGCCCTCGAACAGCGTATCCAGCCAGCGGTAAAAGGCCGGGCTATGGTCCATATGGCGGATATGCGCGACTTCGTGCGCAATGACCGAACGGCGCACCGCGGCTGGGGCCATGACCAGCCGCCAGCTGAGCGAAATCGTTCCGCGCGACGAGCAA
>CAZSJE010000240.1:0-2824 GCA_964606835.1 uncultured Sphingorhabdus sp.
CCATTCCATCAGGCCAATCCAGCCAATGAAAGGATCATTGCCGTTCAACAGCACGAGCCGGGCCTTGGCGCCAGGTTCGCCAGCAGGAAGCGCAACACCCGACATCGGCAACACCGCATCATAGTTGACCTGCATTCCCATCACGTCGCGATAGAGCTTCAGGCTGTTTTCCATATCGCGCACGATCATGGTGACGCGGCGGATGTCCGTGGGCAGCTTGCCTTCGGGATCTGCGACGCCGGGCGATGATGTGGCCAGTTGCGGTTGCTGGCCTGCTGCACTGCATGCGCCAAGCAGGAGCGCGATTGCCAATATGACCGCCCTGGTCACGACTGTTCCTTCCAAGCGTTGACGATGGCGCCACCCGTGCCGCACCAGGATTCCGGTCGGTTTGAGATATCAGCGAGCAATCGTTCAAAAGCATCGATCCGGTAAGGCAGCGCCATGATATATGGTGTTATGTGTAGCGGCAGCATCCGCCCGCCAAAACGCTCGGACTCTGTGGCCAGCCAGTCAAAAGCGTCCCCGATGGATTGCACATAGCTGTCTGCCGATTGTTGCTGAACAGTGATGATCTGCCGGTCGCTGAGTTCGTGATTGAGCGGCAGGTTGATAAGGCCGTTACGGAAACGATAGGGCAATTCATCATTCACCCAGTCGCAGCAAAATGAGGCGCCTGCTTCTTTCAAAAGGTCAGGCGTGTTCCAGCTTTGCGAGCGTGCAATCGATAGCCAGCCTTGTGGTCGCGCCCCGGTCGCGCGTTCCAGCGTGTCGAATGCAGTGCTGATCAGGGCACGTTCGTCATCCACGGGCAGGCCGGTGGCAATCGTGCCATTCATGTCGGTTGAGTGCGCGATGATCTCATGCCCCTCTCGCACGATCTCTGAAAGCAATTCGGGATAGCGGTTGGCAATGGCGCTGTTCGTCGCAAAGCTTGCCTTGATTCCCGCTTTGGCAAAGGCGTCGAGCAGCCGGTATATGCCCACCCGTGTGCCATATTCGCGCGCGGTATAGTGGCGGTAATCGGGATAGGCCGTCTGCATATGCCCCGGTGCGCGAAAAGGCGTGTCGCTGGGGGTGATCGGGAACCATTCGAGGGAGACGCAGACAAAGACCGCCACGGTTTTGCCCTGCGGCCAGACGATTGGTGCACGTTCATGCAAGGCGGACCAATCATACAGGTCATGGTCATAGCCATGGCGACGTTTTGAGTAGACAAGATATTCAGGATCAAGGCTCATTGCTGCGCCCTCCACGCATCGACGATTTCCCCGGCGCATGCAATCCATGCACGGCCATCTTGAGCAATGTGGCGAAGTGCATCCGCAAACGGACCTATGCGGTGCGGCTGTCCGATAAGATAGGCATGGAGCGGAATACACATCACAGTGCCGCCTTCGGCTGCTAATCGCTCATATTGACGGATCAACGTGTCCGCATATTCCCTGCCAGACATATTGTAGACGAAGAATCCGTAATGGTCGTTCACTTCCAGACTATAAGGTATGGAAACGAGCTGGCCCTGCTTCACCTTCACCCATTGCGGCTGATCATCATGATACAGGTCGCACGTATAATCGAGACCATAGTCTGCAATCAGGTCCAGCGTTCGCGGCGTGTGGGTCAATGCCGGTGCGAGCCAGCCCCGGATGGTCTGGCCCGTGGCATCACGGACCGTTCGGATTGAATCCTCGATGATCGCGCGTTCCTGCGCTTCGTCCATTTCATAGGCATAACGGGTGTTGTAGATCCCGTGGCTGAAAAACTCCCAGCCGCGGGCGTTGGCGTCGGCGACCACTTCCGGGTGATGCTGGCAAAGCGCCACCGAGAGTGACACCGATCCAGGAAAGCCATGCTTGGTCATCACCTCCGCCATCCGCCAGTGCGACACGCGATTGCTATGGTCACGATGGGAATAGCCGACCACATCCGGATGCGGCTTCCCCCACGCCTTGCGTTTGGGATGCGCTGGCGGATCAATCTCATAATATTCCAGATTGGGAGCTACCCACACTGCCACTCTCTTGCCGCCCGGCCAGATGATTGGCTTGCGTCCGCGATAGGCGTGAAAATCATAGAGTCCAGGGTCGCCAGCACCTTCCTGCATCAGCGCGCCTCCAACCAGTCGATAACAGCTTGAACGGGTTCGACGTCTGCATATTTCAATTGAAGATCGGTCAAATTCGCAAAGTGATAGCTCTCATGTTTGTCGGCGCAGGTTTCGATGGGAACAATGGTGCGATAGCCGTGGCTGAGCGAGTCCACTGCGGTAGCCCGCACGCAACCAGAGGTGCTTCCACCGGTTACCACAACGGTATCGACCTTGTGCCAGACAAGATAACTCGCCAGCTGGGTCTCGAAAAAGGCTGACGGCATTCTTTTGGTAAACTGCAGATCGCCCGATTCAATCTGGCAACGGGGATCATAAGCGTGGCGATCAGAGCCATATTTGATGTTTTGCAGACTGTCCGGCGTGTTGGTGCGCGTGCCCCAGACCCCAGCATCGTCGGCATTTTCTGCATAGGCAACGCGCGTCCAGACGACTGGCATGGCCTTTGCGCGCGCCAGACGCGAAATATGGTTGGCATATTCGATTTGGCGCGGGTCAGTTTCGTAGGACGTGGCAAATTTGTCGAGCGCCGTATAGGCCTGCTGAAAATCGACATTCACAATTGCCAGCTTTTCCCCAAATCCGAATTTCTTGCGCGCAGGGTTCGCCATCACCTCGTCAAATATCTGCCTAGCGGTCTTTCCGTCGCGAACCATCTTGGTACCCAAAAGCGTCATCTATAAAAACTCCCTTGCTTGCGCTTACTTCTAAGGC
>CAZSJE010000241.1:0-2820 GCA_964606835.1 uncultured Sphingorhabdus sp.
CCCCTCACCAACTGTCTCGGACGGTGACATGAGAGGCGAGCCCCTCGGTCGGGGGCGGCCATTAGCAGGAAAGGGCGCAGAGTCAAGCAGGGAGCGTGGCTGCCGCCATCCCGGCCAGTGCCGCCACCAGCAGCAGCTTGATAATGCCCAGCCTGAACCGGAACAGCAGCAGCACGGCCCCTACGGCGATGGCAAGCGCGCGCCAGTCAAGGCTTGCGGGCTCTGGCCACCATATCCAGCCTATCCCCAGGTCCAGTTCGCGCACGGCAGTAAACAACACATGCAGCGCGAACCAGAGCGACAGATTGGCGATCACGCCGACCACTGCAGCGGTGATCGCGACGAGGCTGCCCTGCAACCAGGTGATCGAGCGGATGCGGTCCATCATGGGGGCGAGCGCGAATATCCAGAGGAAACAGGGTGCAAAGGTGACCCAGGTGGTCAGGCCCGCCGCCAATATACCCGCCGTCCAGGCATCGAACGGTTCGGGAGCGCGGAAACCCGCCAGAAAACCGACGAATTGCGTCACCAAGATCAGCGGACCCGGGGTTGTTTCGGCGAGCCCCAACCCGTCGGCCATTTCACCGGGGCTCAGCCACTGGAAGCCGTTGACTGCCTCCTGCGCCATATAGGCGAGCACCGCATAGGCCCCGCCAAAGGTCACCACTGCCAGCTGCGAGAAGAAGGCGCCTATGTGCCACAGCACATGATCCGGCCCCAGCGTTGCATAGATCAACAGCATCGGTGCCGCCCAGATTGCGCCCCAGATCAGGATGGTTCTGGCAAGGTGCCACGCCCATCCGCCCTTTACCGGAGCGGCATCGGCGGTCACGGATTTGAGCGCCAGCTTTTCCGGAGCCGTCCGGGCGAGCACCGCGCCTGCAATCGCTGCCGCCAGAATGAGTAGCGGAAAGGGTGTGTGAAAGACAAACAGCGCGACAAAGGCCATCACCGCCAGCCCTCGTTTGAGCGGCGTGTTGAGCGCCTTTCCCGCAATCCGCAGCAAGGCTTGCGCGACAATTGCCAGCACCGCAGCCTTGATCCCGAAAAATAGGCCTTGCAGCCAGCCGACCTGCATCGAGACCACATAGAGCGCCGACAGCCCCAGCATCACCGCCGCGCCTGGGAGCACGAACAGCAGCCCGGCGACCAGGCCGCCCCAAACCCCATGCAACCGCCAGCCAATCCATGCAGCGAGTTGCTGCGCCTCCGGCCCCGGGAGCAGGTGGCAAAGGTTCAATGCCTGGAGATATTCCTCCTCCTCAACCCAACGCTTCTTCTCGACGATTTCTCCATGCATCAGCGCGATTTGGCCGGCGGGGCCGCCAAAGCTGATCAGTCCGATCTTACCGAACAAGCGGGTGAGTTCGTTGAAGGGAACGGAAAGTGCGTTCACAAGCATGCTCCTGCATTCCGCCAGGGCGGATACATCATGCAACGCTTGAGCCTTATGGCTTGACCGGGGGGTCGCGTCGCCCCGATCATTAGGGTTTAGCTATCCGCTAATCAGCGGGCAAGAGCGATTGCACGGCGGCCTTCTCGGCCTCGTTCTTTTCGCGCGCAATCACGACGCCCTCGGCCTTGTCGGCCATTTCTGTCCAAGTGTCGCGTGCAACCAGATGCTGCGCCCGCACGTTAGCGAGGGTCGCCTTGTCGGCGTCGCGCTGCGCCTGTTCGGCACGTTCGCGATAAAATGCTGCGGTGGGCATGATGCGTTCCTTGTTTAACGGGGTTTGTTGCGTGGTCCCGGCCCCACTCCGGGCGTGCGTTCGCGGAAAATGATCCGGCCTTTGGAAAGGTCATAGGGCGTCATTTCGACATGCACCCGGTCGCCCACGACGGAGCGGATGCGGAATTTGCGCATCTTCCCCGCCGTGTATGCGATGATCCGGTGATCATTCTCCAGCATGACGCCAAAGCGGCCGTCAGGATAGATTTCGTCGATCACCCCTTCGAGCGTCAGTAACGCTTCCTTGGCCAAGGCTTCAGTCAGCCGCCGAGAGGTTCACGGCAGAGGCCTTGCCGTTCTTGCCTTGCTCGACTTCGAAATTGACGCGCTGATCCTTGTCGAGCGTCATCATGCCTGCGGCCTGCACGGCAGAGATATGGACAAAGCTGTCATTGCCGCCGCCATCGGGAGCGATGAAGCCATAGCCTTTGTCGGCGTTGAAGAATTTTACGGTGCCTGTCGGCATGGGGTTGTTCCTTTCACGAAACAGGTTGCCGCACGGCAACAGCGCCGCGCGGGGGAGCCAGGGTCGTGTCAGAAAAGCCGTTGTGCGCAGAACCTATGGCCCTGGGAGCACCTCAAATTTCCGTCGATATCGACGATAGCGATGCATCCTATAGGCGCGATTGCCTATATTAGCAAATCGGGCAGTTCAGCTTGCCGAAAGCCCCACTCTACCATATAGATAGACAATGCTGTCACAGAAAACCCGCTATGCCATCCGCGCGATGCAGCATTTGGCCGATCGTTATGGCGAGGGGCCGGTGCAGCTTGCCGATATTGCGGCAAAGCAGAATATTCCGCCCAAATTCCTGACGGTGATTTTGTCGGAGCTGGCGCGCGCTGGACTGGTTGCCTCGATGCGCGGCAAGGATGGTGGCTACTGGCTGGGTGTGCCGCCGGTCGATATCCGTTATGGCGACCTGATCCGCATCATGCGCGGGTCGCTTGCATTGGTCCCTTGCGCCAGCCGCTATGCGCACGAAAAATGCAAGAATTGCGTCGCAGAGGATAATTGCCGTACCCGCGCGCTGATGTTGCAGGTGCGCGACGCGACCGCCGATTTGCTCGATTCGATCCGGCTTTCCGAT
>CAZSJE010000242.1:0-2795 GCA_964606835.1 uncultured Sphingorhabdus sp.
TGGGAATTATTGTGGGAACCGGCGTTAAGCGCTTTCAGAAAAATGATCAAAAACAGGTATTTATTATATAAAATTGGTTCCCCGGTAAGGATTCGAACCTCAATAGACGGAGTCAGAGTCCGTAGTCTTACCGTTAGACGACCGGGGAATGTGGGCGGGCCATTAGGTTGTGGGGGTGGCCGTGTCAATTGCTGTCGGGGCGGCCCGTGCAGGGTTCGCCCTATTATGTTGAATTCATAACCTCTTTGCGTTATCCGGGTATCAAGTACCGTGCGGCATTTCCCGTCGCGGATAGAAAATAAGTGATACAGAACGGCCATGGGCGCTCCGATAGCACCATCGCCGCGAAACGGTGGCAGGGGCAAGGGCACCCGGAAACAGGGGCCCAATCGCCGCAAAGATGCGACCGGGGCGGCAGCAGCAGGGGGCTCGCGCGACAGCGCGGCGAGCGAACCGCAACGCGATTCCGGCAACAGGAATTGGGGCAGCCGCAATGGCTGGCTGGGAAAGACTGCCTATGCAGCACTTGATCTTGGCACCAACAATTGCCGCCTGCTGATTGCGCGCGCGGCGGAGGATGGTTTTACCGTGGTCGACGCCTTTTCGCGCGTCGTCCGGCTGGGCGAGGGGCTGAACAGCACCGGCAAGATCAGCGAAGAGGCAATGGACCGCGCGATCGAGGCGCTGACCGTATGCGCCGACAAGCTGAAACGCCGCAATGTCGTGCTTGCGCGTTCTGTGGCTACGGAGGCTTGCAGACAGGCGGTCAATGGCGCTCAATTCATCGAGCGGGTGCGGCAGGAAACCGGCATTGTCCTTGATGTTATCAGCCCGAAAGAGGAAGCACGGCTGGCGGTGATGGGCTGCCATGCGCTGCTGGAGGCAGGTGAGGGGCCTGCGCTGATTTTCGACATTGGCGGCGGTTCGACCGAGGTAGTGCTGGTGGCGACCGATGGGGTGATGCCCGAAATCCTCGATTGGACCAGCATACCCTGGGGCGTCGTTTCGCTGACCGAAAGCGAACCGCATGACGAGGAGGACGCAGCGGCACGCGATGCCGCCTATGCAGCAATGCGTGCAAAGGTAAGTGCCGCCTTTGCGGAATTTTCTGAACGGCTGCCAAAGGGCGGTGATCACCGTTTGCTCGGCACATCGGGGACCGTCACGACGCTGGCGAGCGTTTACCTCCAGCTGCAAAGCTATGACCGGCGCAAGATTGATGGGCTGCATTTGCCGTCGCAAGCGCTGCGCGAAATCAGCCAGACCTTGGCCGGGTCGCCGCCATCGGGCAGGGCAGAGTTTCCGACTATCGGTTTCGAGCGCGCCGACCTCGTCGTCGCTGGTTGCGCAATACTTGAAAGCATATTGGATATGTGGCCGGGCAAGCGCTTGGGGATCGCCGACCGCGGCATTCGTGAGGGGATATTGCGCGCGCTGATGGCAAGCGACGCCAAACGGCGCAACCGGCGGTGAGCAAATCGGGCTTCACCGGCAACCGCTCCGGTCGCAGCATTACGGGCAAGGAGCGAGTGAAGACTGCGCGCAAACGGTCGCCGCAATCGACGCGCTGGCTGGAACGGCAATTGAACGACCCTTATGTCAAACGCGCGCAGGCCGACGGCTATCGCAGCCGCGCGGCGTATAAGCTGATCGAGCTTGACGAGAAATTCGGCTTTCTGAAAGGCAAACGCGCGGTTGTCGATCTGGGTATTGCTCCCGGCGGATGGGCACAGGTGGTGCGCAAAAGGCTGCCATCGGCCAAGGTCGCGGGCATCGACTTGCTGCCTGTCGATCCGATTGAGGGCGTGACGCTGTTCGAAATGGATTTCATGGATGATGCGGCACCGGACAAGCTGGTCGAGGCGCTGGGGAGCACACCTGATCTGGTAATCTCCGACATGGCGGCCAATACGGTTGGGCACAAAGCAACCGACCATCTTCGCACCATGGGTCTGGTCGAGGCCGCAGCGCATTTTGCCGTTGAGGTGCTGCAACCCGGCGGCGATTTTGTGGCCAAGGTGTTTGCGGGCGGCACCGACCCGGCACTGCTCGCGATCCTGAAGGCCAATTTTGCGACCGTCAAACATGCCAAGCCACCTGCCAGCCGCAAAGGCTCGGTCGAATGGTATGTGGTGGCGCAGGGGCGAAAATAGCCAGGACACCGTGCTCACTTCATGCTGTCAGTCTTGACAGTCATGCATATGTTCTATATATGTTCAGTTTCTCTTCGAACGCACGTTGCAAAGAACGTGCATGTGGATATTGCTTGCCGCATGAGCGTTCTTGCGGCGGGCTGGACCCGCATCACCGGCCAAACCGTGTCCGTTCGCTGCAGGACCCAATTTCATTGAAAGTCTTTTCAGGTGAGACTTTGCTGAGACCTTTGACGCAAATCTGCGGGTTTTCGCTCTCTTGTTACTTCAGTCAGACATTTCTTCCACTGCCTCCGGCAAGGTAAGGATGAAGCAGGCGCCGCCGCTTTTTTTGTTCTCCGCGCGTACCGTGCCATGATGGCGTTCCGCGACTGCACGGACAAAGGCAAGGCCAAGACCCAGGCTTTTGACCCGCGACGTACCAGCGCTTCCGGCGGTAAAGCGGGTGAAGAGTTGCGGCAACAGGTCTGGATCGATGCCTTTGCCCTGGTCCTGAACGCGCAGTTCAAGTCGATGTCCGGCGATGCGCGCGACGTCGATGATGATCTTGCCCTTGTCCGGGCTGTGCTTGATCGCATTGTCGACCAGATTGGTGAGCGCGCGGCTCAAACTGTCTGCCTCTGCAAAGACAAAGGCATCGCC
>CAZSJE010000243.1:0-2793 GCA_964606835.1 uncultured Sphingorhabdus sp.
GCTGCCGACGAACTGGCCATTCGCAATGTTATCGCGCGGATCGCCCATTGTGCGGATGAAGGCCCGGTGGAGGACTATGCCCTGCTTTATGCCGAAGATGCAATTTGGGAAATCCGCAACAAAGAACGCCTATGCGGTATTCATGAAATCATCGCCGCCGCGCGCCAGCGCTGGGAAAAGCGAATAACCGGCCCCGACAGCAACACCCGTCACGTCATTTCGACGATCGCTGTGTCTATTGATGCCGATGATCGCGCGCATGCGAAATCAGTTTTTCAGTTCTACGCGAACGTGAATGCATCACCGGTAATTGTGGCGGTGGGTTCGTATCATGATCAGTTCGTCAAACGTGACACATGGCGGCTCGAGCATCGCCTCATTCATGCGCCAGACCTGTCCTGACTTGCCTGGAATATTCATGGATTCGCCCTGATTACGCCGAATACTGGCTCAACCATTCGAACCTTGCTCCCTCAGTCATGCCCGATGCGGAACGGAGCATTCCGAAACGAGAATTTGGGATCAGACGCTGAAGCGTGATGAGATCAGCTTCGTACGAGTGATCGCTGCAGCGAGTAAACCGGCATTGCCCTTTCTGGTGGCTATTTGGCCGATATGACCGGCGTCGACCGGCTGTGCTCGCCGCTTTCAATGCAGTGGAGAAGAAATCCTGCCACCATGGCGCGCGGTATCATCATCGCTGGCTTAGGCTCGCGTGGCGTGCCGACGATCAGTTTCCCAGTCTTGTCCGAATTCGAAAGTCCGACCGCGCGAACCAGCGTCCAGTCGAGCCCGGATGAGCGGAGGAACATCTCAGCACGGTTGTGATCGGCATAGCCGATCCCGAGGTTGGTGTGCTGGATCAGCTTGCGCAGAATCCACTGAGTGTCTGGTAAGCTGTCACCCACCCCGATCGCAGACAACATCACCAGTCTTGTGAGGCCGCTCCCCTCCATGGCGCCGGCGCAATTGCGAACTGCGGTTTCGAGCAGATTCGGCGGGCTGATGGGTTTGGCCCATGGTGCATCCGAGGTGCGCGCGTTGTTCAGGGTTACGATCACCCCGTCCGCACCTTCTAGTGCCAAAGCCACGTCGGCCGGGTTCATCGGATCGCCGGCAATAACGGCCAGGCCATCCCGCGAGGGAGCGCGCGCAGGATCGCGGACAAGCGCCGTCATCGTATGACCGCGCTCGATTCCCTGGTTGATGACAAGGCGACCGGTGCTGCCACTCGCCCCCAAAACTGCAATCTTCATCGCCAGCACCTCTGCTGTTTGAACTACTGAAATAGGGGAGCCCGGATCGCTCTCTTGTCAAAAAGAGCGATCCGGGCTGCCGTAGGGAAACTGGTTGCGTCGAACTGCAGCAACCAAATGGTCGAAATCCGCCGCTAAAGTTCAGCGCGGCAGGATTGGTGCGCGCTTGCTGCGGCCCCACCAGATGAAGAGAGCGCCGAGCAGCAGGGTAATGTTAAATGGCACGGCTTCGAATTCTCCACGGTACGCGTGGAAAGCCATCGCCAGAACCTGCAAGACCACAGCACACTGGGCCGCCACCACCGTAAGGCGCGGTTGAATCCGGGTCAGCGCCGGCAGCAAAAGGCCAAGACCACCTGCGGTATCGACAAGGCCGATGAACATGAGGAAGGCGGGCGCCACTTCGCCAGGCCATACCATGCCCATTTTTGCCAGGTCTTCAATTGGCGTGAACAACTTCAAATAGCCGGAGAACAGGAACATCCCCCCGACATATATTTGGGCAGCCCACAGGCCCACTTTCATAAGCATACCGGCCTCAGCAGCCGTGTTGGTTTCCGTGTTTGTCATCATTTTCCTCCTGTTGGTTGACACTATTTTAGCCGACATAATATGCCGACAATACCGATAAAAACATGATACTAACCATCTCTTTTGTAGATGGTTTAGGTCCGCATAAGCGTTCGTGGATCAATAAGGGTCTCGCTCGTGCCGAGCCACATTGAATAGGAAAGGTGGTCGGCTACATCATCACCCGTACTGGGATGCACAAATACAGTGAACTTACCGCGATTGATGGCAAGCCACTGCGTGATGTGACCAAATAGCTCCCGTGGAACTGTCAATTGGCAACTGCCGCGCGGGTGCGGCCCGACGGGCTGCGTATGAACATGCCCCATAGGTATGCCAAAGTTCCGGGCCACGTTCTGGCATAGTGCTCGCGCCTCGTCTGCTTCATGCGCGTCGAAATAGACATGTGCATGAAAATCGCGGATACAGGACGCCGGATCGCGCGTGGCAACCCGATCGGCGGGCACCACATGCTCAGCCATCACGATCCTTTTCCTTCGCGAAACGCTTTCAACGCTGAGCCCCAACCCACCATGTCGTCCAAAAGGCTGCCGAGCGTCGCAAGGTGCATCTCGCGCGGTTTGAAAACCGAAAACTGTTCGAAATCGTCGTACATCGACAGAGCAACATGGGTGTTGACGTCAGCAATGCGGAGATTGCCCATAACGCCCCGCAGATGCTCCACCGACCGCGCCCCGAGCGCACCGCCATAGCTGACAAAGCCGCCAGCCTTGTCAGCCCATTCCGCGACTAGGAAATCGAGCGCGTTCTTTAATGCTGCAGGATAGGAGTGGTTATACTCCGGCGTGACAAAGACAAACGCATCGAACGGCGCGATTGTCGCTGCCCAGCGCTTTGTATGGTCCTTGCTGTACTGCCCCATTGCCGGTGGCAGGGGTTCATCAAGCAGCGGGAGATCAAAGTCGGCAATGTCGACGATGCTGGCCTCTGCCCTGCCTTCAAGGTG
>CAZSJE010000244.1:0-2779 GCA_964606835.1 uncultured Sphingorhabdus sp.
ATGCGCGAAGACGGTGGATCGATTATCAACATGGCCTCCGCAGTGGCCCATCGTGCAGAACCGGAGATGGTTGCCTATAGCGCTGCCAAATCAGCGGTATGCAACATTACACGCGCCGTGGCCTTGCACTGTGCCGGCAAAGGATATGGCATTCGCTGCAATGCCATCCTCCCGGGTATTATTCACACCAGTATCGTCGATAAGGCACTGGCCCAGGTGCCGGAGGACGAACGTGACAGCGCCTTTCGCCGGTGGTCCGCTAAACAACCGGTAGGTCGTCTTGGCAAGGTTGAAGAAGTGGCAGCATTGGCCGTGCATCTTGCCAGCGACGAATCCGAATTCATGACCGGCAGCGAAGTGCTGATCGCTGGCGGCAACGGAATTTAGCGACTACTTTAGAAGTTTTGCAGGTCCTGTCCGGCAACAACGCTTCCAGAAAAATACCTCCGCACCTCGGCCGCCAGTGCCTCAAACCTTGCGTTACTAGCCTCGTCTCCGGCTGATCCATCGTGCGACAGGACAACCATTCTGACACCCGCGGCCTGCGCCATCCGGCCCACATCCTCCGGTGACATATGCTTGGCCCGCATCTGCGCTTCTATCGCCTTTGCCTGCTCATCAGATAAATTGCGCCTTGTCCGGAACATGGCCATTGTTCCATTGACGTCCATAATCTCGCTGACAAGAATATCCGCGTCCTTGGCCAGATTGATGACAGCTGGTGACGTGCCGGTGTCCCCGGTGAAGACGATCGAGCGTGATGGGGTGTCAAGGCGGATGGCGTATGATCGGGCCTTGCCAAATGCAAATTCTGCACCTGCAAGATGCTTGAGGTGCGAATTTTCGACCGCCGTCACCCGGATAAATTCGTCACGGTAGATTTCGATCGGCTTATCGCCCGCCACATCATATTCGGTCGCCGTCATACTATTGGCCAGCTGCCCCATGCCGGAAACTTCAGCTGAAAAAAGGGCTTCTGGAACGGCAAATTGAGCCAGCCCCTGACTTACCAGATGAGAAGTGCCAGGCGGGCCATGTACGGCAATGCGAGCGCCCGTGCTCCCCGCCCAGGCGAAGGCGCCAAGGGTGGCGAGGCCCGCGACATGGTCCAGATGCAAATGGGTTAGAAAAACCGCATCAATCTGTGCCGCTTCGACACCAGCCTTCTTCAACTGGGTCACACAACCTTCGCCGCAATCAACCAGATACTGCTTGCCCCCGATCTCCAACAGAGTTGAAATTTGGGCACGATGTTGGCGGATAACAGGGCCGCCCGCCGTGCCCAAGAGCACCATCCGGTCTGGTGACGGCGGAGCAGTGGCACTTGCCGGCAGGGATGCCGACAGCAAAATCCCCAATGTGGCAAGAACTGGCTTTACCGCCAAGCGATGAACCCGTTTGCTGTGCCAGTTCCGGCCGCGGACCTATAGCAGGGTACATAGTCTATGACTTCACCCTTCAAGCCAGTTGGGAACAATGCCCCGGCCGCGCCAACCCAATTTTTGAGCTCGCTAGTCCCTGATTGATAGAGGCTCTCGTCAATGTTGGTCAACGCGTCTGCATCACGATTGGCAAGCGCCTGAATCACAACCTGATCAAGCTCTTCGTCAATAACGAAGTGCGACATGCCGCCCGATCCGAAAACCGCTACACGAAGGTCGCTATCCCATGACCGGATGGCATCGCCCACAACCTTGCCCAGATCATAGCAGCGCTTTGCCTTGGGTTGATTGGGCGGGAAGAAGGTGTTGGCAATGATCGGCACATTTGGCGTCACTTTATCGCGCATGATCTGGCGATAGACAAAGCCAAAGGCATGACCAATGCCGCTGTGCCAGTGGCCGGGATGCTCCGGCAACTGGTCAGCACGGGCAATGTCGAAATCATTTTGGCTGGCTGCGGTAATCAGGATATTGGCCAATTCCGGATGGCCAGGATATTCCGTGTAAACCGGTGGCTTGTGCCCCCATTCCGCTTCGTGGATGCCCGGCGGGTGGTGTGCCGCTTGCTCTGGCGATGCAGGCTCATTCCAGATCGTTTCGCCATTGAAGATCGTAAAGGATGGCATCATGCGGGGGAGCATCAGCTCCTCCTGGTCGTTACCAAAAATCACGACTACATCAGGATTAACTTCCGCGTAGATGCGCGCCATTTCATCAATGGCGACCCGGCAACGATCATGACGGAGGGTGCGCTCTTCCAGCGACGACTTTTCAGCCAGACCCTCATCCTTGCGCATTTCGACCAAGGTTTCAAAATCATAGCGCCCCTTGCGGAAAGGGTGCGCTTTATTGGCATGGTCCGCCGGCAGCCTAAGCAGCCACTGTTCCGGTGTAGTGGACAGGGTTGGACCATGGGTGGTAAACATACCAAGGACTATTTCAGCCATTATGTGACTCCCGTAATTTAGGCGAGACCGAAGACCGAACGCGCATTGCCTTCAAAGATGGCATGCTTGTCTGCATCGCTCAACCAATCGAAATTCTGGATAAGGGGCGCAATATCATCGTGCGTATGGCCAGTCTTTGGGTTGATCGTTGAACCAACGCCGGGGCATTCCGCTCCAAACAGACAACGATCAACGCCGACTGTTTTAATCAGCAGGCGGAGCGATTCTTCGCTATACAGAACTGTGTCGAAATACAGGTTGCGCATCCGCTCGATGAAATCATAACCCTTGCGCGACGCGCTCGATTGGAAGCGCCCGATTTGATATGGGATTGCCCCGCCGCCGTGCGAGACGACCACTTTCAGTTCGGGAAAATCCTTAAACACATTG
>CAZSJE010000245.1:0-2743 GCA_964606835.1 uncultured Sphingorhabdus sp.
ATGATGTCGCCAAGCATCATTTCGGGTCCGGCAAACTGGCGCAATTCCTCCGGCTCCAGCATTGGAAAGCTCAAAACATTGGTCGGCTTGTCCTTGTGCCGCCACTGTGCGTTCAGCGACCGGACCGTATCATCGTCCGAAAGGCTGATGCTCAGAGAAAGAGGGGCGCGCGGTGTAAAAGCGGCGGATGCAAAGGCCGCCGCAACTGCGCGTTCCGCCAGTGCCTGCCAATCCTCGTCGCCCCAATCGTCAGTCAGGTCGAGATCGACCTCAACCATCGGGCCCCTCATAAGCGTCGACGATCCGGCCCACCAGCGGATGCCGCACAACGTCGCTGCTATTGAAACGGATGGTGGTGATGCCCTCGACACCATCCAGCCGGTCCACTGCGTCCTTCAATCCTGAATAAGTAGCACCGCCGGGAATATCGACCTGGTTAGGATCGCCGCAGATCACCATGCGGCTGTTCATGCCGAAGCGGGTGAGGAACATTTTCATCTGCGCAGGCGTGGTGTTCTGCGCTTCGTCGAGGATGATGAACGCATCGGACAGCGTGCGCCCGCGCATGAAGGCGAGCGGGGCAATTTCGATTTCGCCGCTCGCAATCCGCCGTTCTACCTGTTCGACGGGCAGCGTATCGTGCAGCGCGTCGTAGATCGGGCGGAGATAGGGATCGACTTTTTCCTTCATGTCGCCGGGAAGGAAGCCGAGGCGCTCGCCCGCTTCGACGGCAGGGCGTGAGAGAATGAGGCGATCTACCGCGCCAGTGATCAGCATCGCCACTGCCTGCGCCACGGCCAGATAGGTTTTGCCCGTGCCCGCCGGACCCAGCGCGAAGATGATCTCGTCGCGCGCCAGTGCCTCCATATAGGGGATTTGCGTCGCGCTGCGCGGCACCAGCGTCTTCTTGCGCGTGCGGATCATGATCGGCGCGCCGTCATTGTCGCGGCGCACGATGCCGTCCAGCGTCGGCTCGGCGCTCATCGAAATGATTGCCTGGACGGCTTCAGGATCGATCTCCTCATTGCGCGCCACGCGGGTGTAAATATCGTTCAGCACGTCGCGCGCGCGGGCAATCGAACCTGCCTCACCCTCGATCTGCACGCGGTTGCCGCGCGCCGAGATATAGACGCCCAGCCGGTTTTCTATAGCAACCAGATTGCGGTCGAATTCGCCGAATACGGTGTTGATCAGGTGCGGGCGGTCGAAAGTAATTTCGAGCCGCGACATATCGCCCGCCTGGGCCTGTGCCTTTTTTGCCATCTAGGCCGCAGCTCGCATCAACAATTCTCCCTTGAGACTTAGTGGCCCCGCTTCGACGATATCTACATCGACAATGTCGCCGATGCAAAGCCCCTGACCCAAGATATGCACAGATTGTAGCCAGGGCGAACGGCCGATCAGTTGGCCTTCAAGCTTGCCCTGTTTTTCCAGCAATACTGTCGTGCGCTTGCCCACGGTATCGCGATTGAAGGCAGATTGTTGCTCGTTGATGACGGCCTGCAGGCGTTGCAGCCGCTCGTCCGCCACTTTAGGCGCGATCTGGCCGTCCATCGTTGCAGCAGGGGTGCCGGGGCGGGGGGAATATTTGAAGCTGAAGGCATGGGCATAGCGCGCCTCGCGGACGATGCTCAGCGTGTCTTCGAACTCCGCGTCGGTCTCACCCGGGAAGCCAACGATGAAATCGCCCGAAAGCGCGATATCGGGCCGCGCGGCGCGGACCTTGTCGAGAATGCGCAGATAGGAATCGCGGCTGTGGCTGCGGTTCATCGCTTTCAGGATGCGGTCGTTGCCTGCCTGCACGGGCAGGTGCAGATAGGGCATCAGTTTCTCAACCTCGGCATGGGCGGCGATCAGCCCGTCGGTCATGTCATTGGGATGACTTGTGGTATAGCGGATGCGCGCGAGCCCCTCGATCAGGTCGAGTGCGCGGATCAGCGTGCCCAAGTCCTGCTTGCCGTCACTCCATGCGTTGACGTTTTGCCCCAGCAGCGTGATTTCCTTGGCACCTGCGTCGACCAGCGCCTTGGCTTCATCGACCAGCTCGGCAAAGGGCCGCGAAATCTCGCTCCCTCGCGTATAGGGGACCACGCAATAGGTGCAGAATTTGTCGCAACCTTCCTGCACGGTCAGGAAAGCCGTCGGCCCGGTCTTGCGGCGTTTGGGAAGTGCCGCGAACTTATCGAGGCCGGGCAGGTCGAGATCGACTGCGCTTTCGCCACGCGATACCGCCGCCACCATCTGGGGCAGCTTGTGATAGGCCTGCGGTCCGACGACGATATCCACTTCGCGCGCTCGGCGGCTGATCTCCGCCCCTTCGGCCTGCGCGACGCAGCCTGCCACCGCAATCATCGGCGACGAACCGTCATCCCGCCGCAACCGCCCGATTTCGGAATAGACCTTCTCTGCCGCCTTCTCGCGGATATGGCAGGTGTTCAGCACAACAAGGTCCGCCGCCGCCCTATCAACGGTGGCGGTCATGCCCTGCGCGGCAAACAGCTCCGCCATCCGCTCGCCATCATAGACGTTCATCTGGCAGCCGTAATTTTTGACGTGAAAGGTTTTGGGCGACTCGTTGCTCATGGCGCGGGCTATAAAGCGGGCAAGCCCCCCCTTCTACCCACTCCGTTAGTTCATAGCCAATGGCAGCTATGTCGGGGATTCCGGAAAGGCGGATTTTGAGGCTTTATTGCGCGAAAGCTGCCGTTGCCGGAGCCAGTCCTTTCACGTAACAGGGTTTCCA
>CAZSJE010000246.1:0-2694 GCA_964606835.1 uncultured Sphingorhabdus sp.
GGGTGCGTCCGGCCTCGCCCGGCTACAGCCGCGACCGTCCGCGCAATGTGGAGGTTTACGGGCTTCGCGAACTGGAGGACTTCCGGCCTTTCTTCGACGATCTCTACGCCTTCACCGATGTGCAGGGGCTGCCGCTGGAAAGCGCGATTTCGGAATTTGCGCCGGGACAGTTTGAGGTAACGCTCTGTTACAAACCGGACGTTCTGCGCGCCTGCGACGATGCCATCATGTACAAAAGGCTGGTGAAGGCGGCAGCGCAGAAACATGGGCTGGAAGCGACCTTCATGGCCAAGCCCTTTGCAGAGCAAGCGGGTAGCGGCATGCACATCCATGTCTCGGTCAATGATGCACAGGGCGACAATATTTTCGCCAGCGATGATCCTGAAGGCTCGCCTGCGCTGCGTCACGCGATCGGCGGGATGATCGCCCATGTAGGGGACAGTTTCGCGCTCTTCGCGCCCAATGCCAACAGCTATCGCCGTTTCAAGGCGAACAGCTATGCCCCCGTCGCGCCCACCTGGGGTGTCAATAACCGCACCGTATCTTTCCGTGTACCAGCAGGCGCGCCCAAGACCCGCCATGTCGAGCACCGGGCTTGCGGGGCCGATGCCAACCCCTATCTGGCGGTCGCGGCGGTTTTGGCTGGCATGCATCATGGTATGGCGAACCAGACCGATCCCGGTCCGGCAGTGGTCGGCAACGGCTATGAGCGCGACAATTCGGGCGATGACAAGCCGCCGAGCAACTGGTTCGCTGCTGTTGACCGCTTCCACGCCAGCGCCTTTGCCCGCGACTATCTCGGTGAGCGCTTTGTCGACATGTATTCAATCGTCAAACGCACCGAGCAGGACCGCTATTTCAGCGAAGTGCCCCGGCTCGATTATGACTGGTATCTGCGCAACGCTTGATCGGTGTGCGCTGCACAAAAAAGCGTTGACTCTCCGCCATTTTAGGCCAGCATCCAGACTCGGATCGCAAGCCAAATCGGGAGTAAGGCCATGGATATCAAGACGCTTCTGGACAATGCCGCCAACCGCCGTTCGCTTTTGAAGGGGATGGGGGTCGCCGCCGTTGGCCTGACTTTCACTGGCGCACTCGCCGGGTGCGGGGAGAAGGAAGGCAAGAAGCTGGCCAATGGCGAAGAGGCGAAGCTGAACCTGTATAACTGGGACGATTATATGGGCGAGACGACGCTGGAGGATTTCAAGTCCGCCAATGGCGTCGATGTCAAAATGGACCTGTTCGAAACCAACGATACTTTGTTCGCCAAATTCCGCGCGGGCAATCCTGGTTACGACCTGATCGTGCCGTCGAACGATTTTGTCGAGCGCATGGTGCAGGCCGACATGCTCGACAAGATCGACAAGGCGCAAATCCCGAACCTGAAAAACATCGCGCCCGAATTCATGAATGTCGATTATGACAAGGGCCGCGAATATTCGGTGCCCTATACCTGGCTGGTACTGGGCATCGGCTATCGCAAGTCCAAGGTAAACCCCGCGCCCGACAGCTGGAAAGTGCTCTTTGACAGCGACCAGTATAAGGGCCGCATCGCGGTGCTCTCCGAGGCTGGCGACATGTTCCGCCTCTATGCCAAATATCTGGGCAAGTCGGTAAATGCGATCACCCCCGCCGATATCAAGACGATTGAGGCGGTGATGATCAAACAGAAGCCCTTCATCGCCAAATTCCACAGCGACGACGGGCAGGACATGCTTGCGAAGGGCGAGGTCGACCTGGTGCTCGAATATAATGGCGACATTGCGCAGGTGATGAAAGAGGATGACGACATCGCCTTTGTCGTGCCGAAGGAAGGCAGCCAGCTGAATTCCGACAATTTCTGCATTCCGAAAGGCGCCAAGCATCCGAAGAATGCGCATGCCTTTATCAACTTCATCCTCGACGTTGAAAATGGCAAGAAGGTGACCGAGACGATCCAATATCCGACGCCCAATGCCGCGGTGAAAGCGGCGATGCCGGACGATTACAAGAACAACCCCGCCATCTATCCGCCCGCCGACGTGCTGGCGAAATGCGAATATGCGAAGTTCAATGCGGAATTGCAGCCTTTGTATGAGGAGGCGTTTACCCGGATCGCGGCGGCCTGATCGGGGCGCGGCGCGATGGCCGAACAGGACTGGAAAGCGCAAAAGCGGTCGTTTGCTGCCGTGTCGGCAGTGCCTTTGCTTTGGACCCTCATCTTCTTCCTGATCCCAATGGGCTTTGTCTGGTTCTACAGCTTTGGCCGCAATGTCGGGCTGACCGAGATCGACATTGTCGGCACGCTCGACAATTACAAGCGCGCTACCGAGTGGCTGTATCTAGGGATTTTCCTCAAAAGCCTCGCGGTCGCCGCGCTGGTGACGCTCATTTGCCTGATCGTCGGCTTTCCGGTCGCGATGGCGATCACCTTTGCCAGCGAGAAATGGCGGCCATGGCTGCTGCTCGGTATCATGCTTCCTTTCTGGACCAACCTCCTGATCCGCACCTATGCGCTGATGATCGTGCTCGGGCAGCAGGGGTTGGCGAATAGCGGGCTTGAGAAATTATGGGGCGGGGCGAGCTGGCTGAAAACCCTCGTCGGCATGCAGCCGCTGCCGACATGGGAGCCGCTGCCGCTTCTGTACAACAATTTCGCCGTGGTGCTGGGGCTGGTCTATGTCCATTTGCCCTTCATGGTGCTGCCGCTCTATT
>CAZSJE010000247.1:0-1180 GCA_964606835.1 uncultured Sphingorhabdus sp.
CTTCGAAAACGCCGCCCATTTTTGTGCCCGAACCGTTGGCAGCTTTCACACCCAACGAGTCGCTTGCCGCACTTGCCGGGGCAACAGCCATAAGTGAAAGCCCCGCAACGCCCGCAAATAAGAGATTCTTCATGGTTAACAGCTCCCTAATCATCAAAAGCCGCGCGACAGACGGAGCCCGATGGTTAAGTGCCTCTTAACATTTATTTGTGCGCAGCGCCAATCGGGTCAATGTAAATTGCCCGCGCTGGGGCAGCGCTGTTTCAAAATGACGCAGTTCGATCAAATGCGGTTAGCGAGCAGTTCCGCAAGCCGCTCGACCCCCGTCCGGTCTGCGGCGTCGAAACGGGCGAGAAGCGGACTGTCCAGATCGATCACCGCAACCACTTTGCCATCGCGGATGATTGGTACCACCAGCTCCGACCGGCTGTCGGCGTCGCAGGCGATATGGCCGGGGAAGGCATGGACGTCGTCAACCAGCTGGCTGGTGGCAGTCCGCGCTGCAGCACCGCACACGCCCTTGTCCAGCGGGATGCGGATACAGGCGGCCTTGCCCTGGAACGGGCCAAGCACCAGTTCATTGCCAATCATGCGGTAAAACCCCGCCCAGTTGAGATCGGGCAGATATTGCCAAAGCAAAGCGGCGATATTGGCCATGTTGGCTATACCGTCGGGCTCTGCAGCCGTCAGCGCATCGGCGGCTTTCAGCAACTCATCATAAAGCTTAGTTTTGGGCGCGTCGGTGGCGATGTCGAAAGCGTACATGTCGATCAGATAGTCAGTCTAGCGTCACTTTGCCACGGTTCTTCTTCACTTCACCGCGACCCTTCTTGTTGTCGACGCGCCGCGCCTTGGCGGCCTTGCTGACCTTGGTCTTGATGCGGGGAGGGGCGCGCACAAAGGCTTCGTCGATCATCTCCACCACACGCATCCGGGCCTCGGCCCGATTGGCCTCACGCGTCCGGTGGTTGCGCGCCGTGACGATCAGCTCACCCGCCGCCGTCAGCTTGCTCCCCGCAATCGTCTTTAGCTTGCGAAAGGCAAAGGGCGGCAGGCCAAGCGCAAAGACATCGACGCGCAACTGGCAGGCCGTTGCGACCTTGTTGACATTCTGCCCGCCCGGCCCGGTGGAGGCGAGGAAAGTCTCGGTCAGAGCATCTTCGGGCAGTTCGAATGGCAT
>CAZSJE010000247.1:1280-2683 GCA_964606835.1 uncultured Sphingorhabdus sp.
GCTATCAACCATCACCAGTTCGACATCGTCGAGCGCCTCGATGCGCAGTTCGCCTTCCCCGGTCAGGGCAAAGCCGTCACGCGCTTCGCCCTCAACGCCATTCACCCGGATGCGGCCCTTGGCCGCGACCAGATAGGCGTTGCGGCCGGGTTCGAGTTGGTAGCTCAGCGTTTCGCCTGCCGCTACAGTCGCACCCAGTACGCGGGCGTCGGCGTTGATTCTGAGTGCACCATTCTCGCCATAGCCGCTGGCCAGCACGGTAAACGCGCCGGTTCGGTCAGCCTTGGGAAACTGTCGCTGGTCCCACGCAGGCGCAACGCCGCGTTCACGCGGGATGATCCAGATCTGGAACAGCCGACACAGACCGTCCCCCAGATTATGTTCGCTGTGTGTCACGCCGGTGCCTGCACTCATCACCTGCACATCGCCTGCTTCGGTGCGGCCCAGATTGCCCATGCTGTCGCGGTGGGTGATCGCACCTTCGCGGACATAAGTGACGATTTCCATATTGTCGTGCGGGTGCGGCGGGAAGCCGGATTGCGCGGCAATCTCGTCGTCGTTCCACACGCGGATATTGCCCCAGTGCATGCGGCTGGGGTCATAGTAAGAGGCAAAGGCGAAATGATGGTTGGCCTTCAGCCAGCCATGATCGGCCTTGCCAAGCGTGGAGAAGGGGCGGTGCTCAACCACCAGCCCCGAACGGGTTGCAACTTCGGTCATTGGATATTCCGCATCGGCGGAGATGTGGACCGCCGGGATTGGTCGGGAGATAGGGAGCAAAGCGGCGCTTTCAAGTCCGGCGGCGGAAGGGCCAGACGGTGACTTCGCCGACCCACAAGGCCAGCCAGATGATCAAAGGCTGCGCGGCGAGCCTTGGGCCATGATACCACCAGCTCAGCGGCTCGCCGCCGGGAAAAGCGATGTTGTTCAGCGCATGATTGAAATTGGCAGGCCAGACGCACAGCGCGTACAGCGCGAGGCCGATACCGGCTGCAGGTCTTGCCCAGCCTATCGCGCTGCGCGGGATCAAAAGGCCTGCGGCTCCGGCGATCTCGGCGACTCCCGTAAAGGCGATGACTTCTTCGGGGAAGGGCACCCAGTCGGGAGTAATGGTGAGGAAACCTGCGGGGCTGCGCAAATGCGCGATACCGGCAACGAAGTAGAACAGCGCCAATAGCCAGCGCAGGCCGGCTCGGATCACACGACCGCAGGCTCAAGCAGCCGGAGCGTTCCGGCATCGGCATCGATCTCGGTCAGCGCGCCCTGCGGCAGGCTGAACTGGTCGGCGATATGGCCGAACCACGCGCCGTGATAGGCTGGCACACCCAGCGAGCCGAGATGATGCTCGAGCAGCGCGCTCAGCGTGAAGCCACCGCCCGGTCCGCTGCCATCGGGATCGCGGC
>CAZSJE010000248.1:0-1362 GCA_964606835.1 uncultured Sphingorhabdus sp.
GATATAGCCCAGCCCATAGACGGCATCCTTGCCGGGTTCGCCCAGATCCTTGGCGCTTTTTTCCAGCGAGGCCATGCATTTTTTGCGGTTGGCGGCGCTCAGCGATTTGGCACATCGGGCCATCCATGCGGCGATGTGCGGGGTCGCAAAGCTTGTGCCGCTATAACTGCTGCTGCCGCCTGGTGCCGCTGCGGTTACATCCACCCCACGCGCCGCCACCGTAATATAGCGGCCCTGATTGGCATAGCGATAGACTTTCAGTTTCCGGTCCACCGCAGTGACGGCGATCACATTGGGAAGCGCGGCGGGATAGGCGGGCGGTGCGGTCGGGCCACCATTACCGGCGGCGGCGACGATGATATGCCCTTTTTTGATGGTGCGGGCGACCAGTTCATCCAATATGGCGTTGCGCGGCCCGGCCAGGCTGATGTTGATCACCACGACATTTTGTTCGACCATCCAGTTCAGCGCGCGGACCAGCGTGTCGGCGGAGGTATAGGGCTTGGCAGAGCTGCCCTGAAAAATACTGGCAGAATAAATGCTGCCCGCGCCATCGGCGGACAGCAGAGAGGCGATCGCGGTCCCATGCTCGGTGGGAAGGCCTTCCTTGGCCTTGGTAAAGTCGCGCTGCTGGAGCTGCGTGTTGGCGAGCATTTTGTGGTCGGCGACCTTGGTATCGATCATCCCGATTTTCAGGCTGCCCTTTTTCACGGATACCTTGGCACTCGACGTCGCTGCTGTGCGGGTGCCTTGTGGTGCGTAATGCATGGCATAATAATGGGTCAGATCGTAGCTGCCACCCGCATCCAGCTCACGCATCGCGGCGAGCGCGGTTTGCGCGTCCATATCCTTTGGGATCGATAAACGGGTGACGACGCTGTCGAGTGCCTCCAGCGGTGTGCGTTCGATGACTGTAAAGCCCTTGGCCTGCGCGCCAGCAAGTGCGGCTTCGTCCATATCAAGGGCCACAATCTCGCCACGCCGAACAGGAAAACCACGACCGTCTTTCTCAGGATTTTCGGCTTCGGCAAGGTCGTGCATGGATTCGGATGATCCGCTATTGTCCTCCGCGGCCTCCGCGGCCTCTTCAGCAGCGTCGGCGGCATCCTTCGCCGCGTCCTCGGCGGCCTTGGCGGCCTCTTTTGCAGCATCCTCAGCGGCCTTGGCGGCTTCCTCGGCAGCGTCCGCCGCCTCTTTGGCAGCGCGCTCTTCGGCGTCGGCAGCGTCCTTGGCACGATCCTCTGCATCCTTGGCAGCGCGCTTTTCGGCATCAGCGCGGTCCTTTGCCGCATCCTCTGCGGCGCGGCGCTGGGCCCGGTCAAGATCACGTTGCGTGTTATCATTCATGCGGTCCGCACGGTC
>CAZSJE010000248.1:1462-2651 GCA_964606835.1 uncultured Sphingorhabdus sp.
TGCATCATAGAAAATATTCCGCTGGCAAACAAAAAAAGAAAAGCCATATTATCCATGAACCTAGCCCATGTTGCGACCAACCGCGGAATAAATTGCGACATGCAGCGTTTTCGGGGGTGAATGCAAAAAGTGCAAAGCCGTTTCGAACCGTCCGAGGACGTGAAGCCGCGCATCATTGCGTTCCTGCCGCGATTGCGCCGTTTTTGCATGGCGCTGACCGGCAGCAATGATCAATGCGACGATTTGTTGCAGGAAACAGTGGAAAGGGCTTTGGCACGGATAGAGCAATGGCAGGCGGGAACGAGCCTTGAAAGCTGGATGTTCCGCATCGCGCAGAACCTGCACATCGACCGGATCAGGGCGCAAGGGCGTCGCGGGAAGATGGTCGATGTAGAGGAGCTGGCCGATTTGTCAGGCGATGACGGACGGACAATCACAGAGGCGCGTTCCGAATTTGCGCATGTGCAGACGGCAATGGCGGCATTACCCGAAGAGCAGCGGATATTGCTGGCGCTGGTCGCGATTGATGGTCGATCCTACCAGGAAGCGGCAGAGATCACGGGCATGCCTATCGGTACGGTCATGAGCCGGATTTCAAGGGCGCGCCATGCCTTGGACCTCTATCTGAACGGCAAGGCACTATGAGTGGGGCAAAGGATATGAACAAGGAACAGGAACGTATCAGTGCCTGGCTGGACGGAACGATGAGCGGTGAAGAAGCGGCTGCGTTCGAAAAGGAGATGGAGGGGAGTCCGGAAATGGCAGCCATAGCTGAAAGATGGCGGCAGAATGATGCGCAGCTCCGCGCAGCCTATGCTACGCCCGAGGCCGGCGAGATTTCTGACGCGCTGCTGGAGCGGCTGGGATTGGCTGATAGCCAACCCGCAGATAAGGTGGTCGCGATTGACGGTTTTCGCAAACGAAGCGCCGCTCAGAATGACAATCCGGTTTCGACCCGATGGCGTTGGCCGTTGGTGGGCTCGATTGCTGCCAGCCTGGTTGTGGCCGTTGCGGTCGGCAGCTTCTGGCTGGGGCAACCGGGTGGAATTGAGAGCCAACCCGCATTCCAGACCGCGATGAACAGCGGCAATTCTGGCGTTACGGTTGCGTTGAACGATACCAAAACGCTGACGCCTGTGCTTTCGTTCGAAGCCGGAGACGGTCGTTTCTGCCGCGAATTTGCGGTTGA
>CAZSJE010000249.1:0-2615 GCA_964606835.1 uncultured Sphingorhabdus sp.
AGGCCAAATTCATGATAGTGCAGGCTGCCTCCGGGAAGCGGTTCCAAGCCTAGCCCCGGATCCGCTTTTGTGACCAGAAAGCCGTCTTTGCATTCTGCTGCGACCTTCCCTTTCACCAAGGCCTGCATGGCGCCTTCCCCTGCCCCGCCAGGAACTGCACCCTTGCTGACGCCGGACGGCGCAACAGGTTTTCCGCGATCAAATGTCAGCGGATTGATGCACAAAGGCGTTCGCCCTTCCTCGGTTCCGAATTCATGAACGTAGCGGCTTCCAGCGAACCCGCGCAGTGCCTTCAGGTCAGCTTCGGGTGTGACGGCATTCCAGGCGAGAACGCAACCGGTTTGGGTCGGCTTGTTGCAGGGCTTCAACGATTTTAACGCACGGCCGAACATGCCCTCGGTGACGTCCAGCCCAATCACATAGGCGGCGATCAGCCGCTTTTGCAAATCCTGTCCGTCGATCCGATTCCGCAGCAATCGCAAAGCCATTTCGGCACCTTGGCTATGCCCGACGATGATGAACGGTCGCCCATTATTTTCTTCTTTCATGTAGTGATCAAAAGCGCGTTCCACGTCAGAATATGCCAAAGCATAGGCTTTCCCGCCATCGCCCTGCATCAATCTGTCTTTGGTCGCGAGAAATGACGCCTGGCGATAACGGGGTGCGTAAATGCGGCAGCAACCGTTGAAGACCCCTGCCTGTCGCCGGATAACACTGGCATCGGTCCAATTGTTGACCGCTGTGTCTGCGATATCCTGATTCCAGCGATCCGGTGTGCGGTAGGTTGTGGGATGAATGTAAAAGACATCGGCATTTTTAAGCTTGGAATCCTTGATGGCCCCCGACGGCGCGGCGGTACTGGCTCCTGGCGCATCAGGCCGCGCAGCCCACGATGTCGCAAGACTATAATCTGGCGCCGGAGGAGCCGCCTGTGCGCTGAACGCTGGAGGTTCCGATGCGGCATAGGAAACGGAGCAAAGCGAAAGAAGGAAGATTGCGCCAATGACGTTTTTAATGGTTGCGGACATCGTTTTGCCTTCCACTTGCCAAGTGCTCGGAAACCAAGCAGATCAAATAGACCAAGTCCGCTTGCATCAGCAAATATCTGAATGATGGATGATCGGATCGTAGGAGCACCATCGGAGACATGTCAAAACAAGGTCGCGATATGCAGCCCATGTTTAAACGCCGGCAGATCCTGTCTGCCTTAATGGCATTATCGCTACCTATACCGGTTTTAGCTGCCAGCCCATCGTCTTTCCGCAAGTCGGAGATTCAGGTTCCCGGAAACCGCCGTGCCGGAATTTGGACGTGGAAACCGAAAAAGGCGTCGCGCGGCGTCATATTGTTTTCGCACGGTGCCCTGTCGGCTCCTTGGAAATATGAGCGGCTGATTGCCTATTGGGTGGAAGCAGGATTCACCGTTCACGCACCGCTGCATGTCGATTCCAGCGACCATCCTCACAGGGCAGATTATCCAGGTCTCGCCAGCTGGCGCTGCCGGATAGAGGATATGCGCGCTCTGGCTGACAAATATGGCAAGAAGGGTTTTGTTGCCGCCGGTCACAGCTATGGCGCACTCGGGGCTTTGACGCTGGCTGGTGCCGGGGCGAGCCGACCCGAGGGGATAAGCGGGCCTTTGGCAGATAGCCGGGCAAAACTGGCGCTGGCCTTTTCTCCACCAGGCCTGATTCCAAACCTTATCGATGCGCAGGGATATGCCGGAATTTCAGTGCCGATGTTGTTGCAAACCGGAACCCGCGACATTCCCCCGGGAGAAAAGAGTTGGGAAGGGCATCTTGCCGCATTCGACGCGGTGCCAGCGACTGGCGACAAGTTCGCACTGGTCCTGGAAGGTGTCGACCATTATTTCGGTGGAGGGATATGCAGGCCCGAACTGCCGGGCCCGGCGCAATTGGACGAATTGTCGATTGCCGCGGCAATTTCTGTGTTGATGCTGGACGCCTACACAAAGAAAAGCCGAACGGCTGAAAAGGCTCTAACCGCCCGGCTTTCGGAAAATGGACCTGTCTTGTTAAAGCGGAAGTGAAATCAGCCGACCGCAATATCTGCAATGGTTGACCGATAGCCTTCCTCGCTCTCGGCATTGGCCGCTTCATTTGCCTCTTTTCGGGCAAGATAGAAAAGGCGATCGAGAAAATCCTGTCGCCATGCCTCGCGCGCTTCCAAAGCTTCGGCATCGAGGACAAGCGCGTCTATCTCTTGCGCCATATTGATGCCATGGGCCTTCGCAACCCGTTCTTGCGCGTCGATACGATCGTGCAGCACGGCCAGTTCATTGGCGAGCACCATGATCATGGACATCGCCTGATCCAGCCCCGCAGTCGGGAAGAATTGGGGGCGTTTGCCCTTGGCATTCTTGATGACATGCGGCCTGTCTGTTGCAGCTTCGAACATCATGCCGCCTCCGCCAATGCAATAGGCTTTTCTCCGATCAACACTTCCCAACCGCCGCCTGGTGCATATTCGCCTGCGGCAAATTCGCGTTCGGCGACGGCCTCTGCGGCTTCGTTCGAGTAGCCTGCATCACCCTGCGCAGCGAACTCCATAACTGCCATCGGTGCCGTGTCGAAACGGATGTTGGCTTTCGCGAA
>CAZSJE010000250.1:0-2580 GCA_964606835.1 uncultured Sphingorhabdus sp.
TATAGCAACAGGGGCAAATAGAGGGCCAGCAGAATCAAATCATCGTGCGGCGTACGGAGTTGGCGCGGTTACCGCCCCTGTGAGCGCCAGCGACGCACAACGCGCTCCAGGATTTGCTCCTCACCGCCGGTTTCCTGCCACAGCACCGAGAAGAGCGGGTCTTCGGATGCCGGACGTTTTTCTTCCTCCAGCGTGTCGAGCGCAACGCGGATCGGGATCGACACGCCCTCGCCGCAGATGATGCATTCACGGTTGCGGAGCGCAGGGATCGAATCGAGGAAGCCCCGGGCGCCCTCGGGCATGGCGGCGCGGACATAGGCCTGGTCGCGGTCGTTGTTGAGGCGCATCGAGATGATCGTGCCGCACTGCGAAAGCACGCCTTCGGCCAGATCCGAGGGACGCTGCGTGATCAGCCCCAGCGAAACGCCATATTTACGGCCTTCCTTGGCGATGCGTTCCAGGATCGTGCGCACCGCGCTGTCGCCCGACACGCGGTCGGACGGGATATAGCGGTGCGCTTCTTCGCAAACCAGCAGGATCGGCCGCTGCGGCTCGTTGCGCGACCAGATTGCGTAGTCGAAGACCAACCGCGAAAGCACCGCGACGACAGTTGCCGTAATGTCGGAAGGGACACCCGACACGTCGATAATCGAAATCGGCTTGCCCTGGCTTGGCAAGCGGAAGATTTTCGACAGGAAATCGGCCATAGTGTCGCCGACCAGCATGCCTGAAAACATGAAATTATAGCGCGGATCTGCTTTCATCTCCTCGATCTTGCCCTTCAGCCGCAGGAACGGCGCGCTGGACGAAGCCTTGTCGAGCTTGCCCATTTCATTCTGGATGATCGTGGTCAGGTCAGAGAGCAGATAGGGGATCGGCGCATCGACGGTCAGCTTGCCAATGCTTTCGGCAATGCGATTCTTGCCGCGCGCCTGCAACAGGCAACGGGCCAGGATGTCGCAATCTATTTGCCGCTCGTCGCCCTTAGAGGTCACGAAAACCTCGCAATGTTCGGCGAAGTTCATCATCCAATAGGGCAAAGCGAGGTTGTTGACGTCGTAGAGCGCGCCATTGCCCTTGAAAGCTGCCGAATATTCGCCGTGCGGGTCGACCATGACGATATGGCCTTCGGGGGCGAGGTCGCAAATCTTGTGCAGGATAAGCGCGGCGCTGGTCGATTTACCGGTACCGGTCGACCCCAGCAGCGCGAAATGCTTCCCCAGCATCGCGTCGACATAAAGCGCACCTCTTATGTCCTTGGTCGGAAACACCGTGCCGATTTCGACATGGGCACGACCGTCGGCGGCATAAACCTGTTTCAGGTCGGAGCTGGATACCGCGTAAACCTCCGACCCCGGCACCGGATAACGGGTGACACCGCGGCGGAAATTGTAGATTTTGCCGGTCAGCCGCTCTTCATCGCCTTCACCGAGGAAATCGACCATCGCAACGATGACACCATTGTCGCGCGGGTGCAGTTTCTGCGTGCGGATGCTGGCAAGCAACCAGGTGTTGCCCACGCGAATCTTGACCTGGCTGCCAACCTGTCCGGCCATGGCAATGCTGGGGTCGGCATGGCTGGTCAGCTGGTTGAGCAAAGCCGCTTCCATGCTGATCTGCGAGCCCGAACCGGCAATTTCGATGACCGCGCCGATCAGGCTCAGCGAGGCAACGGCGGCGGAGTGACGGGTGACGGCGGGCTGCATGCCCACACTCGCGCTGGCCTTAGGCGATTCGCTGGGCTGACCGGCGCTCCACGGACGCGCGGCACCAAAGCCCTGACCCTGTATTGCATCGCTCATTCAAACACCCCAATCGATCACATCGATCGGGCATAGACCGACAAGGTAAATATTTGCTTGCTGGCCGAGCTACAGCCGCCCGAAGGCGAGCCCCGCCAACCAACCCAACAGCAGCGAAATCATGACGGCCAAGGCACCGTAAATCAGCGAATATTGGTTGGCGAGGATGGTAACAAAGCGTTCAAAGCCGGTCTTGCTGATCATCACGGTGACACCATCATCGGCCATGATCACCCGTCCGTCGCGGATAAGCAGCGTTTCGGCGGTATACAGCCCCTCCGGCACGCTCGACGGGATCGATAGCCGCGCGCGGTACAGCACCTGATCGGTGATATTCACGCTGTTTGCGGTTTCGACGTACAGCCCGTCGCGGCGGTTGAGATCGACAAGGCCTTCGCGGAACCGGCGCAGCTCGCTTTCGTTAATCTCTCCGGTGGGGGACAACTGCAACCGGTTCAGGCCCAGCTCGTAAATTGCGGCTGTTCGCGCATCGATAATCTTGTCGAGCGGACGCGAGGAGGCAATAGCATAATAGCTTGGCGCAGAGCGGAAGTCGATGCTTTCGGCGTTGATCCAGATACCTGCCACGCGCTGTTTTTCGCGGACGATGATGGGTTCGGTGGGCCCTCGCAGAACAACCGCAACATCGACCTGTCCCTCTGGCGCAACCCCGCGCGGATAGATGATTGCACCGAACAGCAGCAGCTCCGCCCCGGTAAAGCGGGACTGGATGTTTATGTTGCGCTGCGAGACGTCAGGCACCAGTTTCGGCAAGGCC
>CAZSJE010000251.1:0-2579 GCA_964606835.1 uncultured Sphingorhabdus sp.
CCGGTGGCCCAAAGCTGCCGCATCCCGGCATCGACTATGGGGTAACCGGTCTGGCCCTTTTGCCACGCGGCAAGGTCGGCATCGCTGTCGCGCCAAGGCAGCTTGTCGAACGCGTCGCGGGCATTTTTGCTGCCATATTCGGGGAATTGCGCGATCACATTTTGCGCATAATCGCGCCAGACCAGTTCCTTCAGGAAAATGTCGACCGAGCCGCCCGCCTCCTTCGTCGCATGCCAACAGGTCGCGGGAGAGATTTCGCCGAAATGCAAATGGGGCGATAGGAAGCTGGTGCCGTCAATGGAGGGCAGGTTGCGCTGTCCGTCATATTTGCTGGCACGCCCGACAAAGGACTTTAACCGCGCCTTTGCGCCTGCTTCGCCCGGCGTCCACATATCGCGCATGCCACTTGCCCAGTCGGTTTTGGTGGGAAGCAGTTGCCAGTCTTCCAACTTGTCGCTTTCCGGCCACTTAGCTGGGGCTTCAATGGAACTCGGCGCTTTGGAAGGCTCACGCGGCGGCATATGCTCCCACAATGCGCGCATGAAAGGAGTGTAGATTTTATACTGCCCGCCGCTGCCCGTGGTCACTGATCCGGGCGGCATCAGGTAATTGCCGTCATGGCAGGTGAATTCGCAGCCCTCCGGCAGGCCCTTCGCCACTGCCCTCTCCGCATTGCGCCACCAGGGTTCGTAATGGCGCAGGCAATGGACGGCGTGCGCTTTGGTTTCCCTGGTGAGCGCCGCCAGCACCTCATCGCATTTGCCCGAACGCAAAATCAGCCGCGACCCCGCCTTGCGCAAATCGGCATCGAGCGAGGCAAGGCTGTAATGCAGCCACCAACGCGAGGCACCGCCCATCTTGCGATGCTTGGGCGTTTCATCGTCGACGATATAGACCGGGATAACCGGCTCCCTGCTTGCCACGGCGGCGGCAAGCGCAGCCTGATCGGCCAAGCGAAGGTCGCGTCGCAGCCAGACGATTTGCGTCATTCGCTGTGGCCCTTCCAAGGGATCGAGGTGGTAAAGCGGCTGCGAACGCGCGGATCGCCGAAACGCTGGTCGGAAATGACCAACCTGCGTTCATCGCCCTGCCCCTCGACCGTGGCTACCGGCATGCGCGACCAGAAGAGATAGGCGTTGCCATCCGCGGTTGCGCCGACATTTTCCCGGACGCCCGGTTCGTCCATGCCATGGGGACGCACCTTGCCACTGACGGACAGGTCATTCGGCCAGGTAAACCAGCCATAGCCATAGAGGTCGCCGTCGCGCCATTGCATGTCGCGCTTCCAGAACTGGACCGGCACCGCATTGGCGACCACCAGCGGGTCGGGATAGGAAGCGGTCGGATCGCGCCGCTCGACGATTTTCTGGAACAGCATGCTTTCCGCCCGCTGGGTGATCAGGCCGTTGGCGAAGATATAGGCGCATATGGCGGTAAACCCGATCCACGCCGGACGCTGCCAGTTGCTCGCCCCTCGCTTCTCCCGCCGCAGCGAAAGCCAGACAGTCGCCACCAGGGTGATCCAGATCCAGATATCGATGATGAAAATGGTGTCGCCATAGAACCATTGGCTCGAAAATGGCTCCAGCAACCGGATGCCGTAATTGTTCAGCCAGTCGAGCGCCGGATGGCTGATCGTGCCGATATAGGCGAGCGCAAGCAGCCAGCCCTTGTGCACCGGCAGCCTTTTCTCGCTGGGCCGCCATTTGTCCCATGCCAGCATGATGGCCCAGAGCATTATTGGAAGTAGCGCCAAGGCAATGGGCCCATGCGTAATCCCACGGCGAATGGCGAGATGCTGATGCCCACCGAGCAGCGTGGCAAAAGCATCGATATCCGGGATATTCGCCGCGATGATCAGCGTGGGCATGGCCAGCCCGGTCTTACGCTTAAGCCCCATCTGGCCGAGAATTGCGCCTGCAAGACTATGGGTCAGGTTATCCATATCCACCTGCTGACGATGCGAAGCGAAGGAAGCAATACAGACTTAAAACTGTGGGAGAATTTGTTTCGCGCAGAGACGCAGAGGCGCAGAGAATCCCGCTCTGCGCCTCTGCGTCTCTGCGCGAAAATTTTTCTGTCCTATCGGGCTATTCGACGGTCCAGGTTTGACCCTTGGAAATCAGCGCCTGCAAATCGGCTTTTTTGCCCTCGGACAGCTTCGCATTCTGCTCTACGACGGCCGAGTCAAAGGTCGGTCTTGGATCGTCATAAAGCACCCCAAGCGCCATCGGGAATTCGCCGAAGGGCATTTCCACGAGCATGTGCGCGATCGAGCGGTTGGTGACATTGTGGACGATTACGCCCGCCGCCTCCCAGTCGCCATCGGCGACGGCCACAACCTTCAGGTTCAACGCGTCGACGTCGAGCGCGATTCCCTTCGCCCCGCCGGAAAACAGCATCGGCTTGCCATCCTCCAGCCACAGCTGGCGGTCTTCGGCACCCTTGGGCACCGCGAAATCCTCGAACACGTCTTTGTTATAGACGATACAGTTCTGGAAAATCTCGATAAAGGCCGCGCCCTTGTGCGCGTGGGCTGCTTTCAGCACATCGGGCAAATTCTTCGACACGTCAAACCC
>CAZSJE010000252.1:0-2573 GCA_964606835.1 uncultured Sphingorhabdus sp.
CCCTTGCCTGTTCCGGGGAGAGGTTGAGAGCCGGGATGTCGACCAGCCCTGCCTCAAGCGGCAAGATAATGTCTATTGAGGCGGCCCCTTTGCCGATTTCGTTGAGTTTGTCCAGCGAAATCGCCTGTTCGAGCCTGAACGGCCCGGCTCGTGTGCGGCGAAGCATCGAGACGTGACCGACAGTACCAAGGGCGTATGACATATCTCGCGCCAGCGAGCGTATATAGGTCCCTTTGGACACGTTGGCTGACAAGGTAATCGCTTCCAACTCCTCCGCGCCTCCGCGCCTCCGCATGGGCATTTTTAGTTCACGCAGAGACACGGCGACGTGGAGGGAGTGAATAGTCGCCCGACGCGCTGTCATTTCAACTGTTTCTCCAGATCGGACGAGCTGATAGGCGCGCTTTCCATTAATCTTGATCGCCGAATGCGCGGGAGGGATTTGCTCGATTTCCCCAGCGAACTGGGTAAAGATGGCTTCGATTTCATTGGTGGTCGGCAGATGATCGGAAGTCGCAACAACCTCCCCTTCCGTATCCAGCCCATCGGTTTCTGTGCCGAAAGAGATGGTGAAATCATACTCCTTGGAAGCATCCAGCATCCGCCCGCACAGCTTGGTCGCCTCGCCCAGTGCAATTGGCAGCACCCCGGAGGCCAGCGGGTCTAGCGTCCCGCCATGCCCGACCTTCACCTTGCCATAGCCCGCCTCGCGCAAATTGCGCTTCACCGCCGCAACCGCCTGCGTCGAACCTAGCCCTACCGGTTTGTCGAGGATGATCCAGCCATGCACGCCAGCGCCTTGGCGGCGCGGAGCGCCCAAGTCAATTTGCGGCGGCTTCAGCCTTTGCCTTTGCAGCCGCTTCCTTGGCCAACCGCTTGCGCTCCTTGCGCGACAGCGGCTTTTCGGAAGTCACAAGGCTGTTTAGCTGG
Source organism: uncultured Sphingorhabdus sp. (assembly GCA_964606835.1). GTDB lineage: Bacteria > Pseudomonadota > Alphaproteobacteria > Sphingomonadales > Sphingomonadaceae > Sphingorhabdus_B. The sequence goes on from CAZSJE010000252.1 coordinate 931, forward strand.
CAAACATCGTCGCGCGCGATAATTTTGCTGAACTTGTCGAACCGCGACAAGCCGCCGGTATCAAAGCCGACGGTTTGCGAAAAATTCAGCCCCTGGCAGCCGCCAATGAAGCTGCCATAATACCAGCGACGGCTCTGGTCTTCGATCCAGATGCCTTCTTCACCGTCAGCCTCGAAATTGCGGATGGCGCCATAGTTCGGGAAGACAATCGAGGCCTCCACGCCCAATTCTGGCCATTTATGCGGGTCCGGCTTATCGGCCATGGCAGGAACGGCGGCGGCAAATGCGAACAAGGCAAGCGAGACTGTTAGCGGCTTCATGACAAGCTCCTTTTCGAATGCCTCTATGCCTCCGCCGCGATGAACGCTTGCTGACCTGCCGCAGATGCGTTGCGGGCCTCTATGAAATGTTTGCGGCACATCGCGACGTAGCGGTCATTGCCGCCAATTTCGGTTTGCGCACCGTCGATCACTGCCCTGCCAAGCTCGTCCACCCGCAGGTTCATCGTCGCTTTGCGTCCGCAATCACAAACGCCTTTCAGTTCGACCAGGCTATCGGCAATGCCCAGCAAAGCCGCCGATCCTGGAAAGAGCTCACCCTGAAAATCGGTGCGCAGGCCATAGCATACCACCGGAATGCCAGCCTTGTCCGCCAGCCGCGCACATTGCCAGACCTGTTCTTTGGACAGAAACTGTGCTTCATCAATCAACACGCAGGCCAGCGGCGTTTCGCGGTGCTGCCGAAGCACAGCGGCCTCAATATCGGTAGAGCCTTCAAAACGGCTGGCATCGCCTGCAAGACCGATCCGCGAACTGATCGCCCCGAAACCCGGACGGTCGTCGAGTGCCGCGGTCCACAGCATCACCTTCATCCCCCGCTCGCCATAGTTGAACGCCGCCTGTAGCAGCGTGGAGGATTTGCCGGCGTTCATTGAGGCGTAGTAGAAATAGAGCTTGGCCATTCACCCCTCGTTGTTGAGGTCTTGCGCCACCTTGGGGTCGGAAAGCAAGCGTTCGATATGGCTTGCCTCGTCAAAGCTTTCGTCCGCCAAGAATTTGAGCTTGGCCGCATATTTTAGGCGCACCCGCGACGCGACTTCCTTTTGCAGGAAAGCCGTATTGGTGCGCAACGCTTTCAGGACGTCAGCCTCATCCGCGCCGAGCAGCGATTTAATGAACACCGTAGCATGACGCAAATCGGGGGACATGCGGACTTCAGTAATGCTGACGCTATGGCTGGTCAGCACATCGTCATGCACCTCCCCACGCGCGAGCAGCTCGGACAGTATGTGCCGAACCTGCTCGCCGACGCGCAGCAAGCGGACCGAGCGGCCTTCTGGGGTTTCGTTATGGCGTGCCATAGGCTCGCTCCCTCAAGCGAGGGCGGCGTCATCACAACGTCCGCGCGCGCTCCTCGACTTCAAAGATTTCCAGCATATCGTCGGGCTTGATGTCGTTGGTATCCTGCAACACCACGCCGCACTCCAGACCCGCACGCACTTCGTCGACATCGTCCTTGAAACGACGCAGCGACGCAATGACGGTTTTGGAGACGATAACATCTTCGCGTGTAAGGCGAGTATGATAGCCCTTGCGGATGTGGCCTTCGAGCACAAGCAGACCAGCCGCCTTGTCCTTCTTGCC
>CAZSJE010000253.1:0-2570 GCA_964606835.1 uncultured Sphingorhabdus sp.
CGCCGACCTTATGTCCAACACCATCTCCGCGATCCGCGCCGATACCGAAAATGTCGTTTCGGAAATCAGCCTGCTGGAACACGGCTTTGGCGATGTAGAAACGAAGATTTCGGCGCTTCAGGCCAATGCGGGGCGTTTTGTGAGTAATTTGATGCGCTGACACGCTTGCTGTTTGCCCACCCGCGCGGCTAAGCCGGACGGGTGAGCGAAAGACACCTCCATATCCTGCTGACCGGTGCCAGCCGGGGAATCGGCAAAGCTATCCATGATGCGCTTAAAGCTCGCGGCGCGAAGGTCGTTGGACTGAGCAGCGCCGATGGCGACCTGAGCGATCCCGTGATCCCCTCAGAACTGTGGCGCTATGCGCTCGACAAGCTCGATGGCCGCATCGACGCGCTGGTCAACAATGCCGGTGTGTTCGAGGCCAACCCGCTTGATACAGGTGAAGTCGAATGGCTCGACCATTGGGAACGGACGATGGCGATCAACCTGACCGCAAGCGCGCAATTCTGCCGACACGCCGTGCTGCACATGCAGGAAAAGGGCGGAGGCCGTATCCTGAACATTGCCAGCCGTGCAGGCCATCGCGGCGACAGCCCGGCGCATTGGCATTACGCCGCGTCAAAGGGCGGGATGCTCGCCATGACTAAGACCATCGCCCGAGCCTATGCGGCGCAGAATATTTACGCCTTCGCCATCTGCCCCGGCTTCACCATGACCGGCATGGCAGAAGATTATCTGGAAAGCCGCGGCGGCGACAAATTGCTGGCGGATATCCCGCTCGGGCGTGTGGCCATGCCAGAGGAGGTCGCGGCGATGGCGGCATTCTGTGTTTTCGATGCCCCGCCTTCGATGACCGGCGCGACCCTCGACGTGAATGGAGCAAGTTATGTTCGCTAGATCGACTGTCCTGCTCGCAATCCTGCTTGCGGGTTGTGCGACCGCTCCTCTGCCAATTGCTATCGAGCCATACCCGACTGTCGGCAGTTTCGCGCCAGGCGCAGCGGTGGCAAAAAGTTGTGCAGGCCGCGACGGCTGGAGCGACCCTGCCCCGCCAGCGCTCGTTTTTGCCAATGTCTATATGGTCGGCACGTGTGGCATCGTCTCGCTGCTGATCGCCACACCAAACGGCCATTTCCTGATAGATGGCGCAACCGATGAAGCCGCGCAGGGAATTGCCGACAATATCCGCAAACTGGGTTTTGACCCCAAGGATGTCCGCTCGCTGCTCATCACGCACGAACATCTCGACCATGCCGGGGGCATCGCAAAACTGAAGCAGATCACAGGCGCAAAATTCGTGATCCGCGAGGCAGCTAAAGAAGCAATGGCGACAGGACTACCGGGGATCGACGATCCGCAACATGGCATCCACCCTGCCTTTCCCGGAATAGAGGCAGACGCGACCATTGAAGACAACTATATTCTTCAAGTCGGAGCCCAAAGATTGACCGTCATCGCTACCCCCGGCCATTCGCCTGGTGGAACCAGTTACACTTGGAAATCGTGCGGTGATGGCGGCGTTTGTCGCCGCTTTGTCTATGCCGACAGCCTGAACGCGGTGTCAGGCGACGACTACCGCTTTTCCGACCACCCTGCCTATGTCGCGACGCTACGCGCCTCGATGGCGCGCATCGAAGCAATCACCGATTGCGACATCATGATCAGCCCGCACCCGTTCCAAAGCGATTTTTTCGACCGGCTTGCAGGCGAAAAGCCGTTGGTCGATCCGGAGGGCTGCAAACGCTATGTAGCTGCGGCACGCAAGCGTTTGGACGACCGTCTCGCCAAAGAGGCTGCCAATTGAACTGGCTTGTCACCCTGCCCTGCACCCGCGTCGAGGCAGAAAAGCTGCATGAGGATGGCGAGTGGCTTTCGCTGCTCGACCCCATGCCGAGCATTGTTGCCGAGGAAGTTGAAGCCTTCAACGACGCCAAATGGCGCGTGAAGGCCTATTTTCCCGAAGAGCCTGGCAAATCCGTAATTGCGGCGGTGCAAGCGCGCCTGCCAAGCGCCGCCAAGGCCAAGCCGCAGATCGAAAAGCTGCCCGATGAAGACTGGCTGGTGATGAGCCAGCAAAGCCTGGCGCCAGTGCAGGCTGGCCGCTTCTATGTCCATGCAGGCGACAATAGGGGGATGCCGCCGCCGGGGGCAGTCGAATTCCATATCCCCGCCAGCCAGGCCTTCGGCACCGGCGGGCATGAGACAACTAGCGGCTGCCTCGCCATGCTCGATGCGATGAAACGCAGCGGCATGCGCTTTCACCATATCGCTGACATCGGCACCGGCACCGGCCTGCTCGCCTTTGCCGCGCGGCATTTTTGGCCCCGCGCCTATCTAACCGCTTCGGACATCGATCCGGTTAGCATAGACGTGACTGCGGGCAACGCAGATATCAACGCAGTGCCGCTTGGCCACGACATGGGCCAGCTCGCACTGTGCGCCGCGTCGGGCACCGACCATCAGTTGATCCAGCGTCGCGCACCATATGATCTGGTCATCGCCAACATCCTCGCCGGCCCGCTGATCGAACTCGCCTCGTCGTTCGCCGCCATCGCGCGCGAAGGCGG
>CAZSJE010000254.1:0-2566 GCA_964606835.1 uncultured Sphingorhabdus sp.
GGGCTGCTGCGCGCAAAGCAGAATGCGGCGAGGATCATGAAGGGTACGGTCGGCAGGATCGGCAGGAAAATGCCGATGGTTCCTGCGCCGACCGAGGCCCAGCCAGCGGCAAGATAGAGCTGGCGTTTCACGCCCGCCGCCTCATGCCTGGTGGATCGCCTTGGTCACATAATAGCTTTCCAGCCCCTCCGGTCCGCCTTCGCTCCCAAATCCCGAATCCTTTACCCCGCCAAAGGGCATGTCCGCCATGCTGATGGCGGCAGTATTGATCCCGACCATCCCCGATTCGATCAGGTCGCCTGCCATGTTGGCGGTGCGGCCGTTTTCGGTGTGGACAAAGGCGGAGAGGCCAAAGGGCAGGCGGTTGGCCTGTTCGATGGCTTCCTCGAATGTGCCGAAGGGTCGGATCAGCGCTACGGGACCAAAGGGTTCGTTCGACATGATGTCCGCGTCCAGCGGAACGTCTGAGAGCACGGTAGGGCGATAGAAAAAGCCTTTGTCATCGCCTGCACTGCCGCCCGTGCCAAGCCGAGCGCCTTTGGCAACGGCATCGTCGATCAATGCACCGACCGCTACCGGACGGCGCGGGTTGGCAAGCGGTCCCATGATTGTACTGGCATCCAGGCCATTGCCGACCTTTACCTTGCCGGTGCGCTCATTGAACCCGGCGACGAAGCGGTCGTAAATCCCCTGCTGCACATAGAAGCGGGTGGGGGAGATGCACACCTGGCCTGCATTGCGGAATTTTTGCGTGACGACGATATCGAGCGTCTTTTCCAGATTGCAGTCGTCGAAGACAAGCACCGGGGCGTGGCCGCCCAATTCCATCGTCACCCGCTTCAGACCATCGGCAGCAAGCTTCATCAAATGCTTGCCTACCGGGATTGACCCGGTGAAGCTCAGCTTGCGGATGACGGGGGAGGCCAGCAGCTGGCGGCTGACCATATCGGGCACGCCGAAGACCAGCTGCACCACGCCTGCCGGAATACCCGCGTCGGCCAGGCAACGGATGATGCCACTGGTCGATCCGGGGGTTTCTTCCGCAGGCTTGGCAATCACTGAGCAGCCGGTGGCGAGCGCAGCCGCGACCTTTTTCGACATCAGTGAGGCGGGGAAGTTCCACGGGGTTAGTGAGGCGACGGGGCCGACCGGCTGTTTCAATACCAGCGCCCTTTGTCCTGCAGGGCGGATGGCGACGCGGCCATAGCTGCGCTTTGCCTCTTCGGCGCAATATTCGAACACGGTTGCGCAGGACAGGATTTCGGTGTGCGATTCGGCGAGAGGCTTGCCCTGCTCCATCGTCAGCAGCACCGACAGTGCCTCCGCCCGCTCGCGGATCAAAGCTGCGGCCTTGTGCAGGATCGCAGCGCGGGCGTTGACGTCGGTTGCGCGCCATTGCTCGAAACCTTTTTGCGCGGCTGCGAGTGCTTCTTCGAGATCGGCTTCGGTCGCAACCGGCAGTTGCGCGATGGCCTCTCCAGTTGCCGGGTTCAGTACCGGCACCGTGTCGCGGCCTTCGCCTTTGCGCCACTGGCCATTGATAAGGAACGCGAGGTCCGCGTTATAGTTCTGCGTCATGGGAGGATCCGTTTGTGGTTGCTTGCCGCCTTATCTAGGCCGCGCCGCGCCGCTTTGAAAGGCGCATCGCCCAAAAAACCGGAATGCCTGCAAGCAACAGCGCCAGCCCCCAGCCAAGTGCCTCCCACCCCGCGCCGTAGATTGCCCACAGCGAATAGGATGCGGCCAGCGCCATGATTGCTGTCAGACCGCTGCCACTGGTAAGCAGGCCCTTGCTCCTTAGCTGGAACGCCGCCGCCACGCTGCCCAGATACATGAACAGCACGATCGAGGTGGTCAGGACGATCAGAAATTCGAACATCGCCTGCATCGTCCTGCTCGCATTCATCAATATGACTATGGTCAGCAGGCTGGTCGTAAACAGATGTGCGTTGCGCGGCGTGCCGTTGGGCGCGGCCTTGGCCATAAAGGCAGGGAAAAGCCCGTCTCGCGCCATCGCGGCGGGCAGTTCGGCTTGGCACAATATCCAGCCATTGAGCGCGCCTAATGCGCTGATTGCGGCAAGAGCGGCGATGGCCAGCCCCGCGTTGCTGTTGCCACCATAGGTCTCGACGAAATCGGCAAAGGGCGCAGGCGATGCAGCGACCAGCGCGGCAGGCAGCATCAGCACTACTGCCGAGCAGACCAGGATATAGACCAACCCCGCGCCACCAGTCCCCAGCAACGTCGCGCGCGCGATAGTGCGTTCGGGGTCGGCGACCTTGTCGGCAGGGACGGTTGCCGTCTCCAGTCCCAGCATCGCCCACAGCGTCAGGATGGTCGCGGTCGATATCGCCGACAGGCTGATCTCGCTGGCGACAAAGGGCCGGACGGTGACCGCGCCGCTGCTCGCCAGTACCCATGCGGCCAGGCCGATCACCGCGATCAATGGCAGCACCTTGATGATCGTCCAGACCAGCTGCACCTGCCCCGCCAGCCGCGTGCCCAAGATGTTGATCAGCGTGAAGAACCAGACAATCGCAACGGTCACCGCTGCTGAAACACCCGG
>CAZSJE010000255.1:0-2556 GCA_964606835.1 uncultured Sphingorhabdus sp.
CGCAGCCGTTCCTTTTCGGTCGGGTTGCGCTCATCATCCTTCGCGGCAACGGCGAACAGGAAGCTGGCCTTCATCTTGGGGATCAACAGATGCGGGCTGTCAGGCGCATCGGTCGCAAGCGCGCTGCCGTGGAATGAGGCCGCTGCACCAATCCGTGCTGGAACTGCCGCCGCGGTTCGCATGATCAAATTGCCGCCCATGCAATAGCCGGTCGTGCCGATCTTCCGTTTCTTGTCGACGCCCTTTTTCTTGTCGAGAAAGGCCACAAATGCCTTGGCGTCACGCTCAATCGCTTCGGGGGTCAGCAGCTTGCGCATTTCCCCGATCTTCGCGCGCGTCGCTTCGTCGCGAACACCTATTGGCGAAGTCGGCGCCTTGGCGCTGCGATAGAATGGGTTGACCGTTAGCACCGCATAGCCCGATTCGGCCAGCCGCTTGCCCATTTGCGCAAAAGCCGGACGCACGCCCCAGATATCGGGCCAGACGATGACGCCCGGATGCTTGCCCTTGGTCGGCGCGGTCAGCAGGCAGTCGGCAATGCCGTCGAGGGTCTTAACCTCAACCTGCTTTTCCGTCACCGGCAGCGCATCGGCGGCGCTGGCGGGGAAGGCGGCGGCAAGGCCCAGACTGCCTGCCATCACTCCCAATTGCCGCCGTGATAGTGCGGTCAGATCGGCTTCGGTGTCTTTATCGCACATGGCATTGGCTCCTTCGCTTTCCTGCTCTAACCCTCCTGCCGAATTTGGCAGTGATTGGAAAGAGGAGCTCTTGCTGTCGGCTTTCACTCGAGAGGCTTTTGCGGGCAGTGCTTTCTGTTATGACCACCTCGTGACCGCGCTTCGACTCGATGCCAGCCAATATCGCGTCCTGCACATGCTGGGCGATTGGCAGGCGCGGGGGGATCGGGCCGCGCTGACCATCATCACCGCTATTGAAGGCCGCACGCCAAGGGCCGTCGGCGGTCTTATGACTGTCAACGCATCGGGAGAAGTGGTCGGCTCGATTTCCGGCGGATGTTTCGATGCGGCAGTTGTGGCCGAGGCGAAAAAGGCAATGGCCAGCGGTCAGGCGCAAGTGCTGCAACTGGGTGCCGGCTCGCCCTGGATCGACATCAAGCTGCCCTGCGGCGGTGCGATTGAACTGCTGATTGTGCCTGATCCAGACCCCGACCGGATTGCCCAGGCATTGGCGAGGCTTGCGGCAAGAATGCCAGCCGGTCTGAATTTCGCACGGCCCGACGGCGCAGATTTCGACCTGACGGTCCAACCGCAACTGCGATTGGTGGCAGCGGGAAATGGCGGAGAGCTGGCTGCTCTGGTCCAATTGGCCTTGGCCATAGATGCTGAAGTGCATGCGCTGTCGTCCGATGCCATGCTGCTCGCGTCGCTGGGGAGCGATGTGCGTTGCCTGCACCTGAAAACGGCAGAGGCGTTGGACGATCTATGCTTCGACAGCTGGACTGCCGTCGCGCTATGCTTCCACGACCATGATTGGGAACCGCCCTTGCTTGCCCGCGCGCTTGCATCCGATGCGTATTTTGTTGGTGCGATGGGCAGTATCGCAACGCACGAGGCGCGACGCGCGGCACTGTTGGCACGCGGAGTGGACGAGGCGGCCATCGCCAAGATCGCCAGCCCGCTAGGCCTGTTCGGTCCCACCCGCAACCCGCAGGCGCTCGCCATCTCGGCGCTGGCGCAGATTGTCGCGCAGCGGCCATGATTGCGCTGGAGCGCACCGTTGCGGTCCTGCTCTGCGGCGGGCAATCGCGACGGTTCGGGGTTGAGGATAAACTGCTCTATGCGGTCAAGGGCAGGCCGCTGGTCGCGCATGCTGCAGAAATGCTGGCGGCGCTGCCTTTCTTCGGCCGCATCGCCACGGTGCGGGCTGGTGCCCCTGATTTGGAGGTTCTGCTAGCTGAACATGGGTTTGCGACAGTCGGGATCGGCGAAGATGACGACCAGCGACAGTCGCTGGAGCATGGCCTGGCAGCAGCGTTCGCGATTGAACCCAATGCGATTTTGCTGGCGCTGGGGGACATGCCCTTTGTGACCAGCGGTCATTTTCTGGGGCTTGCTGAGGCGGCCTCGGACGAGGTGCCTGCCGCATCGCACGGGGAGGGGTGGGTCGGGCCACCATGGCTGGCTTCGGTTAATTGGGTGCGACAGCATCGGGGTGATTTGAAGGCTGCGTTGGCGCGGGAGGCGGTTGCGATTGCGCCGCCTTCAACTGAATTGGCAGACATCGACCGGGTTGAAGATTTGGGATGACGAAGGGATTGTTGGCTTCGCCAAGGTCTGCGCTTTGCTTCGACTCCGAACCGGAGGGTTCGAACCCCCTTGAATCGCTGCCAAAGAAAATGGCCCCGAAAGTGGGACCTTTTTCTTTGGCGGAGACGGAGGGATTCGAATGGAACTTTTATGTCATTGAAATATATGACTAGCTATTCAAGTTCGGCAATTAGGTGCCCCGGATACTGCCCCCAGTTGTGGATCACCGTTTTCTTTGATGCATCCCTGTGTCGGTTGAGTTGAGAGCCGCTGCAACACTCCCGCTTTG
>CAZSJE010000256.1:0-2553 GCA_964606835.1 uncultured Sphingorhabdus sp.
ACCCATTTCGCCAGCTCTGCCGCGACCAGTTCGGGCTTGCCCTCATTGGGCTCGGTATTGGGCGTGTCGGCGGGCAGGATGGCGAGCGGTTTTCCATCGGGGTCCATCAGGTAAGGCGTCTGGCTGTGGCTCATCAGATATAGGTCGGGGGCGCTGCCCTCAGTCTTCTGGTAGTAAACCGCAAAGGCCTTTGCCGCTGCGGCAATCTCCGCCTCGCTGCCGGTCAGGCCGATCAGGCGAGGGTGGAAAGCGGACACAAACTGCTTGAGCACTGCCGGGGTGTCGCGCACCGGATCGACGGTAATGAAAATCGGCTGCACCTTGTCGGCAAGGTGGGGGTGCGCCTTTTCGAACTGGGTCAAGCCCGCCATCAATTGCTGCATGTCCGGCGTGCAGATGTCTGGGCACATGGTGTAACCGAAATAGACGATGCGGAATTTGCCCTTGAACTCGTTATCGCTGCGTTTCTTGCCGTCCTGGTCGGTCAGAGTGAAGGGGCCGCCGATTGACGCACCGGCCAGCGGCGCGTCCTTCAGCGCGGGTTGGGTCGGGGCCTGCTGGCAGGCAGAAAGGCTTAGCACCAGGAGACAGCTTGTGACAAATTTGTTCATGACGTGGCCAGCAATGGTCTGGTAAGGCCATGAGATCAAGCAAAGCTTAATCGAATCAGGGATCAGCCATGCGTTTCACCCAATCCGCCACCGCCGCGCTCGCGCTGGCCGCCTTTGCGCTTGCCGTGCCGGCCGCTGCGCAATTCTCGGACAGCTATAATTTCCTGAAAGCGGTGAAGGACCGAAAAGGCGAAGAGGTTGAAAAGTTCATCAACGAACCCGGCTCGGGATCGGTGATTATCAACACCAAGGATAACAGCACCGGCGAAACCGCGCTGCACATCGTAACCGAACGGCGCGATTCAACCTGGCTGGGCTATCTGCTCGGCAAAGGGGCCAATCCCAACTTGGCGGACAAAAAGGGCGTGACTCCGCTGATGCTGGCGACGCAGCTTGGCTGGATGGATGGTGCCGACCTGCTGATCAAGCTGAAGGCGCAGGTCGATGCAACCAACCGCAGCGGCGAAACCGCGCTGATCCGCGCGGTGCAGTTGCGCAACGCCGAAATGGTGAAACTGCTGCTAAAGGCAGGCGCCAACCCCGACAAGCAGGATACCGTCGCCGGCTATTCGGCGCGTGACTATGCCGCGCAGGACGGCCGCAACAGCGCAATTCTGGCGATTATCGAAAAAGGCGGCAAGGATGAAGCGCCGACGAAGGACGGTGAGAAGAAATCGGGTGACCTTGATTTTACCGGGATTGAGGACAAGAAATAATCCTCAAGCCGCGATAAACTTCATCGCCACCCCGTTCATGCAATAGCGCTTGCCCGTTGGTTTCGGGCCGTCGTCAAAGACATGGCCCAGATGCCCGCCGCAGCGCGCGCAGTGCACTTCGGTACGCGGCGAGCCGATTTTCCAGTCGGTCTTGGTGCCCACCGCACCGCTGCCGATCGGTTGCCAGAAACTGGGCCAGCCCGTGCCGCTGTCATATTTGGTGGCGGAGGAGAATAGCCGCTGGTCGCAACCGGCACAGACAAAGGTGCCTTTGCGTTTTTCCTTGTTCAGCGGACTGGTAAAAGGCGTTTCGGTGTCGGCCTGGCGCAACACGCGATAGGCAGCGGGCGACAGTTGCTTCTTCCATTCGGCGTCGGTCTTGGTCACCGGGAATTTGCCCTTGGCATCGGCCGAGCCGCCGCAGCCAAAGGTCAGCGCGATCCCCGCAATCCCGGCAAAGCGCAGCATTTCCCTTTTGCTATAGTCCATGATCGTCATCCTTTCTTCGCTGTCTTGCGAAAAGATACGGTCGGAGGCGAGGAAAGGTTTCATCGGCTCAATATTTCGAGAGCTCGACGTCCATCTTGCGATAGCCGTGTACGAAGCAGCCAGAAACGCGCTCCGGCTCTGCCACCACATTGGGGCGCAGGCGGCGTGCAGCCATTTCCTCGAGCAATATGCGGATCTGCAATTCGGCCAGCCGCGCGCCAACGCAACGGTGAATGCCATAGCCAAAGGACAGATGCCGCCGCGCATTTTCGCGGTCGACGATCAGCTTGTCGGGATTGTCGAACACGCTTTCGTCGCGGTTGGCGGAGAGATACCACATGATCACCTTGTCGCCTGCCTTGATCGGCGCTCCGAACAGGTCATGATCCTGCAACGCGGTGCGGCGCATATGGGCGAGCGGGGTCTGCCAGCGGATGATTTCTGAAACCGCATTGGGGATCATCGCCGGGTTCTTCTCCAGCTTCTCACGCTCATCCTGGAAGCTGTGCAGGCCGTAGGCATAGCCCGACATCGAGTTGCGGGTGGTATCATTGCCGCCAACGATCAGCAGGATCAAATTACCCATATATTCCCAGCTGGTCATGTTTTTCATTGGACTGTGGATCATACGGCTGATCAGGTCCGGGGCCTCGCCTTTGTTCGCACGCTCTTCCCACAACCTCTGGAAATAGGCACCCATTTCGAACATTTTTTCCAGCCGCTTCTTGCGCGTTTCC
>CAZSJE010000257.1:0-2534 GCA_964606835.1 uncultured Sphingorhabdus sp.
CATAGGCGCCAGCCGATTAACCACGGCTTGCCGCGAATGTTCAGCGGTGGGACAGACGCGGGAGAAAGTCTTAGGCGCCGCAGGCGCGTTGCCGCCGGGCGGTAAAAACCGGCGGAATTGCGTCAAAGGTTTCACTAAAGTTTCACCTGAACGATGTTTGCGCGGGCATAAATCTACCAAAGCGCGCCATGCGAACCGCAATGGATTTGCTGCCCCGGCAACGATTGCGAAAACAAGGGAAGCGAAGAGAATCATGTGGAACATATATCGAACAAATTGCCATTTGTCAATGGCTGGTTCGGCCATAATGGCGGCCTGCCGGGGGGCAATGTAGCGACATCGTTGTTTCCCAAGGATCAGGTGACGGCCCTTGTGATGTCCAACCGCGATCCGCCGTCTGCGGATATGATGATGCGGAAGGTGCAGGGGATGTTGTTCGACGGTGGGGTGTGGGGGGTAGGCGGAGCAAGATGTAAATGTGGCAGGAGGATAGGGCACAGCTTTTTACGGCAGTCGCCAATTTACGTGCCTTTTCCCTTGTTGCTTAGGCCCGGGCGGGGGGGGGGGAGTGGTCAGGAGAAGTCGGTAGACTGTCACCGTAGTCGAACCGTAGCCTGAGGCGATCCGCCCTAACGGGATCTTGCCGAAATTTGGTTCATGCGTTGAGTCAGCACGGAAACCTTCCGAGTGCGATACTCCGCGACCATGAAATCCAAAATGACGGTGCAAAACTGATAGGCAGCGAAAAAACAATTGATGCAATATGTCACCATATATTAATGATCCGCTTATAATTGTCGCCGAATGAGCGAGTCGGAGAAGATTGATAGAAAGCCACCCTCATTGCGTTGGAAGAATCTGATTTTCACAATTCTGGCTATAGCCATTCTGTACAACCTCTATCGCTACATTTTTAATCAATCATCAAGCTGCTTCAGCTCAATATTTTCGATTGTCTCGCTATATTTTTCGTTCTTTGCTATCATATTTTCATTTCTTTTCATCCAAGCTAGCTTTCATGCCGAAACGATCCAGCTTGTTGCGAAAGTTTACCCCGACGAGGGCGCGCTGGGGGAGTGGCATGCCAAACAATCATACCGTCTGGGCGCTCTCTCCAATTTGGGGTACGCGCTCATCTTAATGGCATGTGGATGGGTTTGGCCAACCCGTACGGAAGGCATATGGAATTATTTTGGTCCGCTTTTTGTGGCTGGAGTAATTATTGTGGCTGCCTGCAAAATTATACTCTGGATACGCCACGGAGTGTTCAGGCCTACGATGATAAAGAGCTATGCACTATCATCAATCTTTTTCATATTTATGGTAGTTGCTCTTCTATCGGCCTGGGCATATTGGCAGTTTTATTTTGACTTTGTAGTATTCATATTGTTTTATATCGCATCTGTTGCGCTTGCAGGTTTGGTCGTAGGTCAGGCTGACCTCAATCGATACAATCGCTCGAACTCTGCCGCAAATCCAGATAGCTTGAGTTAGAGTCAGCGGACTTGTTCACAGAACAGCGTATCAGCAAGGCCACAGGCCTCGCCTTCACTCATTCAAATTCGGCCTTAAATACTGCCGCGCCTTGTCCAGCTCGAGCCCGCGCCGCGCGGCGTAATCCGCCACCTGATCCTCCCCGATCCGCGCCACGCCAAAATATTCGGCTTGCGGGTGGCCGAAATAGAAGCCGCTGACCGCCGCTGTCGGCAGCATGGCGAAGCTTTCGGTGAGCGTAATGCCGGTTTTATGCGTGGCGTCCAGCAACTCAAACAAAGTCGGCTTCAGGCTATGGTCGGGGCAAGCGGGATAACCTGGAGCAGGACGTATGCCGCGATATTGTTCCTTGATCAGCGCTTCGTTGGTCAGCTGCTCGTCGGGGGCGTAACCCCATAGGTCCTTGCGGACGTGCAGGTGCATGCGTTCGGCAAAGGCTTCGGCCAGGCGGTCGGCCAGCGCCTTCAGCATGATGTCGCTATAGTCGTCGATATGCGCCTTGAACTCGGCGAGCTTGGTGCCGATGCCATGACCCGCGGTGACCGCAAAGCCGCCGATCCAGTCGCCGTCGGGCGAGATGAAATCGGCCAGGCACATATTGGCCTTGCCCTCGCGCTTGGCGATTTGCTGGCGCAGGAAGGGCAGGCGGACATGCTCCTCGGTCTCTTCCAGATAGACGACGACATCGTCGCCCTCCCGCCAGCACGGCCAAAGCCCGGCCACGCCCTTTGCGCGCAGCCACTTCTCGGCGATGATCTTGTCGAGCATCGCCTGCGCATCGTTAAACAGGCTCGTCGCGCTTTCGCCCACAACCTCGTCGGTCAAAATGCCGGGATAGACGCCGTGCAATTCCCATGCGCGGAAAAAGGGCGTCCAGTCGATATACTGGCGCAGGTCTTCCAAGGGCCAGTCTTCATAGACGTGCACGCCGGGTTGTTTGGGCGGCTTTGGCTTCAGGCTCTCGTCGATTTCAAAGCCATTGGCGCGCGCCTCCTCCAGCGTAGCGAGCGGCTTCGCCGTCTTGCCCGCGCGGGCGTCGC
>CAZSJE010000258.1:0-2508 GCA_964606835.1 uncultured Sphingorhabdus sp.
CCCCGTCGGTGCGCAGCTTGACGCGGTGGCGCAGGCCATTGAGCGTCAGCACCTGATTGGCTTCGGAGAGGCCCATTTCCCATGGCGTGCCTGCATATTTGATGCTGGTTTGTGGGGATGCGCCGGTGCCGCCGACATTACCCGAGACAAGGATGACGTCTGCGTGCGCCTTGGCCACACCCGCCGCAATCGTGCCGATCCCCGCCGCGCTGACCAGCTTGACGCAGACCCGAGCGCGCGGGTTGATCTGTTTGAGGTCGTAGATCAGCTGCGCGAGATCCTCGATCGAATAAATGTCATGATGCGGGGGAGGGCTGATCAGCATCACGCCCGGTGTAGAGTGCCGCAACCGCGCGATCATCTCGGTGACTTTGAAGCCGGGCAGCTGCCCGCCTTCGCCGGGCTTTGCCCCTTGCGCGACCTTGATCTCGATTTCCTCGCACGCGCCCAGATACTCGGCAGTTACCCCAAAGCGCCCTGACGCGATCTGCTTGATCACACTGTTGGCATTGTCGCCATTTTCGTAAGGGGTGAAGCGCTTGCTATCCTCGCCGCCTTCGCCTGAAACCGCCTTGGCACCGATCCGGTTCATGGCGATCGCAAGCGTCTCATGCGCCTCCGGCGACAGCGCGCCCAGCGACATTCCTGGCGTTACGAAGCGTTTGCGGATTTCGGTAATTGCTTCGACCTCGTCGAGCGGCACGCCGTCCTTGGGGAAGTTGAATTCCATCAGGTCGCGCAGATAGACCGGCGGCAGCTCGCGCACGCCCGCCGCAAATTGCAGGTAGGTCGAGTAGCTGTCGTTGCCGACCGCGCTTTGCAGCAAGTGCATCAGCCCCGCCGAATAGGCATGCGCCTCGCCATCCTTGCGCTGCTTGTAGAAACCGCCGACCGGCAGGCGCGTCACGGCACTGTCGAACGCCTCCGCATGCCGGTCGCGCGCGTTGACGAACAGCGAATGATAGCCTTCGCCTGAAATCTTGTTGGGCATGCCGGGGAAGAAATCGTTGACCAGCGCGCGGCTGAGACCCACCGCTTCAAAATTATAGCCGCCGCGATAGCTTGAGATCACTGCGATCCCCATTTTGGACATGATCTTTAAGAGGCCCTCGTCGATGGCCTTGCGGTAATTGGCTTTAGCGGTTTCCAGCGACAGCTCGCCGAGCAACCCGCGCGCATAGCGGTCTTCGATTGCTGCCTCGGCCAGATAGGCGTTCACGGTGGTCGCGCCGACGCCGATCAGCACCGCGAAATAATGCGTATCGAGGCATTCCGCTGTACGCACATTGACCGAGGCGTAACTGCGTAGCCCTTCGCGGACCAGATGGGTGTGGACGGCGGCAGCCGCGAGGATCATCGCGACGGCAACACGGTTGGGGCCGATATTTTCGTCGGTCAGGAACAGTTCGGTCTGGCCCGAACGCACCGCAGCCTCGGCCTGTTCGCGGATGCCCGCGATGGCGGCGCGCAGGCCCTCCTGCCCCTCGGTCACCGAGTAAGTGCAGTCGATGCTCGCGGCATTCTTCCCGAATGCGGCCTTCAACCGCGTCCATTCGGCCTTCAGCAGCACCGGGCTTTCCAGCACAAGGACATCGCTATTCTGGCTGCTTTCGTCGAGGATATTGGCCAGGTTCGAAAAGCGCGTCTTCAGGCTCATTACATGCCGTTCGCGCAGACTGTCGATCGGCGGGTTGGTGACCTGACTGAAATTCTGCCGGAAAAACTGGCTGATCAGGCGCGGCTTGTCGGAAATCACCGCCAGGGGGGTATCATCACCCATGCTGCCCACGGCTTCCTTTGCATCCTCGGCCATGGGCGCGAGGATCATTTCCATATCCTCCAGCGTCATCCCAGCCGCCACCTGTCGCTGGGTCAACTCCGCACGGGTAAAGGCGGGCAGGGTTTCGACGCCCTTATCGGGCAGGTCGCTCATCGAGCGGAAGCCGCCGACCAATGCGCCATAGTCCTGCTCAGCCGCGATCCGGTCTTTCAGATCGCCGTCGCGGTACAGCTTCCCCTCGTCCAGGTTGACTGCGATCATCTGGCCGGGGCCAAGCCGGCCCTTCTCGATGATCGTGTTTTCCGGCACGACGACCATGCCCGTTTCAGAACCAATGATCAGCAGCCCGTCATTGGTGCGGCAATAGCGTAAGGGACGCAGCGCGTTGCGGTCCACCCCGGCGACTGCCCAATGGCCATCGGTCATCGCCAGCGCTGCGGGGCCGTCCCACGGTTCCATTACGCTCGCCATATATTCATACATCGCGCGGTGGTTGGCGGGCAGGCTCTGGTTCGATTGCCACGCCTCAGGGATCAGCATCAGCTTCGCTGTCGGCGCTTCCTTGCCCGAGCGGACCAGCGTCTCGAATACTGCATCCAGCGCTGCGGTGTCAGACGAACCCGCTGGGATCACCGGCTTGATGTCGTCTGATTGTGCGCCAAACGCAATCGAGGCCATCTTGATCTCGTGGCTTTTCATCCAGTTCTGGTTGCCGCGAATGGTGTTGA
>CAZSJE010000259.1:0-2507 GCA_964606835.1 uncultured Sphingorhabdus sp.
GGTGCGCGAAACCGCGCCGCATCTGGCGACTGCGTTCGACGGCAAGACCCGCGCCTTTGTCGAGGTGCAGACCGGCTGCGACCATCGCTGCACTTTCTGCATCATCCCCTATGGCCGTGGGAACAGCCGTTCAGTGCCTGCGGGGCAGGTTGTCGAGCATGTAAAAAAGCTGGTCGATGGCGGCGCGCAGGAAGTGGTGCTGACCGGGGTAGATGTCACAAGCTATGGCCACGACCTGCCTGGCGCCCCCGATCTCGGCCTGCTGGTCGAGCGCATATTGAAGCATGTTCCCGCCCTGCCACGTTTGCGGCTTTCGTCGGTGGATGGGGTCGAGATCGACGCTCGGCTGTTCGAATTGCTCACCGGAGAGGCACGCATAATGCCGCATGTGCATCTGAGCCTGCAATCGGGCGATAATCTGATCCTGAAACGCATGAAGCGCCGCCATAGCCGCGAGCAAGCCATCGAACTGGTCGCGCGGATGAAGGCAGCGCGGCCCGAAATCGCCATTGGCGCAGACATCATCGCGGGCTTCCCGACCGAGGACGAAACGATGTTTGCGAACAGCCTCAACATCGTCGATCAGTGCGACATCGTGCATGGCCATATTTTTCCTTATTCGCCCAAGGCAGGCACGCCCGCTGCGCGGATGCCTCAAGTAGCAACTGCCACGATCAAGGCACGAGCCAAGGCTTTGCGCGAGCGGGTTGCGCAGCGGCGGGATTGCTGGCTGTCAGCACAAGCCGGATCGATCAAATCGGTTTTGATCGAAAAGTCCGGCCTAGCTGGCCATGCCGAAGACTTCGCCATCGTCGGGCTGTCCGAGCGCGCCGAACCGGGATTAATTGTGAAAGCCTACATAACGGGCAGTGAAAACGGAAAATTGCAGGGAACCATCGTCACATGAGCGAAAAGCCGGGATGGCGCGACAAGCTGTTCGGGGGGTTCAAGAAAACCTCCTCCAAACTCACCGAGAATCTGACGGGCCTGATCACCAAAGGCAAGTTGGACCCGGAAACGCTCAACGACATCGAGGAAGCGCTGATTGTTTCCGACCTTGGCCCTGCTATGGCTTCGCAAATCCGCGAGAAGCTCGCCAGCGGGCGCTTCGAGAAGGGTATCGATGAAGCTGGCATCCGCGGCATTGTCGAGGATGAAATTGCCGAAGCGCTGGAACCCGTCGCCAAGATGATCGAGGTCGAAGCTTTCCCTCGCCCGCAGGTCATATTGGTGATCGGCGTCAACGGATCGGGCAAGACCACAACGATCGCCAAGCTCGCGCACCTGTTTATCGAGCAGGATTATGGCGTGCTGCTGGCGGCAGGCGACACTTTCCGCGCGGCGGCCATCGGGCAGTTGCAGGTTTGGGCCGACCGCGTGGGTGTGCAATTGGTCAAGGGACCCCAGGGCGGCGATTCCGCGAGCATCGTGTTCGACGCGGTCAAAAAGGCAACAGCCGAGGGGATCGACGTACTGATCGTCGACACGGCAGGACGCCTGCAGAACAAGAGCGAGTTGATGGACGAGCTCGCCAAGATCCGCCGCGTGCTGGGCCGCCTGAACCCGGCAGCGCCGCATGATGTGGTGCTCGTACTCGATGCCACGACCGGACAAAACGCACTCAGTCAAATCGAAATTTTCAAGGAGGTGGCGGGTGTGACAGGACTGGTGATGACGAAACTCGACGGCAGCGCGCGTGGCGGCATCCTTGTCGCTGCGGCCAAGCAATTCGCCCTTCCCATCCACGCCATTGGTGTCGGCGAGACGATCGAGGATCTTCGCCCGTTCAATGCGCGCGATTTGGCGAAAGCGATTGCAGGAGGTGCTGCGTGAGCGAGTCTGCTCCTGCCACTAAGCCCCATGGCGGCCTGAGCTTCGCGCTCGATTTCGGGCCACTGCTGCTGTTTTTCCTTGCCTCGAAATTCGGCGCGTCTGACGCCGATCCAAAGCAGGGCGCAATCGTCGGCACCGCAACCTTCATGGTAGCCATCCTAATTGCGGCCATCGTCTCCAAGTGGAAACTCGGCAAAATTTCGCCGATGCTCAAGCTGACCGCAGCGCTGGGGCTGTTCTTTGGCGCGCTCACGCTCTGGTTCCATGACGAGCGCTTTATCCAGATCAAGCCCACGATCATTTACGCATTCTTCTCAGCCCTGCTGATCGGCGGCTGGCTGCGCGGCAAGGCCTTGCTCAAATATGTGCTGGAGGCAGCCTATGATGGTCTGAGCGAGGTTGGCTGGCTGAAGCTATCGCTGAGCTGGGGCCTGTTCTTTGCCGCGCTGGCGATTGCCAACGAGGCGATGCGTGCTATGCTCGATTTCGACTTGTGGCTGACGCTGAAGGTGTGGGGCGTAACCGCTGTCACTTTTATCTTCGCCATGGCCAACATCCCGATGCTGTTGAAGCACGGCCTGAACCTTGGCGACGAACCACAAGTCCCGCCGCAGGGCTAGCTTGGTCTTGTAACCATGCGGCGGCTTGTCTAGGCAGGCGACCGACAAGCCACA
>CAZSJE010000260.1:0-2495 GCA_964606835.1 uncultured Sphingorhabdus sp.
GGAGTCGAACAAATTATCCGGGTCCTTGCGAATGGCCTCAAATGCGCCCTTGCCAAGGCCGGTGCGGCTGATCGTCTTCAGCCATGCGGCAGGAATGATGACATCGGTATCGATATTTTTCAGGCCAAAGGGATAGGCCTTGCCTTCGACGGACTTCATCGGTTTCATGCGCTCAACTCCCGCACATCGGTTAGTCGCCCGGTCACAGCCGCAGCCGCCGCCATCGCGGGACTCACGAGATGGGTCCGCGCTCCCGGCCCTTGCCGCCCCACAAAATTGCGGTTCGATGTCGAGGCGCAGCGTTCGCCCGTTGGCACCTTGTCGGGGTTCATGCCGAGGCAGGCGGAGCAGCCGGGTTCGCGCCACTCAAGCCCTGCGTCCATGAAGATGCGGTCGAGGCCTTCGGCTTCGGCTTGTGCCTTCACAAGGCCGCTGCCTGGAACAACGATGCCCCAGCGGATGTTTGCGGCTTTCTTCCGTCCCTTCAGCACTGCAGCGGCGGCGCGGAGGTCTTCGATGCGACTGTTCGTGCAGCTGCCTATGAAGATATTCTGGACCTCGACTTCGCGCATCGGCGTGCCGGGGATCAGGCCCATATAGTCGAGGCTCTTGCGTGCGGCTTCCTGTTTGGAGGGGTCGGCAAAGCTCATCGGATCGGGCACCACGCCGGTGATCGGCAGCACATCTTCGGGGCTGGTCCCCCATGTCACGCTTGGCGCGATATCGGCGGCGTCAATTACAATGACCTTGTCGTAGGCCGCGCCTTGATCGCTGGCCAGCGTCCGCCAATAGGCCACGGCGGCGTCCCAATCCGCCCCCTTGGGTGCCATTGGCCGACCCCTGAGATAAGCGAAGGTCTTCTCGTCAGGCGCGCACAGGCCAGCGCGCGCGCCGTGTTCGATGGCCATGTTACTGACCGTCAGGCGACCCTCGATAGACAGCGCGCGGATGGCGCTGCCGGTATATTCGATGACATGGCCGGTGCCGCCTGCCGCTCCCAATACGCCCGTGATATGCAGCACTATATCCTTGGCGGTCACGCCGGGGCCGACTTCGCCCTCGACGCGAACCTCCATCGATTTGGATTGCTTAAGCAGCAACGTTTGCGTTGCCAGCACATGCTCCACCTCGCTGGTGCCAATGCCGAACGCCAGCGCACCCAGCCCGCCATGGCACGCGGTATGGCTGTCGCCGCAGACGATGGTAGTGCCGGGGAGCGAAAAGCCCTGTTCGGGGCCGACGACATGGACAATCCCCTGCTCACGGTCTGCGTCACCGATATAGCGAATGCCGAAAGCCGGAGCGTTGGCCTCCAGCGCCGCCAGTTGCTGCGCGCTTTCCTGGTCGGCGATGGGGATGCGCGCTCCATTCGCATCGCGCCGCGCGGTCGTAGGCAGGTTGTGATCGGGCACCGCCAGCGTCAGGTCGGGTCGCCTTACCGTGCGCCCTGCCGCGCGCAGCCCCTCAAACGCCTGCGGGCTAGTGACTTCGTGGACCAGATGGCGGTCGATGAAAAGGATGCAGGTGCCATCATCGCGCTGTTCCACAACATGCGCGTCCCAGATTTTCTGGTAGAGTGTGCGGGGCTTTGTCATGGCCCTAGCTAAAGGCACAGCAGCGCGGGATTGGCAAGCAAGCTTATTTTGGCGGCGTTCTGGAAATAGTCATAATTTCGTCCTATAGCTAATATCAATGTCAACACTTGCGCACCTCTTCCCGATCCGCATCCTGCCGGACGATATCGATTTCATGGGCCATGTGAACAACAGCCGGTACCTGAACTGGGTGCAGGACGCGGTGCTCGAACATTGGCGCAATCTCGCCCCGCCCGACGCGGTGGCGCAGCGCGCATGGGTGGCGCTGAAGCATGAGATCACCTACCGCAAGCCCGCCTTCCTCGACGATGATGTCGTGGCCAAGGTGGTGCTGGAAAGCGTCCATGGCGCGCGTGCCTTTTACGCGACGATCATCCAGCGCGGCGAAGAAGTGCTGGCCGAGGTCAAATCCAGCTGGTGCTGCATCGACGCCCAAACGCTCCGCCCCGCGCGGATTGGCGAGGAAATTGCCGCCTATTTCTTCCCGAAGGGCGATTGAGCCGTTATAGGCGCTCACATGTCGCCAATTGCCACTATCGCCATCGTCCTCACCACCATCCTCGCCATGGAGTTGGTCGCGTGGGCGAGCCACAAATATATCATGCATGGCTGGGGCTGGGCGTGGCACCGCGATCATCATGAGCCGCATGATAACGCATTGGAAAAAAACGACCTGTTCGGGGTGGTTGGTGCGGCGATGAGCATTTCGATGTTTGCGCTTGGATCGCCGCTGGTGATGGGCGCGGATGCGTGGGAGCCTGCGACATGGATTGGCTTGGGAATCCTTGGCTATGGCATCATCTACACGCTGGTCCATGACGGCCTCGTCCACCAGCGCTATTTTCGCTATGTCCCCAAAAGCGGTTATGCCAAGCGGCTGGTGCAGGCGCACAAGCTGCA
>CAZSJE010000261.1:0-2459 GCA_964606835.1 uncultured Sphingorhabdus sp.
AGGTTCGTGTCGGCGGCGGTGTGACATGGGCCAAATTGAAGGCTGCCCTTGATCCGCTCGGTTTAAGGACACCATTTTGGGGGCCTTTTTCGGGGATCGCAGCGACGGTGGGTGGCAGCGTCAGCCAGAACACGATCAGCCACGGCAGCGGACGGCACGGGATTTCCGCGCAATCGGTCATCGGCGTCGAAGTGGTGCTGGCGAATGGCGAGCTAATGAACAGTGCCGTTTCAAAAGCGACACGGCATTATGGGCCAGATCTGACAGGTCTGTTTACGGGCGATTGCGGGGCATTGGGCTTGAAGGCCGCAATCACGCTTCCCTTGCTCAGATCGCTTCCTGCCTTTGAGGCGATTTCTTTCGCCTGCCCCACATTGCAAGCCTATCACGCACTGGTTAGCCAGGCGTCGCTCGAGCAACTGGATGACTCGCATTTCGGCGTCGACCTGGCTTTGTCGCAAGGTCAAATTGGCAAACAGGCAGGGATTAGTGCCAAAATTGGTATCGCTCGCGGCATCATGCGGACGGCGCCCAGCCTCTTTGCAGGCATAAAGCAGTTGCTTCGGATGGCCGCCGCTGGAGAAGACGCCCTGCGCGCGGCCAACTATATGGCCCATTTCATCGTTGAAGGCACCGACAGCACAGAAGTCGCCGCAAAGGCCGCGCGCCTCAGGCAGATTGCCACGGCTCATTCGACCGAGATAGCCAACACCACTCCCGCCTTTGTGCGGGCAATGCCCTTCGCGCCTTTATTTAACATTCTCGGCCCCAAAGGCGAACGGTGGGTGCCGCTGCATGGCATCTTGCCGCACGACAGGGTCGTTGCCTTTCATGAGCAGTTTGAAGCCTTCATCGCGGCGCGCAAACAGGAAATGGAGAAAAACGGCCTTTGGATTGGCACCATGTTCAGCAGTGTCGGGGCGACCGGCTTCCTGTATGAAGTTGCCATTTACTGGCCCGATGCGAGAAGCATCTTCCACGATACTGCACTGGATCCTGAATATCTCTCCAATTTGCCAGCCTATCCCGCTTCCGATGCGAAGCGCAATTTTGCGCACCAGTTCAAGCAAGACCTTGTCGATCTGTTCGCACAGCATGAAGCCGCCCATTTCCAGATTGGCCGCGCCTATCCCTATTTGGACAGGCTGGATCCATCCGCCCGGGCGCTCATAATGACAATCAAGGCTGCGCTTGACCCAGACAATTTGATGAATCCGGGCGTACTCGGACTTGATGGAGCAAAGTAAGCCACCATGGATTATGATTATATCCCATTACCGCAACGCAAACCGTTAAAATGGCCGAATGGCGCGCGTGTGGCGTTGATCCTGACATTCAATCTGGAAACATGGGATCTGACCAAGGATACTGACAAACCCTATTATGCAGGCGGGCCGGCGATTCTGCCGGACGTTCTTCCCGGCAATGTCCCCGATTTTCCGAACTATAGTTGGCGTGAATATGGACAACGGGTCGGCATCTGGCGGCTTTTTGAATTGTTCGACAAATTGGGAGCTAAAGCGAGCTGCACGGCTAACGCCGTAACCTTTCAACGTAGGAAGGCGATGACCGATGCCGTGCTCGAACGCGGGTGGGAACTGCTGACGCATAATTGGGAACAGGGCGAGCTGCTCTCCAATTTCGCGCATGCGCCTGCCAAGGAGCGGGAAATTATTTTGGCCTCGCTCGCCGAGTTTGAGAAACATACCGGCCGAAAGTCAAAAGGATGGTTGTCGTCTTCGCTTCGCGGGACCTTGCAAACCGCCGATATCCTCGCTGAACAAGGTTGCACATTTTACTGCGACATCATGAATGACGATCAGCCCTATTTGCTTCGGACGCCAAATGGTCCGATTGTATCTGTGCCCTATTCGAACGAGATCAACGACTTCACCTTCATCACCCGCAAGAACTTCACCACCGACCAGTTTGCACAGGCACTCATCGAAGAGCTGGACGTGCTGTATGAAGAAGGGGCGGTGACGGGCCGGATCATGAATGTGGGTCTACACCCACATGTTTCGGGCCGGGCGCACCGCATTCGTGCAATTCGCGAATTCATCAAGCATGCGCAATCGCTGCCTGGTGTGTGGTGGGCAACCCGCGAGGAAATTGCCGACTGGTATCTCGCCAATCATGAAGAACATATTCCAGGGCAACTGGCATGACGGAAGCCGCAATAGCGGTTGTTGGCGGCGGCATCGGCGGGATGACTGCAGCGACGGCACTGGCTCAGGCTGGCTTTGCCGTTACAGTCCTAGAAGCTGCGCCGCAATTTGGCGAAATCGGCGCGGGCGTTACTCTTTCTCCAAACGCCATGCGGGCTTTTGATTACATAGGCGTAATGGAGGAAGTCGCTGAAGCAGGGGTGGAGCCAAGGCGACAGCGGATACAGCATTGGCAGGACGGCCATGTTCTTTTTACCTTGGAACGGGCTGACTCCCGAGAAAAATATGGCG
>CAZSJE010000262.1:0-2428 GCA_964606835.1 uncultured Sphingorhabdus sp.
AGATGCGCCCATTTCACGCCGTCCTGGATAAAGCGCTGCAGGAACTGGGCTGCAGTGATTGAACCGGCGTCGCGCGGGCCGACATTCTTGATATCGGCAATCGGCGAGTCGATCAGCTTGTCGTAAGCAGGTCCAACCGGCATGCGCCACAGCCGGTCGCCGGTCGCCTTGCCCGCCGCCGTTAGCTTGTCCGAAAGCTCATCGCTATTCGAAAACAGCCCGGCATGTTCCTTGCCCAGCGAAATGATGATCGCGCCGGTCAGCGTGGCGAGGTCGATGATTGTATCGGGCTTGTAATTCTGCTGCGCCCAATGCAGCGCGTCGCACAGCACCAGCCGTCCCTCGGCATCGGTGTTGATGACTTCGATGGTCTGGCCCGACATGCTGGTGACGATGTCACCCGGTCGCTGGGCATTGCCATCGGGCATATTCTCGACCAGCCCGCAAATGCCGACGACATGCGCTTTTGCCTTGCGGCCCGCCAGCGCTTTCATGGTGCCTGCAACCGCACCCGCGCCGCCCATATCCCACTTCATGTCTTCCATGCCGGCGGCTGGCTTGATCGAAATGCCGCCAGTGTCAAAGGTCACGCCCTTGCCGACGAAGACGACGGGTTTTTCCTGCGCGCCCCCTGTGCCATCCCATTTCATGACCAGCAGCCGCGCAGGGCGCACCGACCCTTGCGCCACGCCCAGCAGCGCGCCCATGCCGAGCTTCGCCATATCCTTGTCGTCGAGCACGCTAATCTCGACGCCCAGATCTTTCAGATGCTGGCAGCGTTCGACGAAGCTTTCGGGATAGATGATGTTTGCCGGCTCGCTGACCAGTTCCTTGGTCAGCGCGACGCCATCGGCAATCGCGGCATAGCTCGGCCAGAGGCTCGCGGACTCGGCAGGCGCCCCGACAACGGTCAGGTTGGTCACCGTCGGCTTCGCGGTCTCGGCCAGCTTGGTACGATATTTGTCGATCCGCCAGTTGCGTAGAGTCGCGCCATAGGCGGTCTCCGCCGCAGCCTTGGCCGACAGGTTTTCTGCATGCAGTGCGATGGTTTTCGCCCCGCTGGTCTGCACCTTGGCAATCAACTCGCCGCCCGCTTTCTGGTAATCTCCGTCCTCGTCCGCCACCGCGAGCAGGCAGATACGGATCGTCCGCCCGCCCTCTTGCGCGAAATAGAGAAAGCTTTGCCCTGCCCCGCCCTCGAAGCGAGCGATCTTTGCCGTCTCGCGCGCCGCTTCCGCGTTGTCGAGCGGAAAGCTGAAATCCGCCCAGCTGCTTTTGGTGACGATAAAGCCCAGCACGTCCGCGTCGGCGGGGCGCTGGCTGGCAAAGCTGATTTCCATGGATGTCGTGCCTTTTTGAGAATTGCGAAAGCGGCGCGTTAAATGAAATTCGACCCGGGAACAAGCAGCGGTCACCCGATGTTAATCGCTGCAATTGCAGGGCGCGGGGTGGACCGGGCGCATATGGGGCGATAAGGGACGGGCAACGATATGAACAAGTCAGCCCCGTTCCGCGCCGCTATCGCTTCGCTCCTGCTTTCGGCCTGCATGGGGGTTGGTGCTGCCCATGCGCAGGACGCGCCCGTTGCCTCGTCTGAAGAATCGGACAATATCGCCTTTTCTGCGGAAACCATCGAATATGACAGCCCAACCGATGTAGTAACCGCTAGGGGCAATGTCATCGTCAGCCGCGACGGCTATTCGCTGCGCGCCGACACCATTGTCTGGGATCGCAAAAGCGGACAGGTCAATGCCAGTGGCAATATCCGATCGGTCGGACCGGAAGGCGACGTTGCCTATGGGTCGAGCATCCAGTTGACCGACAGCCTGAAAGACGGCGTGGTCGAAAACCTGCTGCTGGTGCTGAAGGACGGTAGCCGACTGGCCGCGAACAAAGGCACACGGATCGATGGGCGACTCACGCTGGAGCAAGCCGCCTATACGCCGTGCAAGGTGGAAGGCCCCGATGGCTGCCCAAAAAATCCGAGTTGGCAGGTGAAGGCGGCCAAGGTCGTCTATGACCCGGCGAAAAAGCGGGTCAAATATACCGGCGCGCGGATTGAGCTGTTCGGCCTGCCGGTCATTCCCCTCCCCGGCCTCTCGCATCCGGCGGAAACACAGGCAGGCAGCGGCTTCCTTGTCCCCAATCTGCGTTTCTCGCGCAACAACGGCGTGGAGATCGAACAAGGCTATTATTGGCGGCTGTCACAAAATCGCGACCTGACCGTTTCAGCGCATGTCTTCACCGACGTGGCACCCATGGCGCAGGCCGAGTTTCGCGCGCTGGAGGACAAAGGGGCGTTCCGCTTGCTGGGCTATGCAACCTATTCCAAAAAGCTCTCGACCGCAGCCGGGACCGCGACAGGGACCAATTCATTCCGCGGCTATTTCGATGGATCGGGCAAGTTCCAGTTCAATCCGGCATGGTC
>CAZSJE010000263.1:0-2423 GCA_964606835.1 uncultured Sphingorhabdus sp.
GAGGATGGCGGCAATGGCCGTTTCTGGCTGAAATCGGCGGACAAGAAAGCGCGGTTCGACATTCCGCTGTTCGAACTGGGCGAGGCGCAGGCGGGCGATCTGGTGCTTGCAGAACTGGGCGGCAGGGCAGGGCAGAAAAAGGCACGGGTGAGCGAAGTGCTCGGCGATCCTTTTGCGCCCAAAAGCTTCAGCCTGATCGCCATTCACAAATATGGCATTCCGTTCGAAATGCCCGAAGAAGTTGAGGCCGAAGCCAAGCGGGTGCATGACTTGCCCGTTACCACCGACGGCCGTGAAGATTTGCGCCATTTGCCCATCATTGCGATCGACCCCCGCGATGCCCGCGATTTCGACGATGCAATCTGGGCCGAACATGATGAAAAAACATCCAGTTTCAATGCAATAGTCGCGATAGCTGACGTCAGTTACTATGTCCGCCCCGGTAGTGCCTTGGACCGGGAAGCATCGAAGCGCGGGAATAGCGTCTATTTCCCCGACCGCGTGGTGCCAATGCTGCCGCATGCACTGTCTTCGGACAAATGCTCGCTGCGTGCGGGAGAGGATCGTGCAGTGCTGGCTTGCCATCTGTCCATCGATCCAAAAGGCAATGTGACGTCATGGCGTTTCACCCGCGCAATAGCCCGGATTTCCGCCAATATTCCCTATCCGGATGCGCAGGCGGCGATTGATGGCGAGCAGAAATCAGAGCATTTGCCTGCGCTCAAAAGCCTCTGGGCCTGTTGGAGACTCCTCAAAGCCGCACGCGACCGGCGCAATCCCCTAGCGCTTGATATGCCCGAAAGGCGGATCACTCTGGATGAGCAGGGCAGGGTCACCGGCGTTGCCTTGCGCGAACATCTGGACGCGCATCAGGTAGTCGAGGATTTCATGATCGCCGCCAACGTCGCGGCGGCCAAGGCGCTGGAGGAGAAGAAAAGCCCCCTCATCTACCGCGTGCACGAACCGCCAAGTCGGGAGAAACTGGTGGCGCTGAAGGACTATCTGAAGACCTTCGACATTGAATTTGCGCTGGGGCAGGTGATCCGGCCCTCAACCTTCAACGCCATCCTTGCCAAAATCGACGATGAGGAACTGCGCCCGCAAATCATGGAATCGGTGCTGCGCAGCCAGACGCAGGCCATTTACACCCCCCAAAATGCCGGGCATTTCGGGCTGGCGCTCGGCAGCTATGCGCACTTCACTTCGCCGATCCGCCGCTATGCTGACCTGATCGTCCACCGCGCGCTGGTGAGTGCTTATGGGCTGGAAATGCCTGCGCCCAAGGACAAGGGCATTAAGCCGACGACAGGGCTGTCGTCCAAGGATTTCGAGCGGCTTGAGGTCACCGCCGAAACCATCAGCCGATATGAGCGCCGTGCGATGGAGGCGGAGCGCGAAACCATCGACCGCTATGTCGCCGCTTATCTGGCTGCGCATGTCGGCGAGATTGTAGATGCACGGATCACTGGCGTGCAGAATTTCGGCTTTTTCGCGACAGTTGAGTCGATTGGCGGCGATGGTTTGGTGCCCGTCTCGACTTTGGGAGCCGAACGCTTCCTCTACGACGAAGCGCGACAGGCGCTGGTTGGCGAGGATAGCGGTGACGAATATCGCCCCGGAATGCGGCTGAAACTGAGGCTTGCCGAGGCCAATCCTGTATCGGGCGCGCTGCGCTTCGAATTGCCCGAGGGAAGCTATGCGCCGAAGCGTAGCGAGGGGCCTCGTCACAAGGGCAAATATCTGGCCGGTAAGCGTGGGCGGCCATCGAACATAAGGCATCAAGGCAAACGTCGATAGGGTTCGCGCAGAGAGCGCGGAGGAAGCAGAGACCGCAGAGGGGTATTCTCTGCGTCTCTGCGAGAACCAATTAGCTCAATTCATCAAGATGCTCATCGGTCAATGAACCCGGAATCACCATCACCGGGCATTGCAACGACCCCGCATTATTCCCGGTAAAGTGCGCCACCAGTGGCCCCGGCGTTCCTTGCGCGGCTGCCCCCAGCACCAAGGCTGCTATCTCCGGATGCTCGTCGAGCATTTCCTTCACCACCTCCACCCCTTCGCCCTTTTTGATGGTGATCAGCGGCTGGATGCCAAGTTCGTCGAATATCGTCCCAGCGGCTGCGGCAACCAGCTCCTCCGCCTTTTGCCGCGCTTCGGCCTCCATCGTTGCCTGCACCCCGCCCCAGGCGACGAAATCGGCCTGCTCGACCAGCGCCAATATGTGCAGCGCCCCGCCGGTTTTCGACGCACGGCGGGCCGCGAAACGCAGCGCTAACCGCGCCTCGTCGCTTTCATCGATAACAACCAGATAGGTACGCATTTCGGTCCCGCCCTTTATGAATAGCCCAAGGCATAGCGATGTCTGCGCCAAACAACCCGCCCGCGCAAGCACAAGCGGCTTGACGCTGGGGAAAGCAAGC
>CAZSJE010000264.1:0-2414 GCA_964606835.1 uncultured Sphingorhabdus sp.
GCGCTGGCCAAATCGATCAGCGCAGAGGGGCGACCAATCGTGATTTTCCCCGAAGGCACACGCGTTCCCCACGGCGAACGCCCGCCGCTTCAGTCGGGCTTTGCCGGGTTGTACAAATTGCTGGGCCTGCCAGTGGTACCTATCGCGGTAAACAGCGGCAAGCTGACCCCTAAAGGCAAACCATGGTGGCACAGCGGGGTCATGACCTATAAAGTCGGCGAAACCATCCCCCCCGGCCTCCACCGCGAAGAAGCAGAGCGGCGAGTGCATGAAGCGATCAATGCGTTAAATGTATAGGGGATGATTTTCATAAAAGCCGCAAAGGGAAAAAGGGGAAAGCTACACTTGGTATTTTCGACCGAGCTATGGCGTAGGCACTCGCCTTTTTCCTTTTTTCCTTCGTGGCTTTTATGAAACTGAAAAAGCCCAATAATCAGGCGACAGCCCCCAAATTAATGCCTACGTCCGAAATCGGGCGCATCGTCATCCTGCCCCTGTTCGACGATCGAGCGGCGGATGTTGCGGGTGCGGCTGAATAGTGCTTCCAACTCCTCGCCCTTGCCATAGCGGATGGCGCGTTGGAGGGCAGTGAGGTCTTCGGAAAAGCGCTGGAGCATCTCGAGCACCGCTTCCTTGTTGTTGAGGAAGACATCGCGCCACATCACCGGGTCTGACGCTGCGATGCGGGTGAAATCGCGGAAGCCACCCGCCGAATATTTGATCACTTCGCTCTGCGTCACTTCGCCCAGATCGTCGGCGGTGCCGACAATGGTGTAGGCGATGAGGTGTGGCAAATGGCTGGTGATTGCGAGCACAAGGTCATGGTGGCGCGCGTCCATGATTTCGACATCGGCACCCAGCCGCTGCCAGAAGCTGGATAGTGCCTCGACGGCGGATTCGGGCGCGCCCTCGGGCGGGGTCAATATGCACCAGCGGCCCTTGAACAAGGTCGCAAAGCCCGCATCGGGGCCGCTCTTTTCGGTGCCTGCGACTGGGTGTGCAGGGATAATTGTCGCACCGGGGAGCGCTGCGGCGAGCGCCTCGGCAACGCTTTGCTTGCAGCTGCCGACATCGCTGACGAGTGCGTCGGCGGGCACGTCCGCGGCAAACTCTGCCGCGACCGCGCCCATTGCGCCAACCGGGACGCAAAGCAGCACCAGGCCAGCATCGATGACTGCGGTGCCAGCGGTATCGGCGACATCATCGCAAAAGCCCAGCGCCCGGACACGTTCGCGCACATCGGCCTCGGCATCATATCCGGTCACGCGGACGCCCGGCATATTGGCCTTCACCGCGCGCGCTACCGAGGAGCCGATCAGGCCCAACCCGATGATCGTCACGCGCGCAAATGGCAGCATCAGCTATGCGCTTCCAATATTTTTCGCAGCGCCGCCATCAGTCCGCGATTTTCCTCTTCAGTCCCGATGGTCATGCGCAAGCCATCGGCCAGCCCCTGCCCCGGCAGCCAGCGGACGATATAGCCTTCGTCCATCAGCGCGCGGTAAACCGTCTCCGCATCAATTTTGCCTTGGAACAGCACGAGCAGGAAATTGGCGTGGGAGGGAACCGCCTTCAGCCCATGGTTGGACAAAGCGGAAATCTCACCCGCCATCCAGTCTCGCCATTGCAGATTATGCTGGCGGCTGCGCGCGACGAAATCCTTGTCGGCAAGAGCGGCAATCGCGGCGGCATGGCCTGCACTGGTGACGTTAAATGGTGCGCGAATGCGGTTGAGCGTCGCGATCAGTCCCGGCTGACCATAGGCCCAGCCAATCCGCTCTGCCGCCAGCCCGTAGATTTTGGAGAAAGTGCGGGTGACCAGGACATTCGGATGTTTGCGCGCCAGGTCGAAGGCAGCGGGGCCATCATCCTCCAGATATTCGCCATAGGCCTGGTCAAGCACCAGCACGCAATCCGAAGGCAACCCCGCATGCAGCCGCGCCATTTCCTCAGCACCAGAATAGGTGCCGGTCGGGTTGTTGGGATCGGCGATAAACACCACCCGCGTCTTTTCATTGACCAAAGCGAGCAGCGCATCGACGTCGGTGCCATAATCCTTGTCGGGCGCAACCACCACAGTCGCTGCACATTTGCGCGCGGCGATGTCGTAAACCGAAAAGCCGTAGCGGACATAGATGATCTCGTCCCCCGGCCCGCCATAGCCCATGGCGATCAGGTTGAGCAGCTCGTCCGAACCGGTGCCGCAAACGATCTGGTCGGGTTCCAATTTGAAATGCGCCCCCAATGCTTCGCGGAGCGCATTCGATGCCGGATCTGGGTAACGCGCCAAGCTAGCCTTGGCCGCGACCAGCGCAGCAGTCGCCTCCGCGCTGCACCCCAGCGCATTTTCGTTCGCCGACATTTTGATAAGCACGCGGCCATCGTCACCCTTCGCCTTGCCGGGGGTGTAGGCG
>CAZSJE010000265.1:0-2373 GCA_964606835.1 uncultured Sphingorhabdus sp.
TCCTCGTCGAGCGGCTTGGCAAAGCGCAGGTCGGCGACCGTGGTCGACAGCCCCTTGGCGTCGAGCGTGTCGGCGGCCTTCAATGCCTCGGCGAGCCTCGTGCCGAGCGACAGGATCGCAACCTTCTTGCCCTCACGCACCACCCGGCCCTTGCCGATCTCCAGCTGCTGCGGAACCTCCGGCAGCGGCACGCCAATGCCGTTGCCGCGTGGATAGCGGAACGCAATCGGGCCGCTGTCATGGCAGGCAGCGGTGTAGGTCATGTGCACCAGCTCCGCCTCATCGGCAGGCGACATCACCACGAAATTGGGCAAAGTCGCCAGATAGGTTATGTCGAACGATCCGGCATGGGTGCTGCCATCCGCACCTACCAGCCCGGCCCGGTCGATCGCAAAGCGCACCGGCAAATTCTGGATCGCCACATCATGCACCACCTGGTCATAAGCGCGCTGCAGGAAGGTCGAATAGATCGCCGCAAAGGGCCGCATGCCTTGCGCCGCCAACCCTGCTGCAAAGGTCACGGCATGCTGTTCGGCAATGCCGACGTCAAAGGCGCGGGTAGGATGGGCTTGGGCAAATTTGTCAACGCCGGTACCGCTGGGCATGGCAGCAGTGATTGCGACGATGCGCGGGTCAGTGTCCGCCAATTTGGCGAGCGTTTCGCCAAAGACATTCTGGTAGGCTGGCGGCCCGCCACCCGGTCCCTTGTCCTGCTTGCCGCTGACCACGTCGAACTTGACGACGCCATGATATTTATCGGCTGCGGCTTCGGCGGGGGCATAGCCCTTGCCCTTTTGCGTGACGACATGGACCAGCACCGGCCCTTCGGCATTGTCGCGAACATTTTCCAGCACCGGCACAAGTTGCTCGATATTGTGCCCGTCGATCGGGCCGACATAATAAAAGCCCAGTTCCTCGAACAGCGTCCCACCCATCGCCATGCCGCGCGCATATTCCTCAGCGCGCTGGGCGGCATTATGCACGCGGCGGGAAAGCTTTGCGGTCAGCTTGCTGGCAAATTTGCGGAAACCGACATATTCGCTCGATGACACCAGCCGCGCCAGATATCCCGACAAGCCCCCCACCGGCGGCGCAATCGACATGTCATTGTCGTTCAGGATCACGACCAGCCGGTTGCCTGCCGCTTCGGCATTGTTCATTGCCTCATAGGCCATGCCGGCGCTCATCGCGCCGTCGCCAATCACCGCGATGGCCTTACCGGGCTTGCCTGCCAGCTTGTTGGCCACGGCAAAGCCCAACGCCGCCGAAATCGAGGTCGAGCTGTGCGCTGCGCCGAACGGGTCATACTCGCTCTCGCTGCGCTTGGTGAAGCCCGAGAGGCCTCCACCGCTACGCAATGTGCGGATACGGTCCCGGCGGCCCGTAATGATTTTGTGCGGATAGCATTGATGGCCGACATCCCAGACCAAGCGGTCATCGGGCGTGTTGAAGACATAATGGATCGCGGTAGTCAGCTCGACCACACCCAGCCCTGCCCCCAGATGCCCGCCGGTGACTGAAACCGCGCTGATCGTTTCGGCGCGCAATTCATCGGCAAACTGGCGAAGCTGCGAAGGCTGCAAGCCCCTTAAATCAGCAGGATATTTGACCGTATCGAGAAGCGGCGTATCTGGCTTGTCACTCATACAGGCCAGCTTTAGGGATAAAATCCCGCGCTGTCAGTCACAATCGGCACAGGTGCCGCGCACTTCGACCACGGGCCGCACCGCATTGAAACCGGCGGCCTCCGCCGCCTTGCGGACATTGCTGGTCAGGCTGTCATCATCGATATGCGTCGCGCTGCCGCAAGTGTCGCAAATCAGGAAGATGCAGTCGTGCAGGCATCCGGGGTGCGAATTGGCGACAAAGGCATTGGCGCTTTCCACCCGGCGCGCCAGATTGTTCGTCACGAACAGGTCGAGGATGCGGTAAACGCTGTTGGGTGCAACCCGCTTGCCGCGCCGCTGCGAGACGAGGTCGGCGATATCATAGGCTGACGCAGGCTTTTCAAAGGTCGCCAGCACCGCGAAAATATCGGCGCGCATGTCGGTCCATTGCTCGCCGGCGTTCACCAGCGCCTTTTCAGCGGCAACTGAAAGATCTTCGCCTGCATGCTCATGATGTTTGTGCGCGCTTGTCATGTGGGGAATTTAGGCATTCGTGCGCGCGAAAGCAAGGACCGGGCTAGTCCGGCGTAAACACCAGTTTCGGCCCTTTATCGGTCATCGCCTCCGCCGCATCGGCAAAGGGTAAGACCTTGTGCGTCACATGCTCTGGATGCAACTTTCCACACGCCATGCAATGCAGCACATCGAGCAGCCAGTTGCGCGCGCTTGCACGGCTGGCAAAGCCCAGCGGGTCGGTGGTGCGAGC
>CAZSJE010000266.1:0-2368 GCA_964606835.1 uncultured Sphingorhabdus sp.
GGCCACCCGAGCAGCGCGCGTACCGCGCTCCACAGGCTGTTGATGCGAAACAGTTTCAAGTGTAACTACCCGACATGGCCGATTTCCAGCATGTTTACGACGCGCCGCCACCGGGCGCAAATGCCGACTGGACGATCCCGCAAAATTGGGAGGCGTTCGGAGCGGACGAGCATGCGATGTGGGACCAACTGTTTGCGCGGCAATCGGCGATGCTGCCTGGGCGTGCGGCAGAGGCTTTCCTGCGCGGGATCGATGTTCTGAAGCTCGAAAAGCCCGGTATCCCTGACTATCGCGAGCTCAATGCGCGGCTGATGGCGGCGACGGGGTGGCAGGTGGTGGCGGTGCCGGGGCTGGTGCCCGACGAAGTGTTTTTCGATCATCTCGCCAACCGGCGTTTTCCGGCAGGCAATTTCATCCGCACGCCAGAGCAGATCGATTATCTGCAGGAACCCGATGTGTTCCACGATGTCTTTGGCCATGTGCCGATGCTCGCCGATCCGGTATTCGCCGATTACATGGTGGCCTATGGCAAGGGCGGGCTGCGCTCGCTGGGTTTCGGCGCGCTGCACAAGCTGGCACGGCTTTACTGGTATACGGTGGAATTCGGGCTGATCGAGGAAGCCGGTGCCTTACGCATCTATGGTGCCGGGATTGTGTCGAGCTATGGCGAAAGCATCTTTGCGCTCGACGACCCAAGCCCCAACCGCATCGGTTTCGACCTGCTCCGCGTGATGCGCACCGAATACCGGATCGACGATTTCCAGCAGAATTATTTCGTCATCCCATCGCTGGGGCAGTTGCTGAAAGTCACTGTCGAGACAGACTTTGCGCCGCTTTATGCCGAGCTGGAGCGGCTGCCGGACATTCCGATTGCCGACATCTTGCGCGAGGACGAAGTCATCACACGCGGCACGCAGGACTATGCGTTGAGCAAGATATGAAAGGCCCCTCCCGCTGTTAAGGGGGGAGGGGCCAGGTGGAACCGGGCCGATCGGGAGACCGGTTTTCCATGCGAACCCGGTTCAGGGGGAATTTGGTCAGGGCAGCAGCACGCTGTCGATCACATGGACGACGCCGTTCGACTGCATCACGTCGGCGGTGGTAACAGCCGACTGGCCGCCCTTTGCATCGGTCAGCACGATGCTGTTGCCCGACATGCGCGCGGTCAGCTTTTCGCCTGCCACTGTGGTCAGCGTAGCGCTGCCACCACCAGCCTTGATCGCCTTGCCGACGTCTTTCGCGGTCAGCTTGCCCGCAACGACATGATAGGTCAGGATTTTGGTCAGTGTGCCCTTGTTCTCGGGCTTCACCAGCGTGCCGACAGTGCCGTCAGGCAGCTTGTCGAATGCTGTGTTGGTAGGAGCAAAAACAGTGAACGGGCCGGGGCTGGCGAGGGTATCAACAAGGCCCGCTGCCTTTACCGCAGCAACCAGCGTGGTCAGGTTGGGTGCGGCAGAGGCGTTCTGGACGATGTTGCTCGTAGCCATCATCGCTGCACCGCCGACGGTGGGATTGGACATTTTGTGATGCTGGGCCGAAGCCGCGCCAGTAGCGGTGGTGGCAAGAGCAGCTGCAATAATGAGTTTCTTCATTGGGGGTATCCTTCCTGATTCTACACGCGGGGGGTGCGTGCTGCTCTAAGGAACGGACGGAAGGTGCTGATGGATGCGTCGCCAGCGAAAAAATCAGATTGTTGTAATCTTCCCGCTCGCGATAATCGGCCCGGTGGCCTTGCCGCCCGGTGCGCCGCCCTGTGGTTCGGGCGTGATCGCCAGCACTGCGCCTTCGGCCATGAACGCGCGCATTTCAGGCGTCACGATGACTTGCGTGGGCTTGCCCGTTGCCATCATGCCAAGCGAACGCGCCTTGCCATCGGCGGGGACGACCCACAGTTCGGGGTAGAGCTTGCCGGTGTTTAGCGAGACCGGGGTCAGTAGCAATTCGCCGCTTTGCGCATCGTAGCGCGCGGTGATCGCCGTATTGCCCGTTTCGCTGCCGAGCGCCGCGACCAGCGGTGGGTTGTCAGGTAAGGGCTGCGGTGCCGGTTGCTGATAAAGCTGGAAAGCGAAAAAGCCGGCGATCGCGGCGGAAAGCGCGGTTAGTCCCTGCCAGATGCGAATATTGCCGCGATCCTGCCCGCTGTCAGCTGGCAGCGCCTTTTCAATCCGGTTCCACAAATGGTCGGGCACAGGGCTATCCGCGCCGCCCGCCATCGATTGCAACCGCTCGCGCCAGGCCTCGACCTCTGCGGCAAAGTCCGCATCGGTTGCCGCACGGGCATTGGCGGCAGCGGTCTCGGCCGGGTCGAGCAGGCCCAGCACATATTCGCCGGCAAGGGCGATATCTTCTTCGCTCAAACGGCTCATGG
>CAZSJE010000267.1:0-2364 GCA_964606835.1 uncultured Sphingorhabdus sp.
AGCTGCCCCTGATCGGCAAAGGCGAACCATTGGCTGATCATGCTGTCATAGGCAGCAGTCGCCGAATAGGCTTTCGTGGCACATTTGAGACGGAACTCGAAATTGGTCTTGCCGTCGCTTTCCTCCAGCTCGGCCATCAGTTCGTCGTAATCGGCAGGGTCAGTGACAATGGTCACGAAAGCATGGTTCTTTGCCGCGCTGCGTACCATCGACGGCCCGCCTATGTCGATATTCTCGATGATATCGTCGCGCGATGCGCCCTTGGCCACAGTCGCCGCGAAGGGATACAGATTGACCACCACCAGGTCGATTGCGCTAATCGCGTGCTCCTTCATGGCCGCGACATGCTCATCATTGTCGCGCACCGCGAGCAGGCCACCGTGCACATTGGGGTGCAGCGTCTTCACCCGCCCGTCCATCATCTCGGGAAAGCCGGTCAGGTCGCTAATATCCTTCACCGCCAGCCCCGAATCGCGCAGCGTCTTGGCGGTGCCGCCGGTCGAGACCAGTTCCACCCCGCGCTTCGCCAAAGCATGGCCGAGCTCGACCAGCCCGGTCTTGTCCGACACCGAAAGCAGTGCGCGCTTGATCACTACGTCCGTCATAATGAACTATCTCACCCTAGAAATTTCAGGAACCAGCCGATGCTTGCGCCGCCTTTGGGAACCGCAGTTTCCACTACCAACTGTCGCGTCGGATAGGGCTGCCCATCGCCATCGACCCACAGGCTGTCCTCGACCGCGATCTTCCCTGTTGCCACGCCAAGACTCCAGCTGCTGCCATCGACCAGCCGCATGACGACGCTTCTGCTATCTTCGGACAGCAGCAATTCGATATCCGGCCCCAGATGGAAGCGCAGATGCGCTGGCACCTCTTCGCGGGCCTTATATTTGGAATGTGGCAGCAAAGTATCCTCACCGCGCAGTTCCATGCCGTCCGAACGCAGGATCAGTAGGCGCGAATGAATGAAGCCATAGGCGCGGGCGTAGCCGTCATGGCTCGCCTCGATCCGCGTGGCATTTTCGATGTCGCGGCGCGTAAGGCCGACCGCGAGCACGCCTCGCCCCAACTGGCCATTGGCGAGCAGCGCAGTCGAATTGCTGTCGTCCAAACATAAAGTCGAATGCGCGGCGGTGGTGCGCAAGCCCCGCGCCAGCGATGCCGGGATGTTTGCCCCTGCCAGCGAAGCGCCGCCACAGTTGATGATGATCCGCTGCCCCGCAAAGCTGAATTCAAACGCCAAAGTCGATGCGCACCCCGTCAGCGCCTGTTTGGCATGCGGCGGCGGCCCCGCATCGACTAGGAGCACCGCCTGCCCTGCGGCGACTCGCTGATAGCCCCAATCGAGCGCCTGCCGCGAAGGGCGCGCGCGCACCTCGCTTGCGGCGACCAGCGCCTCGATATGGCTGGCATCGACATGCCCCGACCCCTGCCAAGCCCCCAATCCGCCATCCGAGTGGGTCAGACCAAGCAGCGCCGGAATGCTCCTGCCGAGTGTATCGGTAATGAATTCCGGGATTGCTTCGTCACGGGCTATATAGGCCTGCCGCAACAGCGACAGCATGCCGACAACATCGATCAGCTGCAACGGCGAACGCGTAATCACGCCACCATCGGCAAAGACCAGCTCGGCCAGCGCTGCTTCCAGCCGATGCTCTCCCATGGCGCGGCGCGCCTTGCCTTCGGGAAGCAATAGTGAAGCGGCAATAACCCCGACCCAGCCCGCGACTTTGTCGAACGGCATGGTCGCACGGATCGCCGACTGGTCGAGATGGCGCGCGGTTCGGGCAAAATGGTTGAGGATTTTAGAGCGATAAATCAGGTCACTCGATGACAGCAAATAAGGCGACCAGGCTGCCATGTTAAGGAAACGCCATGCGCAATTCGCCGTGCTCCACGCGGGCAGTCGTGGTTTCGCGCCATGCGCCGCCAGCCATTTGTCCGCAATCTCCGCCGCCGAAAGCGCGCCATCGACGCGGTTGGCAGCCGCCCCCAGATCGCGCAGCCAGGCAAAGCGGTGGATATAGTCGGTGAACAGGGGTGGCAGCGCCAGTTCGGCGAAATTGCCATCGGTGGTGGAGAATTCCATCCCCAAATAATGAAAACGCCCCATGCGGATCGCCTTGCCGCGCGCTTCGTTGCCTTTCACGGGGTCGGTCGGCGCTGCCAGCAGTTTCAGGGGCAGCTTGCCCGATATCCGCCGTCCATGGAGCGGGGTGCGCCAGCTTAGCTGGTACAGCATCAGCGAGGCCCGCGCGATCAGCCCCTGCATACCGCTTTGCGGACGCACGGCCAGCGCGGTTTCGGGGGCGGCACTGGTGTCGGCCTCCGCCATCACCCCCTCAGGGCAGCGATATTGGCGGC
>CAZSJE010000268.1:0-2346 GCA_964606835.1 uncultured Sphingorhabdus sp.
CGATTTCGATGCGCGCAGCCTGACCGGCGCGACGCCCGGCGGCGGGGTGGAGGCGCTGAAGCGCCGGCTCTCCGATCCGATCTTTGCCGACCTGTCGATTGACCGGCTGCAAATGGAAGACTGGATCGCCGCCGCCCCAGATGCGGCAGAGGCCTTTGCCCGCGCCTTCGACCGGCTGTCGGGTGCAGGCACCGTACAGGAGGCCGATGTCATCGCCGCCGTCCGAACCGAAATCGAACGCTGGCGTAACCATTTCGCTGATCTCGATGCCAAGGCGGAGGCGCTGGCGGACGATTTGCGCCTCGGCAATGCAGAGCTTTATGCAGCGATGACCGAGCGCCTGCGTATCAAACACCAGCTGTCGATCCGTATCCTCCCCATCGAAGTGCTGCCCGACAAGCTCAAACGGCTCGACCTGCATGCGCGGCAATTGCAGCTCTCCGAACTGCTCGACCAGGCCAGCCGAAGCTTTGCAGCCGCCAGCGAGCTTGCCGCGCGCGAGGCACAGGTGGAAATCGATGCGCTGGTCAAAGGTGCCGATTTTGCCGAACGCGCCAGCGAGCGCCTCTACCGCCGCCACCTGACCAGCTATTTCGCCGCCGCACTAATGATGCCTTATGCGCGCTTCCTGCGCGCCTGCGAGGGCACGGGTTACGATATCGAACTGCTGCAACGCCGCTTTGGCGCAGGCTTTGAGCAAGTGGCGCACCGCCTGACCACATTGCAACGCGTCGGGCAACGGGGGCTGCCCTTCTTCATGATCCGCATCGACCGTGCCGGGCAAAGCTCGAAACGCTATGCGGGTGCGAGCGCTTCGCCTCTGGTCGAGGCTGATGGCCGTTGTCCGTTATGGCGACTGCACAATGCTTTTGACCGGCCCGGCCATATGGTCAAGGAACTGGTCGAGTTAGAGGATGGCAGCCGCTGGTTCACTTTGGCCCGCACCGTCCATCCGCAGGGGGGGCGAGCCGGAAGCATTACGGCTGAGTTTGTCATTGGTGTAGGCCTTGACGCCAAGCTTGCCGCACCGCTAGCCGCCGCGCGGGGGATAGACCTGGTGGGGGGGGATGCCACGCCCATTGGTCTAGGCTGTCGCGCCTGCACCCGTGCCGACTGTCCACAACGCAGCGCCCCACCGACAGGAAGGGTGCTTGTGTTCAATGAGCGTGAACGGGGAATGTCGCCCTTTGTGTGGGCGCGGGATTGATCAGTTCAGCCAGCCTGCGTGGCCAAGCAGCTTATAGAAACTGCGGCTGACCGGTACCTCGATCCCGCCTTTCAGCTGCAGTGTCGCGCGGCCATCGGCTTTGGCCACATGCTGCACTGCCTCTCTTGCCACCCACCAGCTGCGATGCGTTTGCGCGCCTTTTTCGGCAGGCAGCTCGGCAATGGCATCGGACAGGCGCATCAGGATCATTGTCGAGCCGCCGCCTGCGAAATGGACGCGCAGATAATGATCCTCCGCTTGGAGCGCGATGATCGGTAGGCCTCGCTGGGATAGCGGCAGTCGCTCGGCGAAACGGTTGGTGGTCGTTGGCTGGGCGTCTGTTGCAACAGGCGCAGGCTGTTGCAATGGCCCTCTATTTGCATTGTGGATCATATGCCCCAGCGCGGTAATCGCCACGCTGATCAGCGCAGTCACGCCAAAGTTGAAGCTGAAGCGGAACACGCCCGTTGCCTGCGTGCCGAAGAACATCGCGCCAGCGCCCATCACAATCAGGGTAAGCGGGAGTGCTATCAGCACGCCGATCAGCGGCACCTCGATCCACGGCCAGCGGCGCAACCGGCCCCAGCGCTCGACCATTTCGGTAACCCCCAGCCCGATGGTCGCCCCCGACACCATCAATATCTGCCAATAGGCAAGCCGCGGCCAGAAGGGGATGAAGTTGGTCTGCAACGGTGCCAGCACCGCCATCACCGCGCCAATGGCTATGGCGAGCACATAACCGCGCCGGTGCCGCACGCCGAAGCCCGCCTCCTTTGGCGCATAATCGGCTGCCGCTGGCGATACGTGAACGGCATTGTCGGTCATTTCGCGCAGTTTTCCATGGCTTTCACGAATGTTGGTTTGATAGGCACCGAGGCCCCTGTCACCTGTTGTTCATCCCTAGCAAATGGGCAAACAGGAGCAAGTGACATGAACCAGTTGAAATCCATCTTCATCGCCGTTGCCATGAGCGGCGCTGCCTTCTCATCGGCTGCCATCGCGCAGGACGGCTCGGCCAGCCTTACAGTTAACTTCACCGGCATCGAAACGCAGGAAGGCGCCGTAATGGGCGCGGTGTTCGACAGCGAAGACGCCTATAACGGCAAGGGCGCACCGGTTCGGCAGATCATGATCAAGGC
>CAZSJE010000269.1:0-2334 GCA_964606835.1 uncultured Sphingorhabdus sp.
GTCACATATTGCGGGGTGACCGCAGCATCGTCGATCACCACGCCCGCCGCTTTGCTGCTGGCCTTGCCTGCCGCAAGGGCTACATCGTCAACCGAGGCGGCGGCGGCACGTGCAATCACGGCGACGTCGTCGAGCAGTGCAGCGAGACCGGATGGCATGGAATTCCCCTGTGGCGATTGGCTGGCTTGCTGTTAGACATGGAATGTGCCGCTTGTCGATATGGTCATTTTCCTGCGGCGGCGAGAAAATAGGAGGGAATATGCGTCATTGGATTGCAGCATTTTCGGCTTTGTTGCTGACGGCAGCGCCCGTCGCGGCCAACACCGTGCAGACGACGCCAGAAGGCGCTGCCGAAATTATCCTTTCGCGCCACCCCATCATCGACGGCCATAACGACACGCCCGAGCAGCTGCGCGAGCTGTTCGGCAATGACTTTTCCAAATTCGACTTGGCGAAGCTGCCGCCTGAGGTGCTGGCCAAGACGCACACCGACATCCCCAAGCTACGCGCAGGGCATGTCGGCGGGCAGTTCTGGTCGGTCTGGATCGACCCGGCGCTGCCCAAATATGAGGCGGTGACGCGGACGCTGGAGCAGATCGATACCGTCAAGCGCATGGTGGCGCGCTATCCCGAAACCTTCCAGATGGCGCTGACGGCTGCCGATGTCGAGGCGGCGATGAAGAAAGGCCGGATTGCCTCGCTGATCGGCATGGAGGGCGGGCACAGCATCGGCAGCTCGCTGGCCATTTTGCGCGAAATGCACCGCAGCGGCGCGCGCTATATGACGATAACCCATTTCCTGACCACTGACTGGGCCGACAGCGCGACCGATGTGCCCAAGCATGACGGGCTGGCTCCGTTCGGCGTGGAGGTGATCAAGGAGATGAACCGCCTCGGCATGATGGCCGATATCAGCCATGTGTCAGAGGCTACGATGCACGATGTGCTTGATGTGACGAATGCGCCGGTATTGTTTACTCACTCAAACGCGCGGGCGTTGCTCGATCATCCGCGCAACGTGCCCGATAGCGTGTTGAAGCGACTGCCAGCCAATGGCGGTGTGGTGATGGTGACCTTTGTGCCAGTATATACCAGCAAGGCAGTGCTTGAATGGGAACGGGACAAAGCATCGCAGGCGGCGCGGCTAAAGGCCGCTTTCATTGGTAATCCTGATGGCGAAAAGGCAGCGATGGAGGGGTGGGTTGCTGCCAATCCATCGCCCAAAGCCACCATCGCGCAGGTTGCGGACCATATCGACCATATCCGCAAAGTTGCGGGCATTGACCATATCGGCATTGGTGGCGATTTTGGCGGGGTCGATACGCTGCCGGAGGGGCTGGAGAATGTGAGCAAATATCCGGCGCTGTTCGCTGAACTTGTGCGGCGGGGCTATTCGGAGACAGACTTGGCCAAGATCGCCCAGGGGAATGTTTTGCGTGTCATGCGGGGGGTAGAGGCGGCGGCGGCGCGATAACTTGTTTCACCCGACGGCACGATGACCCGACGAAGTCAGATTCGTCGTGCCGTCGTGCCGTCGGGTGAAACTCATTCAAACCCGTCAGCCAAAAACCGTTCAGCAATCGCCGCGTGGAGCGCTGCGCCGCGCGCCATGACGCTGTCGTCGAGCACCATGCGGTTTGAGTGCAGGCCGCAGCATGAACGCCAGTCATCGCCTTCATGGCTTGCGCCCAGGAAGAACATCGCACCCGGCACTTTTTCCAGCACATAGGCGAAATCTTCCGCGCCCATGATCGGGGTATCGAGCGTTTTCCAGCTTTCCGGGCCAAAAACATCTTCGACCACGCGCTGGCCGAAGTGGACGGCGCGTGCGTCGCACAGCGTGACGGGAAAGCCCTGCTCGATATGCACTTCGGCGCTGCAGCCATGCGCCGCCGCGATTCCGGGGGCGAGGCGGCGCAGTTCCTCCGCGACATGCGCACGCTGGTGCGGGCTCAGGGTACGGATCGTACCCAGCATGAAGGCGGTTTCGGGGATGATGTTGTTGGTCGTGCCTGCGCTGATCTTGGCGATAGTGATGACTGCGGGATCGAACACCGAAATCTTGCGCGTTACCATCGCCTGGATAGCAGAGACGATCTCGCACGCGACGGGGATCGGATCGACCGAATCGTGCGGCATCGATGCATGGCCGCCAGCACCCTTTACGGTAACAGAAAGCACATCGGACGAAGCAAGCAGCGGCCCCGCGCGCCCAGTGAATATCCCGTGCGGCGCATTGGGCATCACATGCAGCGCAAAGGCCGAATCGGGCAGCGGATCGATCAGGCCATCGTCGAGCATGAAGCGCGCGCCATGATGGCCTTCCTCGCCCGG
>CAZSJE010000270.1:0-2330 GCA_964606835.1 uncultured Sphingorhabdus sp.
GAACTTGGAGGCAGTGAGGTCGGACCCTATTATGGCCGTGTCCGCGACGCATGCACACGTTTGAATGTCGGATTGACGGAGGACGGAGCCAAATCTGCACCATTCGTCCTTGATGTTGGCGGGAAACTTATTCTGCCCCAGGACTGGGCGGGCTCCGATGCAAATCACACCGTTGGTAAGGAGCGTGAGATACTCCCTTATCTTCTTCAGAATCGCCTGTTCTTTGACTGGCTGCCTTTTGAAGACCCCGCGGAATGGTTGAATCCCGAATATTTTCCCCATGATGTATCTGCGGCCGAATATATGCGGGCGCGGGGCATTTCTGAGGCAGCCATCCGGCTCGCCGATGTCGATCTCAACGGTCCCAGTCTGGCATCGGTTTCGGCAATGAGCATTTTCCGCGATATGGCGCGGATCAAGGTAGAGGGCTTTCGAGACCCCACAAAGCCGCAATATGGTGCCGGAAACAGTACGCTTCGCAGCTATATTGTGGGCGGCTCGGACGAATTGCCAAAGGCCATGGCGGCATCGATAAAGGGTGGGGTCCGGCTTAACAGCCCTGTTGCAGCGGTCGAACAGATGGGTGACGAGGTTGAAACACGACTGGTTAATGGCGAACGC
This sequence comes from uncultured Sphingorhabdus sp., assembly GCA_964606835.1. Classification (GTDB taxonomy): domain Bacteria; phylum Pseudomonadota; class Alphaproteobacteria; order Sphingomonadales; family Sphingomonadaceae; genus Sphingorhabdus_B. Next base: position 622 of record CAZSJE010000270.1, read on the forward strand.
TTGCGAAGCCGGTTCATGGTCATGGCCGCACCTTTTTCTGCCCTGCGCCGAATCCGATTCAACCCGGGACTGCCGGTCGCACAAGCCAATGCCGTTTTTGGTTCGATTTACTCCGCGACGACGCAGTTCCATTTCCGTGTGCTCAAACCCTATTGGGAGGCGGACGGCCTTCCCCCTTCCATCTGGACTGATCGCTTTTTCGAACGCGGTTTCCTGATCAGCAATCGTGCCGGTGAACACGGCGCGTTTACTGTTTGGTTGAATGGTGACGGCGCGACACGATTGCATGCGATGAAGCCGGATGCCCAGCTTGCCTTTGTCATGCAGGAATTGGCAGAATGTCGGCCATCGATGAAAGATGCGCTACAACCGCTTTTCAACTATAGTTGGGAAGCCAACCCCTATGTTGGCGGCAACAAGCACTGTTTTGCTGCCGGTCAGGTGAAGATGTTCGCCAAAGACATGGCTCTTCCGCATGGGCGCATATATTTTTCGGGAGAGCATTTGCGGCGGATGGAGCCGGGCATGGAATCAGCCATGGAAACGGCTGAAATTGCGGCGCTGGAGCTGCTCGAAAAGGCATGACGAAATTGCGTTGTCTCGCGCTGTCTCTCGCGCTCACCATACCGGCAATGGGCGTTGCTGCGGCATCCGATAGCGAGGCAGTCTATAAGGCACGGTTTGAGGCTTTTTGGAAAGCGCCCACCAATTTCGAATATGCGCCTCTTGAACCCGTCGCAGGTGCCGTTAAATATCGTGATATTGCACACTGGGCGGAAGCAAAGCGGCGAATATCGAGCGCTGTCTTGTCGGAAGCGGAATCCTATGCCTCGGTCAATCGATCATCGGCATTGTTGATCTGGCGCAACGGAAAGCTGGAGTTATCGCGTTATTTCGGCGGAAAAAACAAGGATAGCCTCCTTGTATCCAAATCAATGGCCAAGCCTCTCACCGCGATTGCAGTGGGGCGCGCAATCAAATTGGGGATGATTGAATCGCTGGACCAGCCTGTAGCTGACTTCATCCCGGAATGGCGCGGAACTCCCAAGGCGGAAATGCAGGTTCGACATTTGCTCGACATGCGCTCCGGCTTGCTGGATCAGGGATTTAGCACCGACCCCGACCATCATTGGAACCGTGCCTTTCTTGACCCGGACCATGGCCGTTACATTGTCGACCACTATCCGCTGACCGACCCGCCGGGAACACGTTACGCCTATGCCAATGCCCCCAGCGAGCTGGTCGCGCTGGTTATCGAGAAGGCGAGCGGCATGCGCTACGCCCAATTTGTCGGGAAGCATGTATTGGCACCCATTGGCGCAAAGGGCGGTGAAGTCTGGGTAAACCGGGAGGGAGGCCTGGCGCATTCGGGGTGCTGCATGATGCTACCGGCGGAAAGCTGGTTGCGGCTTGGCGTGTTGTTGCTGGCCGACGGCAAAGCATCTGGCAAGCAGTTACTGCCCAAAGGCTATGTCAAGGAGATGCGGACCGGAACAGCCCAAAACCCGCATTACGGACTGGGAGTCTGGCTCGGGTCGCCATGGCAACAACGTCGCGGATTTGGCGCACCTGGGAGGCCCGGCCCGCAGGTCTTGCACAGCGAACCTTTTTTGGATCCGGATCTTTTCCTGTTTGATGGCAACAGCAACCAGCTTCTGTACCTGTCTCCCAAATATAATCTCGCTATCTTGCGCATGGGTGATACGCCG
>CAZSJE010000271.1:0-2322 GCA_964606835.1 uncultured Sphingorhabdus sp.
TGAAGCAAGGGCAGGTTATCGGAAAAGTCGGTGCGACCGGTCGTGCCAGCGGTCCGCATCTGCATTGGGGCATGAAATGGAACAGCGCCCGGATTGACCCAAGACTGGTAATTCCAGCTACTTAGCCGCCATGCCGAACCAAATGCAGCCCGTTCCCTTCTGATTATGGGCGTGGCAACCGGAAGATATCCCGCGCCAGTCCGTCCGGAAATGTTTCGCGCATGAACATGCTGCCGCCTAACATCTCGACTAATTTCCGCGCAGCGATGTTGTCATCATTCATATGGGTTTCCACCATATCCCAGCCAAGCCTGTCATAGCCGAAGGAAATTGCGGCGCGGGAGGCTTCGAGAGCATATCCGTGGCGGCGGGCGGCAGGGATAATCCACCAGGTGAGTTCTGACCGGGGATAGCCTTCTGGCCACCAAAGGCCGCAGCCTCCAACCATGCGTCCTGTGGCCTTTTCAACAACGGACCAGCGGCCATAGCCGCGTAACGCCCAATGACCGAGATCGGTGGCCAGCACGCGCCATGCCCGGTCGGCGTCCAAAGGACCGCCATAGAAATGCGAAGCTTCTGCATCGGCAAAAAAATCGCGGTACACAGGATAGTCTTCGCCTACGGGAGCCCGCAGTTCGAGACGTGCGGTATTCAGCGTAGGTATCGGCACCAAATCGGTCATTTCCGCATAGGCCGCGCAGGCATGGAAAACTCGCCTAGTTCACGCGCCGCATGCGGATGGCACGCTGTCCATTGATATTCGCGAAATAGCTGCCCATGGACGCTTCACGAATCTTGATCTCCATACCGCGTTCCGGGTTTTTGCGCATGACCTGCGAATCGATCTGCACCCAGCGAGCACCATCGTCGAGAAGGATCGTCCATTTGCCAGGGCTCGCCTGATAAGCAGAATCAATCTTGGCAACCAGCTCAAACTTCTCGTCCTCCTTGCCGTCATTGCCGAAAATCTTCAGCTTGGGGATGGAAAAGCCAAACAGGCCGCGCCGCGCTTCTTTCATCGATTCCTTATCGGCAAGGACAAGCTCGTCCTTCTTTTCCGCCTCGTCCATCGCGGCAACTTTCGCATCGTAGCAAGACAAGCGCTCGGTGGGGTCGGCAATAGTCCGGCAGTTGACCAATTCTTCGAAGATAGGGGGACGCGCCTCGGTCAGTTTGTCATCCTTGGCCAAAGTGGGCGATGCCACCAAAGCCAACGCAATAATGAGACCGATTTGCCTTATCTTCCGCATCCTGTTCCCTCTCATATAGACAGGGAATGGTTCTACCCCTCAATCGCGCCACTTCGCAAGCGGGGAATAGAGGAAACTCAGCCAGCCTTCCAGTCGCTCACCGTACTGAACACCGGCAAGGATTTGGGGCGGGTTTCGGCTTCGGTAGACTGATAATATCCAGGCGGCAGATTGCTGATCGGCATGCCAGCTGCGGCAAGCATATAGGGAGAAATCCTGCGGCTGGTGCATAAGCCGCCATTGCCATCGTTTACAAGACGCTCTTCAAAAGCCAGACCTTGCTGGTGCCCAACGGAACGTATGACAGTCGAAACGGCAAGCTGTCCGTCGCCGAAATCGAGAACAAATTTGGTACCTTCTGGCACGTCCAATATACCTTCGATCAGCGCCCCCGATACGGACAGATTGCGCAGGACGACGTTGTAGCAATGATTCTCATGGATCACACCGACCTTACGGTACATCGACTGGCGCCCCCCTCGCGTCACCGCCGGGCCGGAGGGAATAATCGACCATTCTCCTACCCGCAGCCGTTCGAGCAGTACTTCGTTACTGACCGCCTGACTATACACATAACCTTGCACATGGCTGACGTTGAGATCGCGGATCATTGCCAATTGGTCGAGGGATTCAATACCTTCTGCCGTCGTATCCATATCCAGCGCGTCGGCGAGGGCCACGATGGCGGCAATGATCGCCCCGTCACGGCTGCCGGGTTCGGTCGCCGTGCGAACGAAGCTCTGGTCAATCTTTATCTTGTCAAAGGGCGCCGTCCGTAAATAGCCAAGCGAAGAATATCCGGTACCAAAGTCATCGAGCGCGAGGCGCACGCCTAACTTCTTTAACGCCTGAAACATGGCGTCGGTATCGGAGCTTTCCTGCAGGAATACGCCTTCCGTGATTTCAAGCTCCAACCTGTCGGGTGAAAGTCCGGAAGTCGTCAGCGCGCCTTCGATAAGCTTTGGAAGCATGTCGTTGGCAAACTAGATGGGGGAGACATTTACCGCAACGCGCAGCTTCCCCGGCCAGGTTGCGGCCTGCTCACATGCCTTTTGCAAGGCCCATTCGCCTA
>CAZSJE010000272.1:0-2312 GCA_964606835.1 uncultured Sphingorhabdus sp.
GCTCCTCGCTGCCATATTTCAGCAGCGTGTTCATGATATACATTTGCGCATGCGCGGATGCACCATTGCAACCCGCCGCCTGGATTTCCTCCATGATGACGGCAGCGGCATATAGGTTCAGCCCCGACCCGCCATAGGCCTCCGGGATCAACGCTGCGAGAAAGCCAGAGCGGGTCAGCGCGTCGACAAATTCGCCGGGATAGGCGCGGTCACGATCCTTCTCGCGCCAATATTCGCCTGGGAATTCTGCGCACAGCGCCTGCACCGCGCGGCGGATTTCGGCCAGTTGTTCGCTTTCGGTCATTTCAGCATCGCACTCGCCGCGCTAACCTGGCGGCCATCGGCGGCAAAGGCGGCCATCTCCAGCCCGGTATCGGCATTCCGCATCACGAGATGGAGTTCCTCGCCGCACATCGCAGGCGACATTCCGCGAAAGGCAAAGCTTGCCAGAGCGTTGTCTCCATATTCGCGGCGCGCGAGATCAAGCAGCAGCGACGAGGTCAGCGGACCATGCACCACCAGCCCGCGATAACGCTCGGCATCGCGGGCATAGGGCAGGTCATAATGGATGCGGTGGCTGTTGAAGGTCAGCGCGGAATAGCGGAACAGCAAAGTTTCGCCCGGTACCAGCGTGCGGCGCCTATCCCACGCCGTTGGATCAAATGCACTGTCCCCTGCGGCAGGCGGCGATAGGGGAGTGTCGGCAGAGACTGCCTCGCGATAGACCAGCGACTGGGTTTCGCGCACGGCGAGCCCCGCGCTGCTGGAGGTTTCGTGCAGCACATCGACAAAGACCAGCTTGCCTGATCCGCCTTCCTTTTCGGTGATCGAGGCAATTTGCGACTTGCGCCAGACCGACTCTCCCACCCGCAACGGCTGAAGAAACGCGACCTTGCTCGACGCCCACATGCGGCGCGGTAAAGGAACGGGCGGCAGGAAGCTGTCGGGGCTGTCGTTGCGGATCGGATGGCCATCTTCTCCCAGCTGCGCGGTTGCCGCGTCGGGGGTGCACAGGCACCAGTGCAGCCCTTGCGGGACGCTGCCATCTTCAGGGGCCTCCCGGTCGAACGTCGCCAGCCAGCGCGTGACCATCGCCACATCGACCTGATCCGCGCGCAGCTCTTCGCGCCCGATCCAGCCGCTCCATTCTCCGCTCATGCCGCGCGCTCGAAGATCGCGGCAATCCCTTGGCCCCCACCGATACACATCGTCTCAAGACCATAGCGCGCCTCGCGCCGCTGCATTTCGCGGGCCAGGTTGGCGAGGATGCGTCCACCGGTCGCACCGATCGGATGGCCCAGCGAAATGCCCGAGCCGTTGACGTTCAGCACATCATGCCGACTGTCATCCGCCGACCAGCCCCAACCTTTCAGCACCGCCAGCACCTGCGGTGCAAAGGCCTCGTTGAGTTCGATGACGCCGATATCGTTCCAGCCCAACCCGCTGCGCGCAAACAGCCGTTCGGTCGCCGGGACCGGGCCGATGCCCATGCGCGAGGGATCGCAGCCAGCGGCGGCCCAGCTGTGGAACCAAGCGATAGGTTCGAGGCCGAGTTCTTCCAGCTTGTCCTCCGCCACCACCAGGCAGGCAGCGGCAGCATCATTTTGCTGGCTGGCATTGCCTGCCGTGACTACGCCGCCTTCAATCGGACGCAGCGCCGCCAAAGACTCTGCGGTCGCATCGGCGCGGTAGCCCTCGTCATGGTCGAACAGGATCGGTTCGCCCTTTTTCTGGGGGATAGGGACCGGGACCAGCTCGTCCTCGAACAACCCCTTGGCCCAGGCCGCAGCCGCGCGCTGGTGCGAGCGCACGGCATAGGTGTCGCATTGCTCACGACTGATGCCATAGTCCTTGGCGAGGTTTTCCGCGGTCTCGATCATCCCTGAAATTGGGCCAAAACGTTCTATCGGCTGCGACATCGCCCGTCCACGCGCCAGCCGGTCGTGCAGCGTCAAGCTCCCCGCCTTCACGCCCTTACGGATATCGGTGGTGTAATGTTCGACATTGGACATGCTTTCGCAGCCGCCAGCGATGACAACGTCCGACGCCCCCGTCTGCACCATCATCGCCGCGTCTATGACGGCCTGCAGCCCGGAGCCGCAGCGCCGGTCGAGCTGGTATCCCGGCACCGAAATCGGCAACCCCGCCGCCAGTGCTGACCAGCGACCAATAGCGGGCGCCTCGGCATTGCCATAGCCTTGCGCGAACACGACGTCGTCGATGCGTTCAGGGTCAATGCCGCTGCGTTCGACCAACGCCCTGATAACGACTGCGCCTAACTCGCCTGCGCTTACCGACGACAAGCTGCCGAG
>CAZSJE010000273.1:0-2249 GCA_964606835.1 uncultured Sphingorhabdus sp.
CGCCGCCTGACGACATTGCGGGCTTTGTCCGCAAGCACATGGTGAAGGTTTTCCCTTCGCTGGCGAGCACCCCGATCGACTATGCTTGGGGCGGCGCGGTGGGGGTCACAATGAACCGGCTGCCGCATATCGGACGCGAAGGAAATGTCTTCTTCGCGCATGGCTTTTCCGGACACGGCGCGTTGGTGACGACGCTGGCGGGCGAGTTGCTGGCGGAGGCGGTGACGGGGACGATGGAGCGGTTCGATGTGTTTGCGAAGCTCCCGCACCGGCCCTTCCCCGGCGGCAAGTTGTTCGCACGTCCGCTCGCGACTTTAGGCTTGCTCTGGTATGCGCTAAGGGATCGGCTGTGATTACCGACGATGCCATAGACCGGCTAGCCACACGCGAGGCCGAAGCCTTTCGCAAGGCCAATCCGCATTCGCTTGCGCTGGCCGAAAAGGCATCGAAGCACTGGTTTCAGGGTGTCCCGTTCCACTGGATGCTCGATTGGCCCAGCCCGGTGCCTTTGGTCGCCGCCAACGCTACAGGGGCGACGCTCACTACAGTTGATGGCCGGATGCTGGACGATTTCTGTCTTGGCGACACCGCCAGCATGTTCGGCCACTCACCTCCGCCGCTGGCTGACGCGCTGGCAAAGCAAGCGCGCGATGGCTTAAGCTATATGCTGCCCACCGAGCGCGGGGTTGACGTGGCGGAGATGCTCTCCGCGATGTTCGGCCTGCCTTACTGGCAAGTCACCACCACCGCGAGCGAGGCCAATCGAGCGGTAATCCGCTGGTGCCGGGGGATCACCGGGCGCAAGAAGATACTCGTTTTCAACGGCTGCTATCATGGTGCGGTTGACGATGTGTTTGTCGATCTACGTGATGGAATGCCTGCAAATCGGCCCAGTTTGGTGGGGCAGGTGCAGGACCTTTTACCCACCACCACGGTGATCGAATTTAACGACATCCACGCCCTCGAACGCGAACTGAAACGCGGTGACATTGCCTGCGTGCTTGCCGAGCCGGTGATGACCAATATCGGCATGGTGCGCGATGCGCCGGGCTACCTCGATCTGTTGCGCGCGCTATGCAACCAGACTGGGACGCTGCTGGTCTTCGATGAAACCCACACCATTTCTTCGGGCTATGGCGGGCATAGCAACGCTTATGGGCCAAAGCCCGATATCATGGTGATCGGCAAGTCGATCGGCGGCGGGCTGCCTTGCGCTGTCTATGGTTTCAGTGAAGAAGTCGCCGCGCGCATGGCGAAACTCAATGCCACGCGCCCGCCCGGGCATAGCGGCATCGGCACCACGCTTTCGGCCAATGCGCTTGCCATCACCGCAATGCACGCGATGCTGGGGCAGGTGATCACGCATGATGCTTACCGGCATATGCTGGAGCTGGCGCGGCGGCTGGTTAGGGGAATCGAGGGCGTAATTGCTGGGCAGCATTTGCCCTGGCATGTCGTCAATGTCGGCGCGCGGGTAGAATTTGTCTGCGCGGAAAAACCCTCAACCACTGGCAGTGAAGCCCGCGCCGCGATGCACCCCGCGCTTGAGGCTGCAATCCACCTCTATCTCGCCAATCGCGGCATTTTGCTTGCGCCGTTCCACAATATGATGTTGCTGTCGCCCGCATCGGGCGAGGAGCAGGTCGACCGACTGGTGCACGAACTGAACAATGCCGTCGGTGAACTGCTGGAGGGAATATCTTGATAAAGCGCGCAAAATCTTCCGCAACCATTGCGCTGAAAAGCGAAGCCGATGCCTTCTTCGCTGCCAATCCGGATATCGATGCCATCGACATGATCTACACCGACATGGGCGGCGTGCCGCGCGGCAAAAGGCTGCGCCAGCATGAGGTGCTTGCGGTTTACGACAGTGGACGGATGTTTCCCGGATCGATCACGGTCGTGGATATCACCGGACAAGACACGGTTGAGACGGGCCTCGTTTGGGAAGATGGCGATGCTGACCGGTCGATGAAGCCGATTCCCGGCACTTTGGTGCGTACGCCGTGGGCAGGCGACAATGCCGCGCAATTCCTTGTCGATTTTTACGAGCTGGATGGGCAACCTCATGATCTCGATCCGCGCCACGTGCTGGGACTGGTGGTTGATCGCTATGCCGCCGACGGCCTGACCCCGGCAGTTGCTGTCGAGCTGGAATTCTACCTCGTCGATCCGCGCCGCGCGCGCGATGGCGGGGTGCGTCCGGCCTCGCCCGGCTACAGCCGCGACCGTCCGCGCAATGTGGAGGT
>CAZSJE010000274.1:0-2245 GCA_964606835.1 uncultured Sphingorhabdus sp.
CGACAAGGCGGCGCAGGCCGCCCATCTCGCAGGCGACCATATGGGCGAGTTCAACCAGTTCATGAAGCATATGCCGATCAGCGCGGCGCACATCGCGGCTTACGATGTCGAAGGCGAAGGTCAGTGGCTGATGCGGGTGGGCAATACCAATCCGATGGTGGGTTAGGCCAATTCAGCCGTCCACTTTCGGTAACCTCAACCGCACCAGCAGCCCGCCCATATCCTCGCTCTCGTCCAGCTCGACTGAGCCATTGTAGATTTCCGCCACGTCACGGACGATCGCCATGCCAAGGCCTGTCCCCGGCTTGCTGGTGTCCAGCCGGACGCCGCGGTCGAAGATGCGCATGCGCTCTTCCTCCGGGATGCCGCGGCCGTCATCCTCGATCTGGATCTCGACCATTTCGGGCTGGTCCTCGACGGTCACGAACACGCTGCCGCCGCCATATTTCGCGGCATTCTCGATCAGATTGCCGAGCATTTCGTCAAGGTCCTGCCGCTCCACCCGCACCGCGACATTCTTGGCCCCTGCCATGTCGAGCCGGACGTGGCTGTAGAGCCGCCCCACCGCGCGCTCGACCGATTCGAGGCTCGGCCAGACTTCGGCACGGCTATGGCTGTGGCCGCGCCTGCCGACGGCGCGGGCGCGCGCGAGATGGTGGTCAACCTGCCGCCGCATCGTCGTTGCCTCGCGGATCACGGTATCGGCGAGGTCTGGGGCCTGCGCGGTCGCGCCGTTCATAATCACGGTCAGCGGCGTTTTCAACGCATGCGCCAGATTGCCGGCATGTCGCCGCGCTTCCTCTGCTTGCATCTCATTATGATCGATCAGCGCGTTCAGCTCCTTGACCATTGGCATAACTTCATCGGGCAGCGCATCCTCGTCGATCCTGTTCTGCCGCCCGCTGCGCATATTGGCGATTTCGCGTCGTACGTCGCGCAGCGGCCACAGCCCGTAAAATGTCTGCAACGCCGCCAATATGATCAGGCCAAGCCCCAACACGGCAAAGCTGGTGACCAGCACAGTCCGCAACGTGCCCACCTGCGCATTCAGCCCATCGAGATTTTGCGCGACGATAAAGGTCCAGGCGGTGTCCGAATCGGGCAGCGTGACGGTGCGCGTAACTACCCGCAACGGCTCATCGGGGAACTGGTCGCTGTTATAATAAAATGGCGTTTTGTGCTGCTTGTCGGGAAGTTGCAGGCGGCGGTCCCATAACGAGCGTGAGGGAAAATCCTCATAACCCTTGCCGCTTATCTGATAATAAATGCCGCTATTGGTTTCCAGGAAACGCTGGTCGCCCAGCGGCCGGTTTAGCCGGACCTCACCCGCTGGATCGATTTCGGCCGACGCGACCATTGCGGTCAGCACATAGCGCATCTGATCGTCGAAATTGTCCGACACCGCATCGCTCAGCACACGGTCTAGCGCCCAACCGCCGCCGATCAGCAATATGGTGATCCAGCCGGCAGCAATGACGATCATGCGGCGGCTGAGCGAGCCGGTGCCGCGCACGCGCTTTTCGGGCGGCGCAGGCGACAGGGCGGTGGCTTCGTCCGCCTTTATGTCGCCCGGCGCATTCAGGCCCGTGGCTCCTCAAGGCTGTAGCCGAGGCCGCGGATGGTGCTGATCACATCCTGGCCCAGTTTCTTGCGGATACGTGTCACGAAAACTTCGATCGTATTCGAATCCCGGTCGAAATCCTGGTCGTAAATATGCTCGATGAGCTCGGTACGGCTGACGACCTTGCCCTTGTGATGCATCAGGTAGCTGAGCAGCTTATATTCCTGCGCGGTCAACTTCACCGGCTCGCCTGCTAGCGTGACGCGGCCCGAACGGGTGTCCAACCGCACATCGCCTGCGGTCAGTTCGGAACTTGCGTTGCCCGAAGCACGGCGGATCAGCGCACGCAGGCGCGCGATCAGCTCCTCGGTCTGGAACGGCTTGGCGAGATAATCGTCGGCGCCGGCATCAAGCCCCGCCACCTTGTCAGACCAGCTGTCGCGCGCGGTCAGCACCAGCACCGGAAATTTCTTGCCCTCCTTGCGCCAGCGATCCAGCACGGTCAGCCCGTCCATCGTCGGCAGGCCGAGATCGAGCACCACAGCGTCATAATTTTCCGAACTGCCCATATAGTGGCCGTCCTCGCCATCGGTCGACAGGTCGACGGCATAGCCCGCGCCTTCCAGCGTGTTTTTCAGCTGCTGGCCCAGCGTGGGTTCGTCTTCAACGATCAGGATGCGCATT
>CAZSJE010000275.1:0-2243 GCA_964606835.1 uncultured Sphingorhabdus sp.
TCCGGATTCAATCTCTGTCGGGGCTGCTTCGCTTCGGTAGCCATGAACGGCTGTTACCACAAATTTTCCGTTGCGATAGAGCGTTGTCTGCACCGCACGGTCGGGCGTGCCGAAACCTTATTGGCAGTCAGCTATTCTTCGGCAAACCCATAACGGAAAGCGACTGGTCAGAAGACAGATTTTCCTGCACCGAAAACAGATTACCTTCCGGGTCGACCCCATATTGCACCCGCCATCCGTCCAGCGACACCGTGCCGCCGACAAGTGGTATTTTCTGTGCTTTCAACCGGCGTTTCTCTGCCTTCAGATCGGTGACCTCCAGACCGAAGGAATTATAGCCGATTTCGTCCAGTTTCTGCCGTCCCGAACGCAGGGGTGTTTTGGGGCGGGCAAATTCCCAGACTTCAATGTCCATATTGCCCACGGTGAACCAGCCGCCCTTTATCTTGCTATTATAAAGGCCGCCGACCGCGTCCAGCTTGCTGTTATTTTCCTGCTCCGTCGTCCGATGCGCTTTGCGGCCAAGCAGGCGCGTATAGAATTCCAGCATCTTGTCGCGGTCGTGCACGACATTGGCTATATGGGTAATCCATGCCGCCTCCCGACGTTTGGGGGCATCGAGCGATTCATTTTCGATCATGATGCCATCGGGGTCGCGTCCATAGGAATAGCGCACGCCATATCCGCCCAGATCGACACCATCTTTCGCGTCAAAACGGGAGATGATCGAAAGTCCGGCTGCCATGAAGCGGAAAATGGCGGGGTCTTTGGACGCTGACTGGAAACAGATATGCGTATAGCCCGGACCTATGACCGGCCGGGGATTCGCAACGCCTGCCTTTCCGGGTTCAAAATCCATAAGCTGGATGAAACCGGTGGGCATGGCGATGATTGCGATTTCAACTTGCTTATATGGTCTGGACAGCAGCGCCGCCGGAAAGACGGAGCCGTTCACCTTGAACCGGCGTACCGCTTTATAGGGCACGGCTTTTGAATAGAAGGCAATGGTTGCGTCAATGTCCGACACGGTCATCGCGGCATGGTGCAGACCAAGATGCGGACCATCGAGCCCTGCTTTCCCATCACCGGAACCCTGCGCCTGCGCCGCGCCTGCGCACAGAAACGTTGCCAGTGCGACTATCTTGAACCGCAATTTGGTCATCGGCTGCTCCCTGATTTTGGCCCGAATACCAAGAGGACATTGCCCGGAATCTGGCCGAATTTGTCATAACCCGAATTGACGATCAGCCGTCCGTCGGCAACCACCGGACCTGCGGAATCGATCGCACCGCCATAGCCTTTGACGCCGTTCACTGTTGGCCAGTCGCGCCTTGTGTCGACCGTCCACAAGATCCGGCCATCTTTAGCTGAATAGGCCCGCAATATGCCGTTCAGCGCGCCGGCAAACACAATCCCATCGGTCAGCGTGACAGCCGCCGACATCGCCGTGCGGCATTCATGCTTGTCTTCCTTGCAGACAAAGGGTTCGATCTTGCTCCAAAGCGGACGTCCGCTCACGACATCAAAGGCATGCATGCCCTGGCGCGCCGGTCCGACTGCGCCCTTGTTTCCGGGTGTGTCGGCGATGCCTGCGTAAAGTGTGCGGCCGTCGCTGGCCATGCCCCAGTGGATACCTCCGTTAAAGCCGCCCATGCCGGCACGCTGCTGCCACAGCAATTTGCCGCCCTGATCCGGATCGAGCGCGTAGATCATGCCTGATTTCTGGCCCGCAAGGATGATATCGCGTCCGTTCGCCGCCTTTACCAATATGGGCGGCGCGCCGAAGTCGAGGTCGGGCCCATCTTCTTTCGGGCAGTTTACATTGTTGCCATGCATTCCGCAGGACGCATTCCAGGCATCGCCCTTCAGCATCTGCTGCACCCAACGGATCTTGCCGGTTCCGATTTCCAGCGCGATGATGGAATCGCTTTTGTCATTTGCCGGTGTCGAGTAATTTTCGCCGGTTCCGAAGTAGAGCAGTTTTCGCTTTGTATCGATGGTGGGTGTCGACCAAACAGGCGCCCCCGAAGGCCCGAAATTCATTGCGCCCTCTTTGTTTTTGCCCTGCGGGGTCGCAGGCTCTGTGGTGTGCCTACCAGTTGTAACGTTTTGACCAGCATTGTGACCAATATGTGTTTCTTCAACTCCTGTTGTAATAGCATTAAGTGTGTTAACACCAACACCAATGTTATTTGAAGCAACTGTTCCCATTAAACTAATACCGCTTCTGAAAGAATTAACTT
>CAZSJE010000276.1:0-2238 GCA_964606835.1 uncultured Sphingorhabdus sp.
GGCATCATATTGCGCCGCATCGACACGCGGCTCCTCACGCGCGCACCCGGCGAGCAGCAAAAGCGTTACCGCCAGCAAAGGCTTCAAGAATCCTAAGACCAACCCAAACTCCGTTCGCCCTGAGGAGCGGCTGACGCTGAGCGAAGCGAAGTGGGAGACGCGTCTCGAAGGGCCTTGCGCGAGGGTACTTCGAGACGGGCCTTCGCATCCGGTCAATCCCTCCTCAGCACGAACGGGTGAGGGGACGAAACAGGCAAGCCTACCAATAATATTTCAGCTTCGTGGCCCAAGGCGAGCTGGGGTAATTCTTCTTGAGCTGGTTGAACCAGCCCTTGCGCACGGAAATCGGCACTTCGGTCCCGCCGCAGCTGTTATAGCCAGACGGACCGTAGCAATAGACTGCACGGTAAAGCGCATAGGCCTTGGCGGTGGGGGCCGCCGCCGGATCGGCAATCACGCTTTTGTAGATTTCCAGCCGCGAAAAGGGCTTGCCGGGAAACTGCGACGGTGTGCCGCCCAGCTCGTCCTTAGGAGGCAGCGTGTCGAGCGAGGAAGGCAGGTCGGGCCAGCTTGAGCCGCTGTCGAACCCGTGCAGCCGCGCAAATTCGCCGAGGCAGAGCAGCGACGGCGCGTCCTTCGGTGCACCCGAAAGCGCCGTCGCCAAAGTCGCCAGCGAAGGGCAGGCATAGCCGTCCTTCGCGCCTGGCCATTTGAAGATCGCGACATTCGTGTAGACCGGCGCAGTATAATCATCCGCCGGCTTGGGCCGCGTGCCCGCCGGGATCAGCGCGGTGTCGGCAAGGAAATCCTTGTAGTTGCCGCGCGTGATTTGCTTGTAGAGCAGGGTATAAAGCGCAACCTCACGCTCCTGTTTAGCTGCATTCTTGGCCACGGACTGCGTGCGCAGCAATTTCGGCCCGGCATGATAGCGCAGCAGGATTTCGCGGACCTCCGGGTCCTTGACCGCGGAATCGGCGGCAAAGACGCGTTCGACTGACTTCGCCCGCTCGTCATGCATGGCCAGCGCCAGTTCCATCGTGCCGCGCTGATAGGGCTGGTCGCTGCCCTGCAACACCGCCAGCATCGCGTCGCGCGCCGAAGCATCGCCTGCCGCCTCCAGCGCCAGTGCGCGCAAAGCCAGCTGGCTGTAGGCCAGATAGCCGTCGCCACGCACCTGTGCGGGCAGCAATTTCAGAGCGGTAGCCGGATCGTTCGCCACATAAAGCGCATGGGCTGCCAGCAGGTAGTTGTAGAGCGCCTCCTGTCCGGCAAAGCGCGCGCGCAAGGCTTCGATCGCGGCGCGGCTGATCGGCTTTTCCTGTGCCTGCAGGTCGGGATCTTCGCCATACCGCATTTTTTGCAGCACCAGCATCGCAAGGATTTGCGGGTCATTGACTTGGGCAAGCTCCAGATCGGCACCCAGCTTGACGTCCATCTCCTGCACCAGGTCGGCAAGCGACACAGTGGAGCCATCGAGATTGGGCCGCCTGAACGCCGCAACATATTCGGCGAGCAGCTTGTCATTGTCCTTGGCCAACCAATACACCTTACGGAGCAATCCGCGCGCCGATACCGCATAGGCGCCCTTGGGATAGGCTGCGAGATAGGCCTTGAACGCCCGCTCGGCGGCGGCAAGTTCGCCTGCATTTCCGGGCGTTTCGGCCGGATAGCCATATTCGTCAAAGGCATTGACCATCGCCTCGTTCAGCTCGACCCGGCCGAGCATATAGGCGGCGGCTTCTTTCGGCCAGATGGCGGAGGATTTCGAAAGCCCCTCGAAGAACCCGCGCGCCGTGGCGTAATCGCCATCGTAGAAGGCCGCCGCGCCGCGCAGATAATCGGCAAAGGCCTTGCCCGTCGCGGTGCGAGCGCTGGCTGCCGCCTCGGCGACCAGCGCCCGCATGTCGCTGCCGTCACCGCATTCTGGGTTCATCGCCGTGCGGGCGTTGGTAAGGATCGCGCCTTCATTTGCCGACAGGCCCTTGGCAGCTGCAATCGCCGCTTCGAAATCCACTTTGCCTTTGTCATTGCTGACGCAGCGCGTGCCGTTGTAGTTGCCGGTTTCTTCCATTTCGGGCGGCTTCTGGCCCAGGTCCAGCGCAAAGGTGCCATAGTCGAATGGCTGTGCCGCGCCGCGCCGCTCCATTGCGTCATAGCTGCTGGCATTGGATACGCCGACATTACCATGCCGGTCGTGAAGCAGCATCAGCAGGTTAATCCGTGTATCGTTGCCGGGCG
>CAZSJE010000277.1:0-2207 GCA_964606835.1 uncultured Sphingorhabdus sp.
ATTTACCACCCGGCCCCGCAAACAGCGTTGCATGGCCGCGTGACCACCATTTCTCGCGGGCCGATTGCGTGCGGATCAGCGGATTGCGTGGGCAGTTTTCCCAAGGCCCGGCAAGGCTGCGGCTGCGTGCCATGATGACCATATGGCCGGTCGGCGGGCCTGCCGTGCCGCCGACGGCCGTTGTCATATACCACCAACCATTGCGGTGGACGATCTTGGGGCCTTCCGGGGCGAAGGTTTCTACCACCCACTCTTCTGGATAGCGCCACGGATCATAGACATGCTCTACTTCGCCGACAGTAGACAGACCGTCGGCGCTTAGCCGGATACGGTCACCACCAGAGAGGAAAAGCCAGCGCGTGCCATTGGCGTCTGCAACATGTGCGGGGTCGATATGAGCAGGCAGATTAAGGTCAATCGGGACGCTCCAGGGCCCTTCGATACGCTCTGCGGTGATGACATAGATAGAGCGCTTTTCGGGCGTGCGCGCCGGGATGTAGCAATAAAAGCGTCCGGCATGCTTCACCAGATCCGGGGCCCAGACCGAACCGATGGGTTGGTTGAGCGCGGCAGTGACCGGTTGCCAATTCACCAAGTCGCGACTGTGCCAGATGGTGATGCCTGGATAGGCGTCAAAGCTGGAAAAGGTCAGATAATAATCATCGCCGTCGCGTAACAAGGCGGGATCGGGATGGTCGCCTGCGAACACCGGGTTCAGGAAAGTGCCGTTGCCAAGGTCGGCCTTGCGCTGGCCTTCAAAACCCCGCGCCCATTCCATGTCCGCATGCGGATCAAGCGAGGATGTGGCCGCCGATCCCTGCGCCAGCAGGCGGCTGGGAAAAAGCGGTGCAGCCCCGAGCAACAACAGACCGGTCCGGCGATTGATCATCGAAATCCTCTCAAAAAAGGCCGGCCTCGAAAGCGAGACCGGCCCAATAGTGTTGCAACCAGGGACTGGTCTGGATCAGATTTTCATGCGCGCGCCAACGAGGAAGGTGCGGCCGAAATGGTTGTTCTCATAATTGCGGTCGGCATCGAAATCGGTGAAGCGATAACGATAGGTATCGAGGAGGTTGTTGCCTTCCACCGAAAGCTCGAGCCACTCGGTTAGCTTGTAGCGCAGCGATGCATCGAGGTTGGTGGTCGCACCATAGCCTTCGAGCAGGTTACCCGTGCCCGACGCGCCTTCATGGTAACGTCCGCGATAGCTGACCATCACACGACCGCTTAACGTGCCATCATCATAATAGAAGGTGCCGTTATAGGCTCGCTTCGACACGTTCGACAGCGTGTTGGTCAACGAAACGGCAGTCAACGGGCCAAGGCTGCCATTCGCCTGACGGGCGACCGTGATCGGCCCCTGCAGGTTGAAGTTTGCGTTGGAATCGATGAAGGTCGCGTTGGCGATTATGCCGAAATTGCCGAAGAAGCCCTCGGTGAAGACCTTGAACGGAATTTGCGCTGCAACTTCCCAGCCCTTTAGCGTTGCACCCGATCCGTTGACTGTGGTCGACAGCGTCCAGATCGGCTGGGTTAGCAATGCTGGGTTAAGGGCGGCAGGCGAGCTGGGATTCAGCACCGAAACCGGCAGGCCGGTTTGTGCAAATGTCGCACCGGTCAGCGAGGCTGACTGGGTGAAGGTCTTCACATCCTTCTTGAACCACGCGACCGAAAGCAATGCTTGCGGAGCGAAGTACCATTCGGCGGCCAAATCAATATTTGTCGCGCGATAGGGTTCTAGGAACGGATTGCCGCTGGTGACGCGGAAGTTGAAGCCGTCGGCTGAGCCGCCTGGGGTCAGCGAACCCAGAGTCGGACGTGTCATGACATCAGCGATTGCAGCGCGCAGGATCAGGTTTTCGGTTGGAAACAGCGCAAGATTTGCCGACGGCAACCAGTCCTCATAGCTGCGCGTGACGGTGGCGTTGACGCCGCTCACGAGACCGTAGGAGCTCTGGTTCGTTTTGGCATAGCGGACGCCGGCGTTGAGGGCATATTCAAGGCCGAATACTTCACCCTTCGCGTCAAATTGCAGATAGGCGCCCTTTGTGGTTTCCTGCACCCCGCGAATGTTGCCGGTGTCATTGACCAGCGGACGGCTATACAGGTTAGTGAATGCGGCTGCGGCGTCAAGATTGGGCACCAGCCAGCTATTGGTGTTACCCGCCGGTTGCCCAGCATTGCCAAGCGTGAATAGCTCTGACAAT
>CAZSJE010000278.1:0-2206 GCA_964606835.1 uncultured Sphingorhabdus sp.
ATGCAAATCTGGGCAGGCCTTGGAAATCCCGGACCGCGCTATGCGATGCACCGGCATAATATCGGCTTCATGGCGGTCGACGCCATCGCCGAGCTGAACGACCTGCCCGTTCCCGCCAAGAAATTCGCCGGCTGGGTGCAGGAAGCGCGCCTTGGCGGCGACCGTATCGTCCTGCTCAAACCCGCCACGTTCATGAACGAAAGCGGGCAGAGCATTCGGGCCGCGATGGATTTCTACAAGCTGGAACCGGAAGACGTTACCGTCTTCTACGACGAACTCGATTTGGCACCCTTCAAGGTGAAGGTGAAGCGCGGTGGCGGGGCCGCAGGGCACAATGGCATCCGCTCCACGATCGATCATATCGGGCCCGAGTTCAGGCGCGTTCGGCTCGGTATCGGTCATCCGGGGCACAAGGACAAGGTAACGCCCCACGTCCTCGGCAATTTCGCCAAGAACGAGATCGACGCGCTTGCCGACCTGCTCGGCGCGATTGGAGCGGAGGCCGGCTGGCTCGCCAAGGGCGACGATGTGCGTTTTATGAATGATGTGGCTTTGCGATTGCAGGACGATTGATCCGGTGCAGCGCGTGTTGGTCATCGGGCCTTGCGGGGCAGGGAAGTCGACGCTCGCCATGACTTTGGGCGAAAAGCTCGGTTTGCCAGTATATCATATGGATCAGCTCAACTGGAAACCCGGCTGGGTTGAAAGCAGCAAGGATGAAATCCGCGAAAAGCTTGCACGCATAGTTGCCGCCGACCGCTGGCTGATCGACGGCAATTATGGCGGAACGCTGGCTGAGCGGCTGGAACGGGCCGATACGGTGCTGTATCTCGATTTCCCCATCCGCCTGTGCGTCGCGCGTCTGTTTCGGCGTATCTGGACCTATCGTGGCCACAGCCGCCCGGACATGACCGAAGGGTGCCCCGAACGGTTCGATTTCGCTTTCCTGCTCTATTTGCTGCAATGGAACAGCGGGCCGCGTCCGCGCACCGAGGCAAAGCTTGTCGGCCATGAAGCCAAGGTTACCCGTTTTCGCCATCCGCTACAGTTGAAAGACTGGCTGGACTCGCAATCGCTCTGAGGCCACCTGTGTTGCAACCGAAAAGGAGCAACAACATGGCCGATATCGAACGTCGAACCGTCCTGAAAACCGCATTGGCAGCCGGGGCTGTGGCAAGCGTTCCGGCAGCGGTGGCCGCTGCTGACAAACCCTTGGCGGGCAAATCGGCGCTGATCACTGGCTGTTCCTCCGGCTTTGGCTATCTTTCGGCGCTGCACCTTGCCCGACAGGGTGCGAAGGTGGTTGCCACCATGCGCAACCTGCCGCGCAAGGAGGCAGGTGATTTGAAGGCCGAGGCGGCGAAGGAAAAGCTCGATATCCACATCGTCGAAATCGACGTCACATCGGACGAACAGGTGGTCAAGGGTGTCGCCGAGGCGGAAAAGATCGCGGGCGGGCCGCTCGATATCCTGATCAACAATGCAGGCATCGGCTATGCCGGGCCGATCGAGTTGCAGGATATGGAAGCGACCAAGCTGATTTTCGAAACCAATGTCTATGGCCCGCACCGTATGGCGCGCGCGGTGCTGCCCGGGATGCGCAAGGCAAAGCGCGGGCTGATCTTCAATGTTTCTTCGCAATTGGGCCGGGTGATCGTGCCGTCCGCAGGCCATTACTCCCCCACCAAATTTGCGCTGGAGGCAATGAGCGAAGCGATGGCCTATGAACTGGTGCCGCACAATATCGAGGTATGCGTGATCCAGCCCGGCGGCTATCCGACCAAGGTGTGGGTCAACCGCAATGTGCTGGCCAAGGGACTGAAAGACCGGCTGAGCGCCGACGAAGCCGCAGCCTATCCTGCTTTGGTTTCTCGCATGGGTTTGGAGGACGGTTCTGGCCGCAGTGCAGACCCAATGGACATCCCACGCGCCATTGCCGAAATCGCAGCCATGCCTGCTGGGACAAGACCCCTCCGCCGCGCGGTGCATCCTGGGAACAAGCCGCAGGACGCGATCAACAAAGTTTCGGCGGAGACGCAGGTGGGCTGGCTGGGCAATTCGCCCTTCGGACCGTGGATCAAGGCGGTGCATGATTGAAAAGGAGGGGCGTAACCGCTAGGGCGCGCCATTCTTTAACCACAGGGCCGGAAAATGGGTTTCAAATGCGGTATTGTCGGGCTGCCCAATGTGGGCAAGTCCACGCTGT
>CAZSJE010000279.1:0-2197 GCA_964606835.1 uncultured Sphingorhabdus sp.
CAGCTCGATCGCGCTGATCCCAATGCCGCCAGCCCCGCCCAGCACCAATATGCTGTCGCCCGATTTGATATGCGCGCGATCCCGGTAAGCATGGGCTGATGTGCCATAGGTCATCAGCAGCGAAGCGCCATCTTCAAAGGGCATATTTGCTGGCATGGCAAAACAGTTAAAGGCACTGACCGCCACCTTTTCGGCCAGTCCGCCATTTCCGCAAAGCGCAATCACCCGATCGCCCACGGCAAAGCCAGTGACACCTTCGCCCACTGCCTCAACAACGCCTGCCACTTCGCCGCCGGGGGCAAAGGGACGCGGCGGTTTGAACTGGTAAAGGTCCATCAGCATCAGCGTATCGGGAAAGTTGATCGACGCTGCCTTCACAGCAACAACGACTTGCCCCGCGCCCGCAACAGGATCGGGCAATTCGCCCATCACAAGCGTTTCGGGTCCGCCAACGGCAGTGGATAGCAAGGCTTTCATTTCATTGTCCTCTCGATCAAACGCCACCCGCGCAGCGGGCACCACTCCGACGCCATAGCCGTTTCAGCGACTGTTGCAATTGCCGGTGCGCTTTGGATTTTGATGTAAAAACGGTTTGACGAAAAGACGGTGTTGGTCGTTACAGCAACCTCGCCCAATCGTCTTGCCGTCCCGCCGTTTTTACAAAAAGGGCGCAAGCGCCGGTCAGGCAGGTGATGGGATAAGCCACGGCCTGTCCGCCTCGACCTGTTTTTCATAGGCCGAAATCGCGTCAGCGCTCGCAAGCGTAATGCCGATTTCGTCCAGCCCATTGAGCAAGCAATATTTGCGGAACGGGTCGATCTCAAATTCAAAGCGGTCCTGAAACGGCGTGGTCACGACCTGATTCTCCAGATCGATGTGGATGGGGTCAGTCTTGGCAACCTCCATCAGCCGGTCAACCGCCTCCTGCGGCAGAACCACGGCAAGCAGCCCGTTCTTGAACGCATTGCCCGAAAATATGTCGGAAAAGGAAGGCGCGATTACCGCCCCGATCCCCATATCTGCCAGCGCCCATGCGGCATGTTCCCGGCTTGACCCGCAGCCGAAATTATCGCCCGCAATCAATATGGGGGAGCCAGCATATTCGGCACTGTCGAACAGATTATCGGGGTCCTTGCGGATCGCCTCAAACGCGCCCTTACCCAGCCCCTCGCGGCTGATCGTTTTAAGCCAAGGGGCCGGAATGATGATGTCGGTATCGACATTTTTCCGGCCAAAGGGATAGGCCTTGCCCTGGATGGTATTGACGGGGGTCATGCAAACGGAATCCACTTCCCATTTTCGTCGTATTTTTCATTCACATCAGGAAAATCAGGAGAGCCGGGCTGAGCAAAAAAGCTATCCCAATCCGGATTTGGGCGCGCAGGCTTTTGATCAGTTTGATTCACGCGAAGACGCGAAGACGCGAAGTTTTTGTGATTGTTCACGACGCGGTGGCAGCCTTCGCGAAATGTCGCACCACCGAAATTCATAAGTAATCCCATCGGCTTATTCATCAACCGGAGATAGGTGAGCAACTGTTTGCGGTGCGCCATATTCAGCGATGCAACCGATTTGACTTCGATGGTTAGCCGAGCTTCGATTAGCAAATCGACGCGAAACGCATCCTTGAAATGCAAATCTTCAAAAGTGAAGCTGACCGGCTTCTGCCGTTCAACGTTGAGTCCAGCCCTTTCGAACGCTGCCGCCAGCACCGTTTCGTAAACCGTTTCCAGCAAGCCCGGTCCCAACTCGCGATGAATGCGCAAGCCGATGCCCACCGCAATCTCCGATAACTTCTCCAGATCAGGCATAACCCAAACCTCTTCGCGCCTTCGCGTCTTCGCGTGATTCCATCAATGATTTTATTGTTTTCATTGAAAAAGTCAAAAATACTGAGTGCCGTCTTGAATTGGAGGATAATGAAACTCAGATAATTCAAATCGAGACTTGCATCTCGGGCACTCGACCAGTTCGCCTCCATGACCAGAAGCGATTGTTTGTAACACTGACTTTTGACATTGATCAAAACAGTTCGAGCATATTTTATGCGGCGTAACCTCCGATTCTAGATCGGCACGAAGGTTGTAGGTATATGCTCCTTTAGGTGACTTGGTAAGGACATAGCGTGACTTTTCGGTCTCCCAATCCGCACTTGCTTTGAGTTGTCGTTGAAGTTCCAAAATTTGGTCTGTTAGCT
>CAZSJE010000280.1:0-2183 GCA_964606835.1 uncultured Sphingorhabdus sp.
AGGTCGAAAATTCAACCTCATTCTTGTGGAAGACATCGCCATAGGTGACGCCGGCGTTGTTAAAGGCAAGGTCATAGACGCTGTCGACGCCCTGAATATACATGGCCAGCCGTTCGAGCCCGTAGGTCAGCTCACCCGCCACCGGCTTGCAGTCAAAGCCGCCCATTTGCTGGAAATAGGTGAACTGCGTCACTTCCATCCCGTCGCACCAGACCTCCCAGCCAAGGCCCCATGCGCCAAGCGTGGGCGATTCCCAGTCATCCTCGACAAAGCGAATGTCGTGTTTCAGCGGGTCGATGCCAATGGCGTCCAATGAGCCCAGATACAGCTCCTGCAAATTGGCAGGGCTGGGCTTCATGATCACCTGATATTGATAGTAATGCTGCAACCGGTTGGGGTTCTCACCATAGCGACCATCGGTCGGGCGACGGCTGGGCTGCACATAGGCCGCGTTCCATGTGTCGGGGCCAAGCGCGCGCAAGGTGGTGGCCGGATGAAATGTCCCCGCGCCCACACGCATGTCATAGGGTTGCAGAATCACGCAACCCTGCTTGCCCCAATAATCATGCAAGCGAAGGATCAGGTCCTGGAAGGTAAGGGGGTCTACGGCGGCCATTTCGCCTGCCCCTTGGCGGGAAAGCGCCCTCAAATCAACCCGCTTGACGTGAGCGGGCGGGTTGCGCTTTACGCATGCGATGTTCGTCAAGGGGGTCGTGCCGTTCCTGTTCGCCATGCTTGCGCCTGTCGTGGTGTGGGCCGGGCCGCCGTCGGCGGATGACCCGGCGTTCGACTATGTCCCCAATCCGGCGGTCTGGCGGTTGAGCGATGCCGACACCACCATCTATATGCTGGGAACGGTCCATGCGCTGCCGCCGCAGCTGAAATGGCGCTCGACCGCCTTGGATGGTATCATCCGCGATGTCGATGAGCTTGTGCTGGAAACCGTCGCCGACAAGGAGGCGAAGAGCGATTTCATGGACGACCAGATGGTTGCGGCGATGCTGGCGGGGATCGATCGCAAGCCGCTGCTCGACCGTGTCGACCCTGCAAACCGCGCGATCCTCGACCAGGTGGTGCGCGAGCTACGCGTGCCGATGGACTATCTTGATCTGCTGCCAACCTGGATGGTGGCGTTCGAGCTTTTCTATTCCAGCGCGAATATTGACGGGGTGTCGCAGGACCATGGCGTCGAAACGGTGCTGGAGGGTGTCTTTGGCAAAGCGAAGAAACCCATCAGCGGCATAGAGGATGCGCAGGCCGTCAACGCCGCGCTGAATGCGCTGAGCGAGGAAGAGCAGTTGATCGCGCTCAACCAGCTTCTGACCGAAATCCGCACCGCGCCCGCCAATAGCCTGCTCCCTGACCTTGCGCCGAGCGAGCATCCCTTTGCCGACGACATTGCCTGGGCGCAGGGCGATATTTCAAAGTCCGGCGACGACATGACGCCGGAAAGCATGGGACAAGCCTATTATGACGCGCTGCTGGTCAACCGCAATGCGGCCTGGACCGAATGGCTCGCCAAACGCCTCGACCAGCCTGGCAAGGTCTTGCTCGCGGTCGGCTCTGCGCATCTGGCTGGCAAGGATTCGGTGCAGGGCATGCTGGAGAAGAAGGGCTATAAGGTCGAGCGGGTGCATTAACGCGCCACACAGGACGCCGGGCATTGACAGCAGCGGCGACTCACCTTAGATGGGGAGCATCCAATAACTGGTAAAGCCAGCAGCGCATTCGTGCGCCAGCTGGTTTTTCTGCGTTATCGGTCCGTCATACCGACATCCATACTTTCGCGATGAGATAGGGCAACGCCTTCGCGCCGCCCTGTGGAGCAAGGAGCAAGAACAAGTGGCACGTATTGCCGGGGTCAATCTCCCCACCAACAAACGAGTGATTATCGCACTCACCTATATCCACGGTATCGGGCGCACCAAGGCGCTTGAAATTGCCGACAAGCTGGGAATCGATCATGCCCGCCGGGTGCAGGATCTTTCGGACGCCGAAGTCCTGAAAATCCGCGAAACGATCGACGCCGGATACACCGTCGAGGGCGACCTGCGTCGCACCACCTCGATGAATATCAAGCGGCTGATGGACCTGGCTTGCTATCGCGGCCTGCGCCATCGCAAGGGCCTTCCCGTTCGCGGTCAGCGCACGCACACCAATGCGCGCACCCGCAAGGGCAAGGC
>CAZSJE010000281.1:0-2162 GCA_964606835.1 uncultured Sphingorhabdus sp.
TGATCGCAGGGGCCAAATATCGCGGCGAATTTGAGGAGCGGCTGAAAGGCGTGCTCGACGAGGTCAAGCAGGCCGAAGGCGACATCATCCTGTTCATCGATGAAATGCACACGCTGGTCGGCGCAGGCAAGGGCGAAGGCGCGATGGACGCGTCGAACCTGTTGAAGCCCGCGCTCGCACGCGGCGAACTGCACTGCATTGGTGCAACCACGCTCGACGAATATCAGAAGCATGTCGAGAAAGACCCCGCCTTGCAGCGCCGCTTCCAGCCGGTGTTTGTTGGCGAGCCAACGGTTGAGGACACGATCTCGATCCTGCGCGGGCTGAAAGAAAAATATGAGCTGCACCACGGGGTACGCATCACCGACGGTGCTTTGGTGTCGGCGGCTACGCTATCGCATCGCTATATCTCCGACCGTTTTCTGCCCGACAAGGCCATCGACCTGATGGACGAGGCCGCGTCGCGGCTGCGGATGGAGGTCGAATCGAAGCCCGAAGAGATTGAAAATCTCGACCGGCGGATCATGCAATTGCAGATCGAGCGCGAGGCGTTGAAGAAGGAGAGCGACGATGCGTCCAAAGACCGGCTTGCGACCCTCGAAGCGGACCTTGCCAATCTGGAGCAACAGTCGGCGGAGCTGACCACGCGCTGGCTGGCCGAAAAAGAGAAGATTTCCGCCGAGTCGAAGATCAAGGAAGCGCTGGACGCAGCGCGGATCGAACTGGAACAGGCGCAGCGCGCAGGCGATCTCGCCAAGGCGGGCGAGCTGCAATATGGCACCATCCCCGGTCTCGAAAAGCAACTTGACGAGGCAGTCGCTGCCGCTGGCAATGCGATGCTGCGCGAGGAAGTCACCAGCGAAGATATTGCCAGCGTCGTCAGCCGATGGACCGGCATCCCGGTCGACAAGATGATGGAAGGCGAGCGCGAAAAGCTGCTCAAAATGGAAGAATGGCTCGGCGCACGAGTGATCGGGCAGAAGGATGCGGTCGAGGCGGTGTCAAAGGCTGTGCGCCGAAGCCGCGCAGGCTTGCAGGACCCCAACCGGCCCTTGGGCAGCTTCCTCTTCCTTGGCCCCACTGGCGTCGGCAAGACCGAACTGACCAAGGCGCTGGCCGCGTTCCTCTTTGACGACGACAGCGCCATGGTGCGTATCGACATGAGCGAGTTCATGGAAAAGCACAGCGTCGCCCGGCTGATTGGCGCGCCTCCGGGCTATGTCGGCTATGAGGAGGGCGGCGTTCTGACCGAAGCCGTCCGCCGTCGGCCCTATCAGGTGGTGCTGTTCGACGAAGTCGAGAAAGCGCACAGCGATGTCTTCAATGTACTGTTGCAGGTACTCGACGACGGTCGGCTGACCGACGGACAGGGCCGTGCCGTCGATTTTTCGAACACGCTTATCATCCTGACGTCGAATCTGGGCAGCCAATATCTGGCGGCGCTTGGCGATGACGAGGATGTCGAGAAAGCCGAACCGGCGGTGATGGAAGTCGTCCGCGCGCATTTCCGTCCCGAGTTCCTGAATCGGCTCGACGAGGTTATCCTGTTCCACCGGCTCGCGGCCGCGCATATGGCACCGATTGTCGATATTCAGGTCGGGCGCGTGCAGAAATTGCTGAAGGACCGCAAGATTGTGATCGCCCTGTCCGATGCAGCCAAGGCGTGGCTGGGCCGGGTAGGCTATGACCCCGTCTACGGTGCCCGCCCCCTGAAACGCGCAATACAGCGGCATTTGCAGGACCCGCTGGCGGATATGCTGCTAAAGGGCGAAGTTCCTGATGGTTCGACCGTCCAGGTCGAAGAAGGCGATGGCGAACTGAAATTCGCAGTCGCCTGATCAGCGCGACGGCACGCGCATATCGAAGGCAATGGTCAGCCGCTCGCCATCCTCGAACGGCACGGTGCCGTGCCACATCGTCGAGGGAAACAGCGCCAGCCGCCCCGGCTTTGGTTCGATGGCGCAATAGGGCGGCAAGTCGACCCGCAAGTCGGGCGGCGGCGCGCCCAGTTGCAGCCAGCCTGCTTGCCCCTCTCCCATCGTCTCTGGCAGCGCGACATAAAAGGCCGAGCTGATCCAGCCCATCGGGTGGGTATGTACGACGTGGAAGCCTTGCGCAGTAAGCCGCACCGACCATGCCCCTTCATAAAGTAGCGCTCCGCG
>CAZSJE010000282.1:0-2157 GCA_964606835.1 uncultured Sphingorhabdus sp.
GGAAGCGGCGGCCTCCGGCGGTCAGGGTGATGCCTGCATTGCTGCTGCGCGCGCGAGAGAGGCGTACATAGACCTGATGACTCTGCGCGCGCTTGGGCCAAAAGCCGACCGAGACATAGCCGCCTTCCCCGCTGCTCTGTTCAGGCGCCCCGATAGCGTAGCAGCGCGGGATTTCGGCATCCTTGAACGCTGCCCAGCTTTGATAGGCCCCCAAGCGCTCCTTCGCGAGCAAAGGGGCTGTGACCAGTAATACGAGCGCCACGAATAGCCTCACGCCCGCTCGCCCATCCCAGCCCCGTCGATCACCAATGTTTCTGTCCCGTCACAGATCGACACCATGCTCCCCTGGGCCAGCCCGTCGGCAATGGGTACGCCGAAGCCCTCCAGCGGCTCCAGCCCCAGCAATATCCCGCGCAATACCCGCGCCGTCATGCCGTGGGTAATGACCAGCATGTCCTGCTCAAAGCTTTGCTCAGCGAGCCATTCGGTCACGCGCTCGGCGACGTCGTGATAATCCTCTCCGCCCGGCGCCTTGACGATGAACAACCGGTGCACCGGATCCATCAGCTTGGCCGGATCGGGAGCAACGTCGCGATAATATTGCCCCTCCCATTCGCCCACATCGATTTCGCGCAGGCGGACATCGGTATCGTGGGTGTGATAGTCGCATCCCAACTCCTCGCAGATCAGGCCCAATGTCTGCAACGTCCTGCCAGCGGGCGAGGATAGCAGCGCCAGCGGTTCACCCAGCACAACATGGCGCGACAGGGCTACGCCCATATCGGTTGCCTGCTCACAGCCCTCACGGGTCAGCGGCGTGTGCGCATACATGCCCTGCATGCGGCCCGCAGCGTTATACACCGTCTCCCCATGTCGGGCGATAAAGACGCGTTTTCCGTTGGTTGACCAAGCCATAAGGCCAGCCTTCTTCCACAGTTTATTGCCCCGTGCAAAGCCTATCGGCTTGCCCTAAGGAATGATGTTGTTAAGGGAGAATCGTCGGATTGCAGCGGCTTTCGGCGCTTGAGTTTGAAACAGGACGGACGGACGAAATGAAGGCAACAATCGAGCGCGCGACTTTGCTCAAAAGCCTGGGCCATGTGCAGTCGGTGGTCGAGCGCCGCAACACCATTCCCATCCTGTCGAACGTGCTGATCGAGGCAAGCGACAACGGCGCGATCAAGCTCACCGCGACCGACCTGGATCTGCAGATCGTCGAGACAATTGCAGGCGATGTCGAGATTGCGGGTTCCACGACAGTTTCGGCGCACACGCTGTTCGAAATCGCGCGCAAAATGCCTGAGGGTAGCCAGGTGCAGCTGCACGCCGCCGATGGGCGCATGGCAGTAAATGCAGGCCGTGCGCGCTTTTCGCTGGGCACGCTGCCGCGAGAAGATTTCCCGATGATCGCCGAGGGCGAACTGCCGACCAGTTTCGAGCTGCCCGCAACCTCGCTGATCCAGATTATCGACAAGACCCGCTTTGCGATTTCGACCGAGGAAACGCGCTATTATCTGAATGGCATTTTCCTGCATGTTGCCGAGGAAGGCGAGCCGACGCTGAAGGCCGCTGCCACCGATGGCCACCGTCTTGCGCGTGTTACCCTGCCGCGTCCCAATGGTGCCGAAGGGATGCCCGACGTCATCGTGCCGCGCAAATGCGTGGGCGAAATTCGCAAATTGCTTGATGAAAGCGGCGGCAACAATATCCAGATCGACTTGTCAGCATCCAAGATCCGCTTCACGCTGGACAATGCAATCCTGACCTCGAAACTGATCGATGGCACTTTCCCCGACTACAGTCGGGTCATCCCGACCGCGAACGACAAGCTGCTCAAGATCGATCCGAAAAGCTTTTCCGAAGGCGTCGACCGCGTGGCCACCATCGCTACCGAAAAGACCCGCGCGGTCAAAATGGCGCTGGATAAGGACAAGATCACGCTATCGGTCACCAGCCCGGAAAATGGCACGGCGGCGGAAGAGGTGCCGGGCAGCTATGCCGATGACGGCTTCGAGATCGGATTTAACGCGCGCTATCTGCTCGACATATTGGGCGAGATTGAGGGCGACACCGTCGAGCTCCATCTGGCCGACGCCAGCGCTCCGACGCTGATCCGCGAGAATGACAAATCGCCCGCGCTTTATGTGCTGATGCCGA
>CAZSJE010000283.1:0-2132 GCA_964606835.1 uncultured Sphingorhabdus sp.
GCATGTTCCTGGATGAAGCGGAAGCGGGCTTCGGGGCTTTTGCCCATCAGCTGCTCGACGCGTTCCCTGACCGCCGCCTGCCGTTGATATTCATGCGGCAGGGTGATGCGGATCAGCGAGCGGGATTTCGGGTCCATCGTCGTTTCGCGCAGCTGGCCGGGGTTCATCTCGCCCAATCCCTTGAAACGGCCGACCTCAACCTTTTTGCCCTTGAACAGAGTGGCCTCCAATTCTGCGCGCTCCTCCTCATCCTGCGCATAGGCGCTCTGCGCGCCGCTGGTCAGACGATAGAGCGGCGGACGGGCCAGATAGAGATGGCCGCGTTCGACAATCGCGGGCATCTCCTGAAAGAAAAAGGTCATCAACAGCGTTGCGATATGGGCGCCGTCGACATCGGCGTCCGTCATGATGATCACCCGGTCGTAACGGAGAGCATCGGGATCGCAGCTTTTGCCCGTGCCGCAACCGAGTGCCAACGATAGGTCGGCAATTTCCTGATTGGCGCGGATTTTGTCGGCGGTGGCACTTGCGACATTCAATATCTTGCCGCGGATCGGCAGGATCGCCTGTGTCTTGCGGTCGCGCGCCTGTTTGGCACTGCCACCGGCGCTGTCGCCCTCGACGATGAATAGCTCGGTCCCCGCCGGATCGTCATTGGCACAATCGGTAAGCTTGCCGGGCAGGCGGACCTTCTTGCCGCTGGTCGCGGTTTTGCGCTTGACCTCGCGCTCGGCCTTGCGGCGGAGCCGGTCCTCGACCTTCTCCAATATGAAGCCCAGCAACGCTTTGCCGCGCTCCATATTGTCGGCCAAGAAATGGTCGAAATGATCGCGTATCGCGTTCTCGACCAGCCGCGCCGCTTCGGGGCTGGTCAGCCGGTCCTTGGTCTGGCTCTGGAATTGCGGGTTGCGGATGAAGACCGACAGCATCAACTCGGCTTCGTTGAAGATGTCCTCGGCGGTAATCTGCGCCGCCTTCTTGTTGCCGATCAGCTCACCGAAAGCACGCAACCCCTTGGTCAGCGCGGCGCGAACGCCTGCCTCATGCGTGCCGCCATCGGGGGTGGGGATGGTGTTGCAATACCAGCTGTAACTGCCATCCGAATAAAGCGGCCAGGCGATCGCCCATTCGACCCGGCCTTGCTCTTCGGGGAACGCCTGGTTGCCGCTGAAAAATTCGGTGGTGACGCAATTCCGCCCGTTCAGTTGCTCGCGCAGATGATCGGACAGTCCGCCGGGAAACTGGAAGACGGCCTCTTGTGGCACATCGTCGCTGGCAAGTTCGGGGTCGCACTTCCAGCGGATTTCGACGCCGGCGAACAGATAGGCTTTCGACCGCGCCAACCGAAAAAGCCGCGCCGGTTTGAATTTTGCATCCGGTCCGAAAATTTCAGGGTCGGGGGTAAAGGCAATCATCGTCCCGCGCCGGTTGGGTGTCGGCCCTAACTCTTCCAGCCCACCCTGCGCATGCCCCTTGGCAAAACGCTGGCGGTAAAGCTGCTTGTTGCGTGCAACCTCCACCACCGTATCGGTCGAAAGCGCATTGACCACCGACACGCCAACGCCGTGCAAGCCGCCGCTGGTCGCATAGGCCTTCCCCTCAAACTTGCCGCCGGAGTGCAGCGTCGTCATGATCACTTCGAGCGCCGACTTGCCCGGAAATTTCGGGTGCGGATCGACCGGGATGCCGCGACCATTGTCGCTGATCGTGAGCCGGTTATCGAGACCCAGCACAATCTCGATCCGGCTGGCATGTCCTGCAACTGCTTCGTCCATGCTGTTGTCGAGCACTTCGGCCGCGAGGTGGTGCAAGGCCCGTTCATCAGTGCCGCCAATATACATGCCCGGCCGCCGCCGCACAGGCTCCAAGCCTTCCAGCACCTCAATGGCCGAGGCATCATAGCCGCTCGTGTCGGAACCGGCGGGCAGTGCGCCGCCGAACAGGTCTTCGCTCATGCCCAGCCTATAGGCGTGCGTGACTCGCCCACGCAAGAGTCCGGCGAAATCGACTGTGGAAAACGCTCTTCACTTCCCATTCACGCAAGAACGCCTATATAGGAAAGGTCCGGTTCGCCGGACTATGGCGATAAATTGCGATGTGCAATAGATGCAGCGGACCCGGGGGCGGTACCC
>CAZSJE010000284.1:0-2117 GCA_964606835.1 uncultured Sphingorhabdus sp.
CCTCTATCATGACGACCAGCCGCAATGGGTGAAGGTGAAGCAGGGCGAACTTGTCTCGATTCCCTATAGTCTGGAGGTCAACGACCATTATGGCTTCTTCGTCTATAATATGTCAGGCCGCGAATATGCCGACACGCTTATCCGTCAATATGAACGTCTGGCGGCCGAAGGCGGGACGGTCATGTGCATACCGCTTCATGCCTATCTGATCGGACAACCACACCGCATCGGACCGTTCGAAGAAGCTTTGCGTCATATCGCCGAAGACGGCCGCGCATGGATTGCCCGATCAGGCGAAATAGTCGACGCATGGAGGGCACAACAATGAGCCTAGACCCTTCCTATCTTGCCTACCCCAAGCGGCAATATGGTTACGATCATGATCTTTATGGCTGGTCGGCGCTGCACGAACGCTCCCCCATTTACTGGCCGGACGGCAAATCGGTGGCGGTCTTCGTGTGCGTCAGCCTCGAATGGTTTCCGATTACCCCAAGCGACACTCCTTTTCGGGCGCCGGGGCACATGCAAACAGCCTATCCCGATTATCGCCATTACACTGCGCGAGATTATGGCTCACGCGTTGGAGTCTATCGGCTGCTTGATGCCTTCGCCAAGGCTGGGATCAAGGCAAGCTTTGCGACGAATAGCGCCATCGCCGAACGCTACCCTGCACTGGTTTCGGACATTGTCCGCGAAGGGCATGAGATTATCGCGCATTCCACAGACATGAACGGCACTATTGCGTCCGGCATGCCGGTTGAAGAGGAAAGGGCGCTTATTGCCACCGCGCTCGATACGCTTGAACGGGCGACCGGCGCACGGCCTACTGGCTGGCTATCGATCGCGCGGTCGCAAAGCTGGGCCACGGCGGACCTGCTCAAGGAAGCAGGCACCCGTTATTGCTGCGACTGGGTGAATGATGAATTGCCTTACCGCTTTCGAAACGGCCTCATAAACCTGCCGCTGAACCATGAGCTTAGCGACCGGCAAATCATCACGGTTCAGCAGCAGTCGGTCGACAGCTACGTCCAGTCAATGGGTGACGCCTTTAGCTGGCTGGCAGGGGAAGCAGAACGGTTTGGCGGGCGGATGCTGCCGCTACATATCACCCCATATATCATGGCGCTCCCCTACCGGATCGACGCTTTTGAACGATTGCTTGCGGATCTTTCGAACCGTTCCCAATCCTGGTTTGCGACGGGTAATGCGATTGTCGACGCGTGGGAACAGCAGTCATGAAGAAAGCCCTTTTGCTCGCTATGATTTCCCTGCTGGGCGGTTGTGTCGTTGTAAACGAGCCTGCGCGTGTCACCGCAGCATCGCCGGGAGTAAAGACTTCAAACGGCGATCTGCCTACGGATATACGCCGTGTGACGATGATTGTGCGCGATATGGAGAACAGCCTGAAACTTTATCGCGATGTCATGGGCCTTGAGGTCAATTATGATGCGGTGCTTCCCATGTCCGGCGTTGCACTTCCAGCAGGCGAACCCGGTGCGAAGGCGCGACTGGTGCTCTTAAACGGGAATGATCCTTTCATTGGCTGGATTGGCCTGATGGAATGGGTCGATCCGCGCCTGCCCGACCCGGGGCCCTATCCGGTCCGGATGGGCATCGGAGGGCATGTTATTGTCACCCATACGGCCGATGTGGATCGGCGCTGCGCCGAGGCGGCACTTGTTCCCGGTGTTACGGTAACGAGCCCGCCACGCGATCAAATCTACCCCGGACGCAATGGTGCGCCGCCGATCCGCGTCCGGGGATGCAATTTCTTCGATCCAGACGGAACGCTGATCGAACTGAACCAGATGCAGAAATGAGCAACCGTTCCGCCTTGCGGCAGGTCATGCCTGCCATGTTCGCCCACGAAGGTCATTGGGACGGATTTTACCGGCATTTCAGTGCCGATGGCGAACTGCTGGATCAGCACCGCACCACAACCTGGTGCGAACTGCCGGATAGCGGTCCATGGAGTTATATCCAGCACAACAAGCTTTTCTGGGAGGACGGACGTACCGCAGAATATGAATTCGGTGGTGCTTTGGTTGGTGATCGTCTCGTTTGGGATACGGACAGATTTGCAGGTACGGGCTGGCAAAGCCACGAAAACACGATTC
>CAZSJE010000285.1:0-2111 GCA_964606835.1 uncultured Sphingorhabdus sp.
AGAATGAACCTGCCACAGTGGCGTGAGTGTTATTCATTTCGACAGTTTTCGAATTGACAAGCGTCTCTTGATCCTTCATTTCGATTTTGATCGAAACGAGGATTCGCACATGCAGGCCGCTGCCGCCATAGACGCTTTGAGTGCACTCGCGCAGGAACACCGTCTCGCCTTGTTCCGCTTGCTCGTGCAGGCGGGTGAGCGGGGAATGGCGGCTGGTACGATTGCCGATGCGCTGGGCGTGCCCAATTCATCGCTGTCTTTTCACTTGGCGCAACTCAACCGTGCCAGACTGATCAGTCAGGAGCGACAGCATCGTTCGATCATCTATCGCGCCAATTATGCGGCGATGAATGCGCTGGTTGCCTACCTTATGGAAAATTGCTGCGCCGGGGCCGAATGCGGCGTCGACGCTGGCTGCGAAACCCCAACCCTTGAAAGGAAATCTGCATGAAACGGATGCATGTTCATGTCGGCGTTGCCGATCTCGATCAGTCGATTGGCTTTTATTCAATGCTGTTCGCCGCCGCGCCGACGGTTGAGAAGGATGATTATGCGAAATGGATGCTCGACGATCCGCGCGTCAACTTCGCCATTTCCTCGCGCGACCATGCTGCCAAGGGCATAGAGCATCTGGGCATTCAAGTTGAAAGCAATGATGAGCTTTTAGAAGTCTATGGCCGCCTGAAGGCAGCGGACCGGCCTGTGCTGGAAGAAGGGCAGGCCACCTGTTGCTATGCCAAATCCGAAAAGAGCTGGATTGCCGATCCCGACGGTGTGGTCTGGGAGGCCTTTTTCACCAATGGCGAGGCGACTGTCTATGGTGACAGCCCTGAACTGGCCCAGCTTTCGTCGGATAGCGCCGCTAAAGGCCAATGCTGCGCACCTGCTCTGGCGCCTGCACCCAGAACTGGTTGTTGCTGATCGGGTATCGGGGCGATGAGGACGATATTGGTGCTGTGCACCGGCAATTCGGCCCGTAGCATTTTGGGCGAGGCGATGCTGAACCTGATGGGCAAAGGCCGGATCATCGCTTTTAGTGCGGGGAGCAAGCCCAAGGGTGTGCCGCATCCGGGTGCGCTGCGGCTACTGGCAGGCCAAGGCATCGATACCGCGCAGTTCCGCTCGAAAAGCTGGGATGAATTTTCAGCGGCCGATAGCCCGGCCATCGACATCGCGATAACCGTATGTGGCAATGCCGCAGGGGAAGCCTGTCCGCTGTTCATCGGTGCGCCCATCCGCGCCCATTGGGGTCTACCCGATCCGGCGGACGCGACCGGCAGCGATGCCGAGGTCGATGCCGCCTTTGCCGAGACATGGAGGCTTCTTGAGATGCGGGTGCGGGCGTTTCTGGCACTGCCATTTGAAATGATGGAGGCGTCTGCACTGCGCGCGGCGCTGAACGACATTGGCCAGATGGAAGGTGCGGCATGAACTGGCGCGCTTTGCTGGCCGAGGGGATTGGTTCCTTCTTCCTCTTTGCTTGCGTTGTTGGCTCCGGAATTATGGCGACCAACCTTGCCCAAGGAAATGATGCAATCGCGCTGCTCGGCAACACATTGGCGACGGGCGCTATCCTGTTCGTACTGATCACCATGCTCGGCCCGGTTTCGGGTGCGCACTTCAATCCGGCGGTCACGCTTGTTGCTACATGGCGCAGAGAGTTGGGTTGGCAGCTTGCCGCTGCCTATATCGCAACGCAGCTGGCCTTTGGCGTCATTGGTGTGTGGGCCGCACATGCCATGTTTGAGCTTCCGATCCTCCAGACGTCGGTCAAGACGAGAACGGGGCTTGGCCAATGGCTTAGTGAAGGGATCGCCACTTTTGGCCTGATCCTGACCATCCTTGGCACCGTGCGCCACCGCCCGCATCGGGTACCCGCCAACGTGGCGCTCTACATTTCGGCGGCCTATTGGTTCACTTCATCAACCAGTTTTGCAAACCCCGCCATCACCGTTGCGCGTAGCCTGTCCAACAGTTTTGCTGGAATTGCACCGCATGACGTGATGCCTTTTTTGCTTGCCCAGCTTGCGGGGGCAGCGGTGGCTGCTGGCATAGCCAGAGTCTTGTTCCAAGACTGAGATGACCTTTGGCTGGGTTCATGTCTCCTATTG
>CAZSJE010000286.1:0-2094 GCA_964606835.1 uncultured Sphingorhabdus sp.
CCCCAGCCCTCGACAAAGCCAGTGAAGAAAGCGCCGTTCTTGCGGAAATCGGAGAGGTCCAGCTCTTGCTGCAAGGCGATCTGGTGATGGTGGCCGGGGACCGCTTCATGCACCGATAGCGCAGGGATTTCCCATAAGGGTCGTTGGTCCAGTTTCGACGTGTTGACATAATAAAAGCCTGCCACGCCAATCGCAGGCGACCCTGGCGAATAATAGGCCGTCGTCGTCCCTTCCGCGATTTCCGCCGGGATTTCCTTGATACCGTAAGGCAATCTGGGCAGCCGATGGAACAGCGAAGGCATCTTGCCATCGATGGTCTTGGTCATACGCGCGACCTTTTCCATCAGTTCTTCAGGCGACTTGGCATAATATTGGGGGTCGGTGCGCAGATGCTGGATAAAGGCTTCTCGGCTGTCATAGCCTGCCTTTTTCGCCACCTCGACCATTTCGGCACGGATCCGCGCGACTTCCTTAAGGCCCAGCTGGTGGATTGCCTCGGCATCCATAGTGGTCGTGGTCTGCTGGCGGATGCGGAAATTATAATAGGCCATGCCGCCCGGCTGCGCGGACACGCCGGGGGCCTTTGCACAGGCGGGCTTGTAGCTTTTGGCATACCAGTCGAGCTGCTTTTTCAGCGCCGGATTGATCACCTCGACAATGGTCGCGCTGGCCTGGGCGGCTAGCGCATTCCAATCCTCCTCGCTGACGCTGTCGGGCTTGGCCTTGGCATAGGGCTGGAAATAGCGGCTTTCGCGCTCATCCTTTTTGATCAGGCCTTCTATGCCCTTTTCATAACCGCCGAGGACCTCGCAGGGCAGCGTATATTTGCCCTTTATCGCGGTGTTGGCCACGGCGATGGCTTCGTCATTGACCCGTGCATATTGTTTCAGCCGGGCATTATAGCTTTCATAATCGGCCTTGTTCCGGAACGGCAGATTGTCCGCCATCCCGGCAAAATTCTGGTGCCAGCCGGAGTAAGTGGAAAAATTGATCGCACGCTGGCCATAGCTATTGCCCTCGATGGTTTCGGCCAGGGTGCGCTTCAAAATGCCATATTCGATTCTATCGGCGGCGCTCAGTTCGGCCTGCAGGATCGCCTCCAGCCGTTTGAGATAGTCGCCGCTGGCCTTGGCAAACCGGTCTGCGCCCGCAAGGCTGTAGTCGCCCACCTCGTTCGCATAGGTATCGACGCCCAAGGAGCTGGCCATGATCGGCGACTCTTTCAACACCATTGCCCAATAGTCGTCGACCAGCTTTTTCAGGTCGGCACCCGCATCGGCGTGGGCGGTTACCGGCGTCAGCATCAGCGCTGCCGCAATTGCAAATTTCCGCATGGATTCTCCTCTGTCTGGCCACTTCCTAAAGCCGCCATTCTTTCTTGGCCAGAATGCAATTTGCGCTGTCCTACAGGCGGCCGATTTGGCATCTTGAGCCTATGATAAAAACAGACATCTCTCCCGCTCCGTCAATCACCGCAAGGCTGCGATTCCATGCGCACAAAAATTTGCAGCGCACCATCAACTTCGTCGGAATAGCGTCGCTTTTGCTGCTCGCTGCCTGTGCGACCACGCCGCAGGTTGCGCGCAAATCGGTTGCCGCTCCAGCCACCGCGCAAGAGGCGCTTCGGCCCTATTATGCGACGCTCACTGCGAAGCTGCCGGTCGCACCGCCCAACCCGGCGCTGCCCGCCGATACGGTCATCACTCGCTTTGCCTTTGGCTCCTGCGTGAACGAGAACCGTTCGATGGCGTTCTGGGACGTGATCGCCGCGCAGAAACCGCAGGCATTCCTGCTGATCGGCGACAATGTCTATGGCGATGTCCGCGCGACCGGCGCGGCCGATATTCCAACGCTCAGCGCAAGCTATCGAAAGCTGTCGAGCCGGGCCGAGTTCGACCGGTTTCGCCGCTCGGTGCCCATGATGACGACATGGGACGACCATGATTATGGCGAAAATGATGTGGGCGGCAGCTTCGCGTTCAAGGAATATGCGGAGAAAGTGTATGAAAGCTATTGGGCCGCGTCGCCCGAAGTGAAATCGCGCCCCGGCGTCTATGAAAGCCGCATCGTCGGGCCAGAGGGCAAGCGGGTGCA
>CAZSJE010000287.1:0-2081 GCA_964606835.1 uncultured Sphingorhabdus sp.
GTCGTTCGACAACCGCACACAAACAGAACAGGGCTTCGACAAGCTCAGCCCGAACGGTGATTGGTCAAGCACTCGTCCCTATGTGCGCATCGTCATCGGCGTCGATCCGCCAGCTTCAGAAAGCGGCACCTGCGGGATTATTGTCTGTGGGCTGACGTCTGACGAACATGCCCATGTGCTCGCTGATTGTTCGGTCAGCAATGCCTCGCCGGACGGCTGGGCGCGCGCGGTGGTGCGTGCTGCCGATGTTTGGGACGCAGACCGCGTCATCGCCGAGAAGAATCAGGGCGGCGATATGGTGCGGCAGGTTTTGCTGTCAGCCTCGGTGACCTTGCCGGTCGAACTGGTGCATGCCTCGCTGTCCAAAGGCGCGCGGGCAGAGCCGGTCGCCAGGCTGTTCGAAAATGGCCGGGCCTTCCTTGCCGGGCGCTTTCCTGAATTGGAGGCGCAACTGGGCGGAATGACGCCCGCGGGCGGCTATCAGGGTTCAGGCAACTCCCCCGACCGGGCCGATGCCTGTGTCTGGGCCTTGTGGGCGTTGCTGCTCAAGCCGCAAGCGTCGCCCCCGCGCATCCGCAGCTTTGACGATCCGCATCCGCACTGGCTTGACTCATTGGCCAGATCCGCCTAGGCGCGCGTCCGAACAGGCGGGGCTTTGGCTCCGCTTTTCATTTGACGGGACGGCTCCCCCTTAAGCGGGCCTGGATTGGGGTACCTGACACGGCCCCCATACGAACGCCCGACCCGTTCAGGGAAAGTGGGAACCGGTTTCCCGCCCGGAACGGTCGGCACAAAGGAGTAAAGAAAATGCGCCATAAAGTAGGCCATCGCAAACTGAACCGTACCAGCAGCCATCGCATCGCGATGCTGCGCAACATGGCGGCATCGCTGATCAAGCATGAGCAGATCACCACGGGCGTTGCCAAGGCGAAGGAGCTTCGCCCCTATGTCGAGAAACTGATCACGCTGGCGAAGAAGGGTGGGCTTTCGAACCGTCGTCTGGCGCAGAGCCGACTGATGGACGATACCCAGCTGACCAAATTGTTCGACACGCTGGCCCCGCGCTATGCGGATCGCAATGGCGGCTACACCCGCATTATCAAGGCTGGCTATCGTGGTTCAGACGCTTCGCCGATGGCGGTGATCGAACTCATCGACCGCGACACCAGCGCCAAGGGTCTCGACAGCGGCCCTGTGATGGGTGACGAGGACATGGACGAAGCGGCGTAATTTCGTCGCGTCACGGCGAAACAATCTTATTGGCTAGGCAGGCCGGAGGCGATACGCTTCCGGCCTGTTTTGTTATTGAGGCTGGGGAATGTTTCGATGCGTTTTGCGCTTTTGCTTGGGGTTGCGGCGATGAGTTTGACGGTTCCGGCCCTTGCGGCAGGCGATGCGGCGGCGACCGCCGAAATGGCACCCAAAATTGCCTATCCCGAAACCCGCAAGGCCGATGTCGTCGAGGAACAGTTCGGCGTCAAGGTCGCCGACCCTTATCGCTGGCTTGAGGAGGATGTCCGGAACAGCAAGGATGTGGCGGATTGGGTCGCGGGACAGAAGGCTGTGGCCGATCCCTATCTGGAATCGCTGCCGGGCAAGGAGGCGCTCGCCGCGCGGATGAAGGCGCTGTATAATTATGAGCGGGTCGGTCTACCGAAAAAGGCGGGCGGATATTATTTTTTCACCAAAAATGACGGGTTGCAGAACCAGTCGCCGCTTTATGTGCGCAAGGGTTTGAAGGGCAAGGACCGTGTCCTGATCGATCCCAACACATGGGCAAAGGATGGCGCTACTGCCCTCGATGATTGGGAGCCTTCGCCCAATGGCAAGCTGCTGGCCTATTCGATCCAGGATGGTGGTTCCGATTGGCGCACGATCCGCGTGCTGGACGTGACCACAGGCAAGACGGTGGGTGAGGATATCCAATGGGCGAAGTTCACCAACATCGCCTGGGTGGGGAATGAAGGTTTCCTCTATTCACGCTTTGCCGCGCCGGAAAAGGGGCAGGAGTTTCAGGCGCTGAACGAAAACCAGACGCTTTTTTTCCACCGCATCGGCACCGCGCAGAGCGAGGACAAGGT
>CAZSJE010000288.1:0-2054 GCA_964606835.1 uncultured Sphingorhabdus sp.
AGGCCGCAGCCGGGAAGCTTTCCCAAAGCCCAAGCGCCTTCAGCAGCGCAACCCCTATCGTCTCATAGGCGAAATAGCCGATGGCATAGCCGAACAACCCACCCAGCACCGATGCTAATGTGCAGATGAAACCAAAGCGCAGCGCCTTGTCCGGTCGTGCCAGGCACATCAGCCCAAGCAGCGGATGCGGGGGGATCGGGAAAAAGCTCGATTCGACAAATGAAAAAAAGAACAACCAGCGCTCGGCATGCGGGTGCGCGGCCTTGTCCATCATCCATTGGTACAGGCGGGTCAGCATGGAGGGCGCTGTTAGACTATGGATTGATAAAGACAAGTTTATTGCCGCACTTGACGACGACACTGCGGCGTGAGACCTTCTCCGCCGCTGCCAAAATAAAAAGCATGCAGCCGGGGCGCATGAGTTGATCAGGAAGGGAGGCGCTTATGGCTGGCGGTTTGGCAATGGTGTTGTCGGGCGGAGGCGCGCGCGGCGCGTTTCAGGTCGGCGTAATGGATGCGCTGATCAACGAGCGCGGGGTGAAATTCGAAAGCTTTGCCGGGGTGTCAACGGGCGCGATCCAGGCGCTCGGTGGGGCAATGAACGACATGCCCGCGCTGCTCGAACAATGGACCTCGATCAAGGGCAATAACGACATTTACAAAAAGCGCCCGCTGGGTGCGGCAGGCGCGATCTTCGGCGCGGATTCGATGTTCGATGCCAAGCCGATCCGCGAAAAGATAAAGGCCTATGCCGATCCGGCGAAGATCAAGGCCGCCAAAAAGCAGCTGCGGATCAGCGCGGTCAACCTGCAGACAGGCTTGGCCCAGGATTTTGACGAGAAAAACCCCGATATCGGCGATTGGGTTTATGCGTCCTCAGCCCAGCCGCCCTTTTTCCAGCCGTTCCGGAAAAAGAATGCGGCGGGGCAGACCGAGCAATGGGTCGATGGCGGCGTGCGCAATGTAACGCCGCTATCGAGTGCGATGGCCCTGAAGCCGCGCGCGTTGCTGGTGGTGCTGGCGCAACCGACCGAAGCGAAGGCCAAGCCGACCCGCGATTTCGACAATTTGTACGAGATTGCGTTGCGCTCGGTCGAACTGCTCAATGCCGAGGTTTCGACCAACGACATTGGCAATGCGATGTTGATCAACGACCTGCTTGCGGCGCGCGAGGCGCAGTTCCGGCGGTTGACAGCCTTGCCGCTGACGCCTGCGCAGGTTGCCTCCGCAATGCAGCCGTTTGACGAGCAGCTCTCGCGCTACAGCTTCGCCCCCATCCGCATCATTGCCCCCGATCCGGGGTTCGATGCAGCCGAGGCGATGGAGTTCAAGCCCGCAAAGATCAAGGCAGCCATCGATCATGGCCGGTCAGCGGTGGCGGCGCAGTGGCCCTCGCTCAAGCTGTTTCTGGGGGTTTAGCGCCCGTCCCCATCACCCGGCCATAGGCCCAGCCAATGCCGATCAGCGCTATGCCAAGGCCGAGGAAGGAGACGATGCGCAGCACCCCGGTCAGCGCGGCGGCATCGATCAGGAAGACCTTGAGCGTGACGGCGGTCAGTAGCGCCAACCCAGCGAGACGCAGCAACCGCGACCCCGCCATCATCCCGCGCGCCAACCAGGCAATGGCAAGCGCAAGCAAGGCAGCGGAGTAGAGGTAATTCTCGCCCGTGCCGATATGGCCACCGGACAGGAGGCTACCCTGCATTGCCTGCCGCACCGTTGCCAGCAAGGCCAGGATCATCGCGCCAAGGCCGAGGACGTGGAAGGCAAGCGGTCGCTTATGGTACTTGGCCAGCAACCACAGCCAAAGCGCGACCAACGCAAAGTGGCCCGTGGCGAGATTGGCGACCGGCACCGGCCCAACCTGCTGCGGCTGCAGTGCGGGGTTCAGCAGGAACAGGTCGAACCAAACCACGCGGAACAGGGCGATTCCCGCCAGCACCCAACCAATGGGTGCAAGCGCGGGCAGGGCGGGCCGTTTGGGCGCCTGTGACAGCGTAAACCATCCAGCAGCGAACAAGGCCTGGGTAAACAAAGCACGCTCGGCAAAGCCC
>CAZSJE010000289.1:0-2042 GCA_964606835.1 uncultured Sphingorhabdus sp.
ATGCACCGTTTCGCCAACCCCGCCCGCTTCCTCGGTATTGCCAAGCCCTTGACGCCAGCCTTGCTCTGGCCGGGGCTGCTGCTGACGTTGGGCGCATGCTGGTGGGGGCTGACGCAGGTTCCCGCCGAACGCTTGCAGGGCGATACGGTAAAGATCATGTTCGTTCATGTCCCCGCAGCATGGCTGGGCATGGCAGGGTGGACGGGGATAGCCATTGCCAGCATCATCCAGCTGGTCTGGCGGCATCCGCTTGCGGGCATTTCAGCCCGCGCCATTGCTGTTCCGGGGGCGTTGTTTGCAGCATTGTGCCTCATCACCGGCTCTATCTGGGGCAAGCCGACCTGGGGCACCTGGTGGGTATGGGACGGGCGGCTGACCTCCATGCTGGTGCTGTTTTTCCTCTATCTCGGCTACATCGCGCTCGCCAATGCATCGAGCGAAAAGGGCAATGTCAGCCGGATCGCTGCGGTGTTCGGCATCATAGGCGCAGTCAACATCCCGATCATCAACCGCTCCGTGGTGTGGTGGGAAAGCCAGCATCAGAAAGCGAGCATCACGCTGGGCGGTAGCTCGATCAGCGACGCCTATCTCTGGCCGCTCTTTGCATCGGCGCTGGGCTTTAGCCTGTTATTCGGCGCGATCGTGCTGATGCGGATGCGGTCTGCGCTGGCCGAAATTGTTATCGAAGCGCGGATGCGGCGCATGGCGGAGGATTGAGGCGATGACGCATGCCACCTTTGTAACTGCAGCTTTCGCGGTGACGGCCATCGGCACGCTGGTGATCCTAGCGCATAGCTGGCTGGCCATGCGCCGGTCGGAGGCGCTGGCTGAGGATTTGAGGAAGCGGCCCTAAAATGGCGGCATTGAAACCGAAGCATCAACGGCTTGTTTTGGCGCTTGTTGCGCTCGTAGCGCTCGTTAGCGCAGGATTGCTGGCGGCATCTGCACTACGCGAGGAAGCGAGCTATTTCTACACACCCATGACGCTGGCCAAGGCCGATGTCGCGCCGGGGAAGGCGATCCGGCTTGGCGGGATGGTTCAACGAGGCTCGGTGAAGCGCGATCCCGATGGCCTGACGGTGCGCTTTGCCGTGCAGGACCGCGACGCGGTGCAGCAAGTGACCTATCGCGGCATCACTCCTGATCTGTTTGTCGAGGGCTCCGGTGTTGTAGCCGATGGTCGTCTCGACAAA
This sequence comes from uncultured Sphingorhabdus sp., assembly GCA_964606835.1. Taxonomy (GTDB): domain Bacteria; phylum Pseudomonadota; class Alphaproteobacteria; order Sphingomonadales; family Sphingomonadaceae; genus Sphingorhabdus_B. Next base: position 1,194 of record CAZSJE010000289.1, read on the forward strand.
AGCGGAACCTTCGTCGCCGACAGCCTGCTCGCCAAACATGACGAAAATTACGTGCCCCGCGAATTGAAAGACATCGACATGAACGCGGCGGAGCATACGCAGGACAGCCTCGCCATATGATCGCGGAACTCGGATTGGCGGCACTCTGGTTGGCAGCGACGCTTGCCATGTTGCAGGCAGTGGCCGGTTGGTCGAGCTGGAAGGGCGACGGGCAGGGAGGAGCGCTCGCGTCGCTGATCAAGCCTGTCGCAGTTGCACAGGGGCTGCTCTGCCTCGTCGCTTTCGCCAGCCTGATGTGGCTGTTCTACGTCACGGACTTGTCGGTGCTGCTCGTTGCATCGAACAGCCATGTCGATAAACCGCTGATCTTCAAGCTTGCCGGGACGTGGGGTAATCATGAAGGATCGATGCTGCTATGGGTCACGATCCTGACGCTTTCGGGTGCCGCAATTGCGCTCTTTGAAAAGCGGCTGGACCGGCCGACCCTGTTGGCCACGCTGTTTGCCCAAGCCTTGCTCGCACTGGGCTTTTTTGCCTTCCTGCTCTTCTCTTCAAACCCTTTTGAACGGCTGAACCCAGCCCCTCCGGCGGGCGCCGGGCTGAACCCGCTTTTGCAGGATATCGGCTTGGCCTTTCACCCGCCCACGCTCTACGTCGGCTATGTCGGGCTTTCAGTGGCCTTTTCGTTTGCGCTAGGTGCGCTGCTGACTGGAAGGGTCGGTCCGGCCTTTGCCCGTGCGATGCGGCCCTGGGTGTTGCTCGCCTGGATATTCCTGACCATCGGCATCGCGGCGGGCAGCTATTGGGCCTATTATGAGCTTGGTTGGGGCGGCTGGTGGTTCTGGGACC
>CAZSJE010000290.1:0-2040 GCA_964606835.1 uncultured Sphingorhabdus sp.
GTCGCAAGCGGCCTGTTTAGTTGCATCGACTCCAATCGTCAGCGAGCTTGACATTTTCTCAATGTTCATGTATTGTTCTTTGAGAGCCGAATGGGGCATCGAATATTTCTCGCGCTATGCAGCGCGCCGCCAGCCTACAACATTTAGGAAATTTTGTAACTCGGACGGAAATACCAAAATGCGTTTAGGTGAGACTTTAGTGTGACCTTTCGCCGTCCTCACTTGGCATCCCTGCTGGCACTTCAGATCGATCAATCTCGCAGCAGTTCGTTAATCGCCGTCTTCGCTCGCGTCTGCGCATCGACCCGCTTCACGATCACGGCACAGGCCAGGTTCGGCCCCGGAGTACCATCGGCCAGCGGCTTGCCCGGAAGCGTGCCAGGGACGACCACCGAATAGGCAGGCACGCGGCCGACAAAGACCTCGCCGGTATCGCGGTCGACGATCTTTGACGTCGAACTGATGAACACCCCCATCGCCAGCACCGCGCCTTCCTCGACGATCACGCCCTCGACCACCTCGGAGCGCGCGCCGATGAAGCAATTGTCCTCAATGATCACCGGGCCAGCCTGCAGCGGCTCCAGCACGCCACCAATGCCGACGCCGCCCGACAAATGCACATTCTTGCCGATCTGCGCGCAGCTGCCAACCGTCGCCCAGGTGTCAACCATACTGCCATCATCCACGCGTGCGCCGATGTTGACGAAGCTGGGCATCAGCACGACGTTGCGGCCAATATGGCTACCGCGCCGCGCGACTGCTCCGGGCACCACGCGAAAGCCTGCCTCGCGGAAGCGGTTGTCGCCCCAGCCGGCGAACTTGCTCGGCACCTTGTCGAAAGCCGGTGCTCCTGCGGCTCCATCATCGACCACAATATTGTCGTTGAGGCGGAAGGAAAGCAGCACCGCTTTCTTAAGCCATTGATGCACTTGCCAGTTGCCATCGAGCTTTTCGGCAACGCGGAAAGAGCCATTGTCGAGGCCCTCGATCGCTGCCTCCACCGCGTCGCGGACCTCGCCCTGCGTGGTGATCGAAAGCCCATCGCGCGATTCCCATGCTACCTCGATTGCGGTCTTCAATGCCTCGCTCATGCTGCTTCCCGTTCTCTGATATCGTGCAGCCAGTCGGCCACATCGGTGATTTCATGATCGACATAAGGCGGCCGCTCTGGCGCGGTTTGCGCGTCGCTATGATGCCGCACCCAGACCGTGGTCATACCCATCGCCTTCGCCGGTTCCAGATTATGCGCTGAGTCCTCGACAAAGAGCGCGGCTTGCGGAGCGATGTCGAACATCGCGCAAAGCCGCTCGTAACTCGCCATCGCCGGCTTGGGCTTATGCTTCATCAAGTGGATATCGAGCATCCCCTCAAACAGCCCGTCCAGCCCGCGCACCTGCAATATCCGCTCGGCATAAGGCGCATCGGCGTTGGTGAAGATCAGCTTCCTGCCCGGCAATGCCTCGATCCCCTCACGCAACCGCTCGCACGGCTTCAGCAGAGACAGGTCGACGTCATGCACAAAATCCAGATAGGCGTGCAAATCGACGCCATGCTCCGCCATCAGCCCGCCTAGCGTCGTGCCATAGCTTTTCCAGTAAGCATGGCGGATCTTGTGCGCAGCTTCGCTGTCGATATCGAAGTACCGCTCGACATACAGCCCGATCCGGTCGCGCACCTGCTCCATGATATTATGCTCGGGCCCATAGAGGGTGAGGTCGAGATCGAAGATCCAGGTATCGATGTGCGAGAACGCCATGGGCACCCCCGTTAACTACAGGTGTCAAATCTCGCAAGGCGCATCTGTGTTAATGCTAGTGCAATCGATATTATGGCAGTATCCCAAGTCGGAGTTTTGGGGAGTATGATGGCCAAAGCAGGCACCAACGCGGGCCCAAAAACGGGCCCAAAAACAGGCAATGCTCGCACCATTGCCATTGGCAGTTCGATCGTTTTTGCGCTGACCGTTTCCGCATGCGGAGGTGGTGGCGGAGGCGTGAGCAGCACGCCGCCGCCCGCAATCGTCCCGACCGCGCCGCCGCC
>CAZSJE010000291.1:0-2036 GCA_964606835.1 uncultured Sphingorhabdus sp.
TAAGCAGCGCCGCATGGCAACCACCCTTCGCATTGCATCGTGGAACATCAACTCGGTCCGCGCGCGGATTGACATTGTCGAGCGTTTCCTGCGCGAAGAGGCGCCGGACATTTTGTGCCTGCAGGAAACCAAGGTGATCGACGGGCTGTTCCCCGAAGGGATGTTTCGCCAGCTCGGCTACAACCATGTCGCCCTAAACGGCCAGCAGATGCATCACGGAGTGGCGACGGTATCGCGCGTACCGCTGCACAACCGTACCGTCCACGACTGGCAGGCCAATGGCGAGGCGCGGCATGTGGGGGTGGAGATTGCGGGCGGGGTGCGGCTGGAAAATGTCTATGTGCCGGCGGGTGGCGATATTCCGGACCGCAACGAGAACGCGAAATTCGGGCAGAAGCTCGATTTTCTGCAGCGGATGACCGACTGGTCGGGTGCGCTGGCGCAGCCGACGATCCTGACCGGCGATTTCAACGTTGCGCCGCTGGAAAATGATGTCTGGAGCCACAAGCAATTGTTGAACGTCGTCAGCCACACACCCATCGAGGTCGAGGCGCTCGGGCGGTTGCAGACGGCCGGCCGATGGGTCGATCTTGCGCGGCATTTCGTGCCTGCCGATCAGCAGCTTTACACCTGGTGGAGCTACCGCGCGCAGGACTGGGAAACGTCGAACAGGGGACGGCGGCTCGACCATATGTGGGTGACGCCCGACTTGACCGAAAAGGCCTTAGCGCACAGCGTGCACAAGCCCTGCCGCAATTGGGGCAAGCCGTCCGACCATGTCCCCATCGTCACCGAGTTCCGCCTTTGAGTGCTGATCCCAAAGCGGCAGCCCGCGCCATCGATGCGCTGCGGCGCGGTTGGGTAGTGTCAGTGGGGGACATGGGGCTGGTCGCGATAGAGACCGCGCAGGGGACCGAAGGCGCAACCGGCATCCTGCTCTCTGCCGCCCGGGCAGCAACGTTGAAGCTCGCCAACCAGTTTGCCGCTGCCGACATCGCCCAACCGGTGCTGATTGCTGCTCCCGCCGATCTCGACGCGTCTTTGGCGCTGGCGATTGCCGACCCCGCGCTCGACTTGCGCTATCCGATGAAGGGACCGTTTGCGGCCTTGCCAATAGCCGATCCGCAAGCAGCGCAGGCGGCTATGGAACTGGCGCGCGAGGCGGGGCTGCTTCCTGCGTTCCTGTTGGTCGATGCGGCGCGGGCTGACGCGCACGTATCGGCAGCGGATATCGCCGCCTTTCAGGATGCAGCTACATTGCGCATCGCGGCGCGCGCCAAATTGCCGGTATCTGCTAGCGCCGATGCCGAGCTGGTCGCCTTCCGGTCAACCGCTGACGCGGCCGACCATGTTGCCTTGGTGATCGGCCAGCGGGATTCCACAGTTCCCGTTGTGCGGCTGCACAGCGAATGCCTGACAGGCGATGTGCTGGGCAGCCTCAAATGCGATTGCGGCCCGCAACTGCATGAGGCGTTGCACCAGATAGCCGATGCAGAATGGGGCGTGCTGCTCTATTTGCGTCAGGAGGGGCGCGGCATTGGCCTGGTCAACAAACTGCGCGCCTATGCGCTGCAGGACCAGGGGTTCGATACGGTCGATGCCAATCTGCGGTTGGGCTTTGCCATCGATGCCCGCGATTTTACCGTGGCGGCGCAGATGCTCCGGCTGCTGGCAGTGGATAAGGTGCGGTTGCTGACGAACAATCCGGCGAAGGTCGCTGGGCTGGAAGCAGAGGGCGTTAGCGTAACCGAGCGCCTGCCGCTGAAAATCGCCGCCAATCCGCACAATGCGCAGTATCTGGAAACCAAGCGCGATCGCACCGGGCACAAACTCTAAACCACCATTTCCTCAAGCATCCGCTTCGAAACCACGCGCAGCGCATCTTCGCGGCGCTCGACTATGCCCCGCCGCAATAGCGCCGCCAACGCACGCGAGCCGGTTTCGCGGGTGGTGTTGACGCTGAGCGCCAGTGCCGAAATCACCGGCGAAGGACGGATAATCCCCTGCTCGTCGGCCAGTTCCAGCAGAGCCTTGTG
>CAZSJE010000292.1:0-2036 GCA_964606835.1 uncultured Sphingorhabdus sp.
GCCTTCTTCGTCGATCCAAGCTTTGGCATCCCCGGCTATTATTTCGCCGTCGGCGGCACCAACCCCGAATGGATCAAGGCCGCGAAAAATGGCGGACCGCCGATTGCCGGACATCATTCGCCGCTGTTCAAGATCGATCCCGAGCCATCGGTGCGGCTGGGGGTGGAGGCGATGACGGCAGCGGTGCTGGATTTGCTGAAGAAGTGAGATCTCAGTGACCCTTGCGCCGACCGGACCGAATGGACTCTAAATGGTCATATTTGGTTCCTTTATTCCGTTCGTGCTGAAGAGGGACTGAGCGAACGCGAATGCACGTCTCGAAGCCCAACAGCGCGAGGCCCTTCGAGACGGCGCTTCACTTCATTCAGTACCTCCTCAGGGCGAACGGGTGAAAATTATGGGGGGAGTTGATAACATAGCAACATTGCTTAACAATCGCTGGACGCCCATCTGGCTGGCGCTTGCCATCGCATTGATTGCGATTGCGCTGGGTGTGGTGGTGGGCGAGACGCCTGCCGAGCAAGCCAAGCTTGCCGCACGCTGGACGGCGCGCGTTGCCTTGCCGCTATTCCTCGTCGCCTATGTGGCGAGCAGCCTGCTGCGCCTCTGGCCGGGCGAGCTGACCAGGGCACTGGTGCGGCGGCGCAGGCAGTGGGGGCTGGGCTTTGCGCTCGCGCACACAATCCATCTGGGCGCGCTTGCCCATAATGTGCTGAATTACGACCCGCGCTCGCTGCCCTCGCTGTTCCCCGGCGGGCTGGCCTATGTGATGGTCTATGTGATGGCGCTGACATCCAACGACGCGTCGATGCGCGCGCTGGGCAGGAACTGGAAGCGGCTCCATACGTTCGGCATGCACTATATCTGGTTCATTTTCACCGCGAGCTATGCGCTCCGCCTGTTCAAGCCGGAGATGATGACCACGGGGCTGGTGTTTACGCCCGTCATGCTCGCGGCGCTGGGACTTCGGCTCTATGCCCGTAACGACCGCAAGCGGCACACCGTCCCCGCGTAATGGCGCGCAAGGACCGATACCGCGACGACGAAGAGGAGGCAGACGCCCCGGTGCAGCTTTGCTGGCTGTGCGAGCGGGCGATGGGTGATGCCATTGAGTGGCACCACCCGATCCCCAAAAGCCGGGGCGGCAAGGAGCGCGTGCCGGTGCATCCGATCTGCCATCAGGCGATCCACGCCAATTTCAGCAACAGCGAGCTGGAAAAGCGCTACGCTACGGCAGAGGCGCTGCGCGCCAATGAGGAAATCGGGCGGTTCGTGACGTGGGTCGCCAACAAACCGCCCGACTTTTACGCGCCGACCAAGGATCGGCGGTAGAACGGCTTACTTGCCGCCCGTTTCCGGCATCATCGAGCTGTGCAAATGGTCGATCTTCCACTTGCCGCCTTCCATCTTGTAGATGAACGAGTAACGCGCCTTGACGTCGTTCTTCGCGCCGGTCGCGGCATCGGTCAGCGTGACGGTCCAGGTCCCCAAACGCGCGACGCTGTTGCAGTCCATCTTATAGGTGCTGCTGTTGATCGTGCCGACCGGGCTGCTTTTCAGGAAGGTGACGAAATAGTCGCGGATTTCAGCCGGGTTGGTGCGCGGCTTGTTCGAAACCGTAGCGAGCAGAACCGCGTCCTTGGTGAACAGGCTGGTCACGGTGTCGGGGTTCTTGGTCGCCCAGGCATTGTTGAACTCGGTGAACAGGCCATCGACCTGCGTGGTGGTGACCGTCGGGCATTTCGCGCCCTTTGATTTCATCTTCGCCTGCGCCGGCATCGAGACCAACGCGGCAGCCAGGGCGGCACTCACAATAAAAGTCTTCATATTGTCTTCTCCTTTTTGATTTGGGGGGGCGGTCAAGCTGTCTGTTCCTGACCACGGGTTTTCCAGAGCGAGTAGAATATCCCGCCCAGAATGAGGGCAAATGTAACGCCAAGGCTCAACACCGGCGGGAATTTCTCGCCGCCAAGTATGAAGTCCGCGACGAAAATCTTCGAGCCGATGAACACGAGCACCAGCGCCAGCGCATATTT
>CAZSJE010000293.1:0-2024 GCA_964606835.1 uncultured Sphingorhabdus sp.
GCGCGCAAAGCCACCGGCCTGATTGCAGGCTGCCTTGTGCTGCCTTTGCTGTTCGTGACGGGCATTGAAAACATGTGGGTGGCCGTGGTCCTGATCGGCATCGCGCTGGCGGGCCATCAGGCCTTCTCCTCCAACCTGCTCTCGATCCCGCCCGACCTGTTTCCCAAACGTGCAGTTGGCTCCGCGATCGGGCTGGGCGGTTTTGCCGGCGGAATCGGCGGGATGATCATGGCGAAATCGACCGGGCTGGTGCTCGATGCGACCGGCGGCAATTACACAATGATTTTCGCAGCGTGTACGACGGTCTATTTCCTTGCCGTGCTGGCGATCCATTGGCTGTCACCCAGGCTGGCCAGAGTCGAAGCCATTTGATGGCCTATGGAGCGACGCTGGATCCTTGCCAATGAGGCCGACAGCGTCGCCATTGCCCTGGCAGCGCTGGATGCAGGCGAAGATGTGTCCGGCGTGGCAGTCCGCCAGTTTATTCCTGCGGGCCACAAAGTCGCGATCCGGGCGATGGCCAGAGGCCAGCCGGTCATCAAGCTCGGCCACGCCATCGGCATCGCCAGCGCCGATATCTCCCCTGGCACCCATGTCCACGAGCATAACTTGGCCGTTGCAGGCAATGCAGAGCAAGTTGTCACCGGCACCGATTTCCGCCAGCCCGCCCGGTTCGAGGCGTGTTTTGAAGGCTATGTCCGTGCTGACGGACGGGTCGGCACACGCAATCATATTGGCATCCTTACTTCGGTAAACTGCTCGGCCACTGTTGCCAAACGCATCGCTGCACACTTCACCCCGGAAAGACTTACCGCATTCCCCAACGTCGATGGCGTCGTCGCCTTCAGCCATATGTCGGGTTGCGGTATGGCGAAGGCGGGCAGGGGGATCGACAATCTGCGCCGGACGATCGCAGGCTATGCCACGCATCCCAATTTCGCTGCGGTGTTGCTTGTTGGGCTGGGTTGTGAGGTCAACCAGATCGAACCGCTGCTTGAAGGTGCCGCACTCGAACCGAATGAGCACCTGAAGACGCTGGGCATCCAGGATGCAGGTGGCACGATGGCGGCGATCCAAGCGGGAATCGAGATCGTCGAAACGATGCTGCCCGCCGCCAATGCCGCCCAGCGCCAGCCGGTCTCCGCGAGCCACCTGACCATCGGCCTGCAATGCGGCGCCTCCGACGGCTATTCCGCGCTAACCGCCAACCCGGCGCTGGGGGCGGCGGCGGATTTGCTGGTCGGTGCTGGGGGCAAGGCGATCTTGTCCGAAACGCCAGAAATATTTGGAGCGGAAGCTCTGCTCCTGTGCCGCGCCGTCAGTTCAGAAGTAGCGCAAGCCTTGGTCGACCGGCTGGATTGGTGGCAGGACTACGCCGCGCGTGAGGGTGCGAACCTCGACAACAACCCGTCACCCGGGAACAAAGCAGGTGGTATCACCACCATTCTTGAGAAGTCGCTTGGCGCAGTCGCCAAGGCGGGTTCATCGCCGCTGAATGCAGTGATCGATTATGCCGAGACCGTGCAGACACCCGGCCTGACCTTCATGGATTCGCCCGGCTATGATCCCTGCTCAGCAACCGGCCAGATCGCTGGTGGGGCCAATCTGATCCTGTTTACGACAGGCCGTGGGTCGGTTTTCGGGTCAGTTCCAGTGCCGACAATCAAGCTGGCGTCAAACGAGGAACTTGCCCGACGGATGGCTGATGACATTGATATCGACTGCAGTCCTGTCCTGAATGCCGTCACCGTTGAAGAAGTCGGCCAGACCATTTTTGACCGGATCCTTGCGACTGCAAGCGGCGGCAAAACGGCATCGGAGCGGTTAGGCGTAGGTGAGAATGAATGGGTACCCTGGATTCCCGGAGCGATGTTTTGAAATGGGTCGGCGAAGCACCTCCCAGAATCAACCGAACATCTGAGCTTGCTCTTCAAAAGCCGCATTCGCGCACGCAGTTTTCGAGGTTGAATTTAATGTCTGCTTCTGTGGAGCATAGCTTCATTAGCAGACTGTCCGGAATGTCC
>CAZSJE010000294.1:0-2022 GCA_964606835.1 uncultured Sphingorhabdus sp.
GCGTAAGCCTGTTTATCGAACCCGACGCGCGCCAGATCGAGGCCGGAATGCGCCTACACGCGCCGGTCGTGGAGTTCCACACCGGACGCTATGCGCATTTGTTTCTCGACAATGATGCAGCGGGTGTCGAAGCCGAACTGAAACGCGTCGCCGACGCCGCCGCACTCGCGACCAAAAACGGCATCGAGCCGCATGCTGGCCACGGCTTGACCTTTGAAAATGTCCAGCCTGTCGCCGCGATCCCGCAACTCGCCGAACTCAACATCGGCCATTATTTGGTGGGAGAGGCAATCTTCATCGGCCTGGAAGAGAGCGTGCGAAGGATGCGCGCGTTGATGGATGCGGCGCGTTGAATTTGCGTAACATCCGCTTAGAGCACTTTGCTTTCGGTCTCATTGTAATTGCCGCAGTTCCTATATTCATGTTCAGTTTTGTGTGGTTCATTCATGGCACTTTTGCTCCGATGGGATGGGGCGGACGCACATTGGCTGCAATAGCTGTAACTGTGATATTTGGAGTTTGGCTGCCGATCGCCGCATCAACATTTCTGGCAGTCCAAGCCATACGCCAATCGCGTCAAAAAGTAATTCGATCATTGGTCATGCTGCTGGGTTCAACTCTGTGTCTTTTAGGTGGCGTCTCAGTCGCTTACCTGACTGGCGGTTGGGTCGCATGATCATCGGTCTCGGCTCAGACCTGTGCAATATCGAGCGCATCGCCAATTCGCTCGACCGGTTCGGCGAGCGGTTCGAGCTGCGCGTGTTTACCGAGGTTGAGCGCGCCAAGGCGGCCAAGCGTCCTTTCACGGCAGCAGGCACCTATGCCAAGCGCTTTGCTGCCAAAGAGGCCTTTTCAAAGGCCGTCGGCACCGGCTTCAAACGCGGGGTGTTCATGAAAGATATCGGCGTGGTCAATGCTCCGTCCGGTGCGCCGACGCTGGCGCTGACCGGCGGAGCGAAAGCACGGCTTGAGGCAATGGTCCCGGACGGCTATGAGGCGCGCATTCACCTGACGCTCACCGACGATCATCCATGGGCGCAGGCCTTTGTGATTATCGAGGCCCAACCGATAAAAAATCAGCCGAAAGCATGACCAGTTTGACAAGCCAACTCGACAGCGAGACCCAAGCGGCACCCGCAGCCGCCACTCCAGAAGCAGACAAACCCGGCTGGGCCGCAAATCTATGGGCCGAGCTGAAAGGCCTGTTCTGGCTGCTGCTTGCGGTGCTCGCCTTCCACAGCTTTATCGCCAAGCCTTTCTACATCCCGTCGATCTCCATGATGCCGACCCTGCTGGTCGGCGACCGGCTGTTCGTTTCGAAATATGCCTATGGCTGGAGCCATGTTTCGCCCACCATTCCAAACCCAGTGAATATGTTCCGCGGGCTGGTGCTGGGGCAGGATGTCGAAAGCTATGCCTTCATGCTCCCCCGGTCTGAGGGCCGCATCTGGGGCAAGATGCCGGAGCGCGGCGACATCGTCATCCTGACGCCAAAAGGCAAAAGCCAGGATTATATCAAGCGCGTCATCGGCCTGCCGGGCGACCTGTTCGAGATGCGCGATGGGCAGGTGTGGTTGAATGGCAAGCCTGTCAAACAGGAAGCGCAGCCGGCCAAGGACCTTGCGGTCGATCCCAACAATCCCTGTTCCGAACTGGATTTTCCCGGCGCGCTCTCGCCCGACCGCGATGGCAGGCTGCATTGCTATGTGCAGATCGTCCGCGAAACCCTGCCCAATGGTGTCAGCTATGATGTGATTGACGCGCGACGCAGCGAGGTGGACAATGTGGCACCCATCCGCATCCCGGCAAACCATGTCTATTTGCTCGGCGACAACCGCGACAACAGCTCCGACAGCCGTGTGCCGGCGTTCCGCGAAGGGCTGGATGGTCCCGTACCATGGGACCGGATCGGCGGGCGCGCGGAGATTGTGACCTTCTCGGTCGATGGCACCACGACATGGAACCCACTGACCTGGTTCTCCTCACTGCGTGGCGAGCGTGCGGGTAACAGCCTGCGGCCCG
>CAZSJE010000295.1:0-2018 GCA_964606835.1 uncultured Sphingorhabdus sp.
GGTCGGACATGGATCGGTTGCTCCTTGGTTGAATTGTCATTGACCTGTCTCAAAGCCACCTCGGTTTCCTTGATTTCAATCAATGTTAGAAACTTCTTTACTATATCATTGGTTTTAGTACTTTAATCAGGGAACTCGGGTCGCATAGGGGCATGGCATGGCGGATTTCCGTCGGATTGGAGCGGCAATGGGTGGCGATGATGACAAAAGACAGGCGGGCGATCGTCGTGAAGGGACCGAACGGCGTTCCGGGTCTGACCGGCGCAAATGGAACGATCCGTCTTATTCGGGGCCAGAAAGAAGATCGGGGATAGAGCGACGTTCCGGCGTGGACCGCCGATCGGGGAAAGATCGTCGTTCGGAACCGCGCAGCAACACCGACTGAACCTTTGCCTATATAATCCCGATAGGCCATTCTCCTGCGATGGCGATCACCTATCATCTCGATTTGAACTCGCGTGAAATTTCGGTGCAGACCGGCGCCGATACCGGACTGGATGCGTGGGAGGGCGGCGCCCTTCAAATCGGCCAGTTTGCGCCCGTCATCGTGCGGGCAGGTAAGACGGGAGGACGTGTATTGCGCCCGATGCATTGGGGCTATCCAGCGCCGGGACAGTCGACCGAGTTTGCCGCGCCCGGATCGATGCGCTGGGTCGGTCATGTCCGGCATCTGGACAGCCCGTTCTGGATCGGCAATTTGCGCCATATCCAATTGCGCTGCCTGTTTCCGGTGAGCGCGATCAGGGTGCATGATCCGAAGCGGAAGATCACAGTGTCGGGGAGGTCCAGAACGGGTTCGCTGTTTACCGTTGCAGCAATCTGGCGCGACCTGACGGACATGCCGGTCTGCGCCATGATCGTTGCGGAAGCCAACGCCGCCATACGAAGCGAGCTCGCTCCGCTGGAACCATCGAGTTTGCCAGTCGTGATCAAGGCGGAAGACCGTGCGCGGTGGCTTGGCGGCGAATGGAGTGAGGCGAAGACTCTGGTTGATTCTGCGATCGACACCGAATGGGTTTGGGAGCGTATCGAATGATATGCTTCGCGCGCGGAACCACTCGATTTTCTCCGGCAATCGGGCGATAGGTGCAGAATGTGTGTCGTCGCGCTCGCTTATGATGTTCATCCGCGCTGGTTGCTGGTGCTGGCGGGGAATCGCGACGAATATCATGCACGGCCCGCGATCCCCGCTGGTCGCTGGGCCGAGGCGCCACACGTTTTTGGCGGGCGCGATCTGCAGGCGGGGGGCAGTTGGCTTGGCGTGAGCGAACAGGGCCGTCTCGCGGTCGTTACCAACATCCGCAATCCCGAAGGTCCCGATCCGGCAAAGGCCTCGCGCGGGGCGCTGGTGGGCGATTGGCTTATCGACGGAAAAGCGCACCCGGTCGATGATTTTGGCAGATTCAACCCGTTCAACCTGCTGCTGTTCGGCGCCGCGGGAATGACATTATTGTCGAACCTGCCCGAACCGGCGCAAGCGCAGCTCGGGCCGGGTATCCATGGTCTGTCGAATGGCCATCCTGGAGAGGCGTGGCCGCGGCGCAGCCTGGCCGAGACCGGTCTTGCCCAATGGATCGAAGCGGAAGGTGGCACGCCCGACGATCTGTTCGCATTGCTGCGCGATGAAGGCATCGCCGATGATGTCGGTCAGCCCATCTTCATCAACGCGCCTGTCTATGGAACGCGGTGCAGCACGGTGATCCTGATCGGGCGCGATGGCACGGGCTGGATTGCCGAACACAGCTTTGATGCCGATGGCAGCGATACAGTGCGGACAAATCTCGATTTCCGCTGGCCCGTTGCGCATGGGGGCTGATCGATGTGCAACCATTACGCCAATAGTCCTGAAATCCAGAAGGAACTATCGACCTGGCGCGAATTTATCGGCTGGAGCCTGAAAGCCCCCCTGCCGCCCGAGCTGGCGGAGCTGGAGGAAGAAGTCTGGCCCCGGCGCGAAGCGGCGGTGGTACGTCATGCAGCGGACGCGGGCGGCGCGGTTGCCGAAATCATGCGCTGGG
>CAZSJE010000296.1:0-2015 GCA_964606835.1 uncultured Sphingorhabdus sp.
ATTGCCGAATATCAGGGCGGTAACTGGGAGCTTGCCGTCGACCATTTCGAGAAACTGGTCGAGGCACAGCCGCAAAATCTGAAGGCGCGCACGCTGCTGGCCCGGGCCATGTACCGGGCTGGCGACTATCGCGATGCGTGGGATGCAATTTCGCCCGTCGTCGACCGTGCCGATGCGGATCGTTATACTCTGGTGCTGGGCGCGCGAATATTGGAGGCGCTCGATGAACGTGGCCCTGCGGCAGGAAGGCTGGATCGGGCAGCCTATGCAGGGGCGATCAAGGCGGAGGCGCTGCCCGAAAGCCAGACACTTGCTGGAGCTGCCGATGCCGCTAGGCGTGACCCGCGCAATGCAGGTGTCGTCATACCCTATATCCGACTGCTTCTCGCCAACGGCAACGCCGTTGCCGCGCGCGCCGAGGCGAGCCGCCTGCTCGATGGCAATGCCGGGGTGGTCGAGGCGCAGCTGGTGATGGGCGATGTCGAAATGGCCGCCGGCAACACGCGTGCCGCCATCACCGCCTATGAACGCGCGCGCAAGATCGGCTTTACCAGCCCGACGATGTTGCGCTTGGTATCGGCCTATCGCGCGATGGGGGATGGTAATGCGGCAAGCAAGACAATCATCGATTATCTGGGTTACAACCCCGACAGCTTTGTCGCCCAGCGGTTTTGGGCCTATGACTTGCTCGACCGCGGGCAATGGGCGGAGGCGATTGCCTGGCTGGAGCGCGCAAGGGTGCGGCTGGGCTATAACGACGCAGTCCTGAATGCCAATCTTGCGCGGGCATATGCGGGGGCAGGACAGATGGACAAGGCATTGAGCGAAGCGCGGCTCGCGTACCGCGTGTATCCGGCCAATGCCTTTGTTACTTATGTCTATGGGCAGATGCTGCTGAAATCGGGCAAGCATAAAAAGGCAGCGCATGATGTGCTGCGCAAAGCCAACAAACTGCTGCCGGAGCGAGACGATGTTGCGAAGGATTATGCGGCGGCGGTAAAGGCGCTGGGCAAGACTTAGGCGCGTTCGAGCAGTTCGGCCGGTTCGATCCCGGCGCGCTGCATTTGCGCCTTCACTTCGGGCCAGATGCTGGCGAGGAAATATTCGCGCTCGGTCGCGCGCAATTTAGCCGTAGCACCGTGGGCTACGAACAGACCGACGCCGCGCTTTACCTCGACCAGCCCTGAATCCTGGAATAACTGATAGGCCTTGGCAACGGTGAGCGGGTTGGCCCCCTGTTGCGCCGCGAAGGCGCGGACCGAAGGCAGGGCGGCCCCTTCGGCAAACTCACCATCCAGGATGGCAGCGGCAATGGTATCGCGCAATTTCAGGTAAACGGGGCGGCTGTCATTCTTCACACCCTCTTACTGCCATAATACAGTAGCGCGCGTCAAGGGGTGGGGAAGCTGCGGACCACCGCGTCGAACTCAGGTCGTGGGCGTTCTTCCAGCGGCTGGCCAGGGGTGCCCATGAAGAAGAAGCCTGCAACCTGCTCCTCGCCCTGGCATAGCGCTGCGCGGACGGTTTCGTCATAGGCGGCCCATCCGGTGATCCAGCTGGCGACAAAGCCGTGCGCGTGGGCAGCGTGGAGTAGGTTCATGCCGACCGCGCCAACGCTCAATTGCTGTTCCCATGCAGGGATTTTGGCGCTTTCCTGGGGTGAATATAGCAAGACGATCAGCGTTGGGGCCATAAGCGCAGGGGCAACCGCTGCTTCGATCTGCGCTGGACGAGCTTCAGGATTGGCCTCCACAAATGCTTTTTGAAGCAGCGCTGCGAATGCCCCTCGATCCTCGATCATCACAAAACGCCAAGGGAACAGCTTGCCATGATCGGGCGTGCGCATCGCCAGCGACAGGATCGCATCGAGTGTCGCGGCATCCGGCCCGGGTGCGATCATATCGCGCGGTTTGCCCGAACGACGACTGGCGAGATAGGCGGCGGGGGAGGAGAGATCGTTAAACATCGCGCCATCCGTTCGTCGAAAAGCGGGGGGACGCGCAACAAAATTCTTT
>CAZSJE010000297.1:0-2011 GCA_964606835.1 uncultured Sphingorhabdus sp.
CCGGTAACAAGGATTGGCAGGCCACAGAAAATTTAGAACGCAACACTCTCTTGGCAGCTAGCCAGTTTCACGGTGACTATTGGAACACCCGCTATGGATGGAGCGATAGATTTCGGTCGACGCTATTCGCATTGAACGAGCAAACGCGGCGCTGGCAGAAAGCCGAAGTCATCAACTGGTAAATGCGGTGAAGCCACGTTGCCGCTTTGTTGCCCGTTCCCGCCCCGCAGCAAATGAGCGCCTAACCAAACCTCAACCCCAAGGCGAAAACAGCTCGGCCCCGCTCGTCGCCACATCCTTCAGATTGCGCGTCACAAGGCACAGGCCGTACTCGACCGCCGTTGCCGCAAACAGCGTGTCTATCACCGGCGGCGGATGTCCGGTTTCGCGTCTGGTCCTCCCCGATATCGCGCCCCAGCGGCGCACAATGCCGTCCGACAGCGGCAATATCCGTCCGGCAAAACGGTCCTCCAACGCATCGCGCGCCGCCATGTAGCGCGCGCGGTCCGCATGGTCGTTGGGCAGGTTGGCGATGCCCTTGTCATATTCGCCAAAGGTCAGGATGCTGAGCCAGAGGCGGGTTTCATCCTGCTGCGCCGCCCATGCTTTTACGCTTGGCGCGCCATCGGGGGCGATCAATGAGGCGACCACATTGGTGTCGAGGAGCCAGCCGGTCATGCGGCGCAGCGCCTAAAAATCAATGTCTCGACCGCGATCGTCTTCACGCGTCAGATCGAGTTCAGCCAGCGCCAGCCCTTCCATGAAGGCGACCAGCGGCTTTTGCTTTGGCGCATTGCGCAGCCGCTCATAATCCTCGACGCTCAGCACCACGGCGCGGTCGTGTCCGCGCACGCTCACCCGTTGCGGCCCCCGCTCGCTGGCGGTGCGCACCAGTTCGCTGAAACGCGCCTTGGCGTCTTCCAGTTTCCAGTTGTTGTGGCTTGCCATGTGGACACTCCTGACTAGCTGACTAGTTAACATTGGCAGGCCTTTTCGTCAAGTGGCTTTATGCCACCTCTCCTTGCCGCACCCCCTTACCCCTGCTAGGGGCGCATCCCAACATGACCGACCTCTCCCGCATCCGCAATTTCAGCATCATCGCACATATCGACCACGGCAAGTCGACCCTGGCCGACCGCCTTATCCAGCGCACAGGGGGCCTGTCCGAGCGCGAGATGTCGGCGCAAGTACTTGATAATATGGAGATTGAGAAGGAGCGCGGGATTACCATCAAGGCGCAGACGGTGCGGCTGGATTACACCGCGCAGGACGGCAACGCCTATGTCCTCAACCTGATGGACACCCCCGGCCATGTGGACTTTGCCTATGAGGTCAGCCGCAGCCTCGCCGCCTGCGAAGGCGCGCTGCTCGTCGTGGACGCAGCCCAAGGGGTGGAGGCGCAAACGCTCGCCAATGTCTACCAGTCGATCGAGCACGACCATGAAATCGTCCCCGTTATCAACAAGATAGACCTGCCCGCCGCCGAGCCGGACAAGGTGAAGGCCGAGATTGAGGAAATCATCGGCCTGCCCGCCGCAGGCCCCTGGCAGGAGGGTGGGGCGGTCCTCTCCAGCGCCAAATCCGGCATCGGCATTGACGACATATTGGAAGCCATCGTTCAGCGCATCCCCCCGCCCAAGGGCGACCGCGACGCGCCGCTCAAAGCCATGCTGGTCGACAGCTGGTACGACCCCTATCTGGGCGTCGTCATCCTGATCCGCGTCATCGACGGCGCGATCAAAAAAGGCCAGCAGATCACTTTCATGCAGGCCGGCACCACCCACCTGATCGACCGCGTCGGCGCCTTCCGCCCGAAGATCGACACGCTGCCCGAACTCGGCCCCGGCGAAATCGGCTTCATCACCGCACAGATCAAGGAAGTCGCGCAAACCCGCGTGGGCGACACCATCACCGATGCCAAACGCCCCGCCGCGGAACCGCTCCCCGGCTTCAAGGAAGTGCAGCCCGTGGTCTTCTGCGGCCTCTTCCCCACCGACGCCGCGGACTTTGA
>CAZSJE010000298.1:0-1981 GCA_964606835.1 uncultured Sphingorhabdus sp.
AATTTGCGCTGCTGTCGTCGCTCGCGGGCGTGGGGCGGACCTTTATGGCGGGGCCGGCGGGCTGGGTCGCGGAAAAGATCGGCTGGGTCGGTTTCTGGGGTTTCACCATCGTCGCTGCCATACCGGGAATGATCTTTCTGTGGCTGCTGTGGAGCAAGGGCTATGTGGGTGAAGGTATCAGGCAAAGTGCAACGGTTGATGAAACCAAGTTGAAGGAGCCCGTTGGCGCAGGGCGCATATTGGGCTTTCTGCTGATCATTGCCGGGCTGGTCGGTGTGTTGCTGTCGCAGCAATTGCAGGCGGAATCGGTGTGGCTTTATGCTTCGCTTGGCAGCTTCGTGGTCGGTATGGCGCTGGCGTGGAAACGCAAGGCGCTGGCCTAAACCAAAGGCTGCCCCAGATCGGCGAAGGACACGCATACCGCTTGCGCGGCGCATAGCGCGCCAAGATCAGTCTCGCAGCCCATAGCCTGCCGTAGCAGCAGGCTTGCCCCGCGCGGGTCTTCGAGTGCGGTGCTGACGGCTTCGACCAGCCGCGCCTCGTCCAGCGTCATCCGCGCGCAGCAGCAGGCACAGATCATGATCTTCTTCTCCGCCCCGCGTGCGGTTTCCTGCACGAACGCTCGCAGCATGATCAGCGGGCGGCGATAGGCCATGCCGAATGTGCCGAGCAGTGCACTCGCCGCTGCAGCATCATGCAGGCCATGAGCGCCCATGCGGCGCAGGCAATAGAGCAGCAACCGGTTTGCGTCTGCCATCGGTGCTGCAAAGGGCAGGGGATTGGCGGTTTCGGGCCGGGTGTGGCGCATGGGCTGATCTCCTTCTGGTAAGGAGAACAGCATAAGCGCTATTGCAAGTCAATCGCAATAAGATCAGTCGGGGATTTGATTGTTGGCCTTCAGCACCTCGCCTGCGAGGTAGAGCGAGCCTGCGATCAAAACGACTTCGGCTTGGGAATCGACCTTAAGCGATCGCAGTGCTGCGTGCGCTTCGGGTGCGGCTGTTGCTATGTCACCAAATGCCTCCACATTATGATGCTCATGTCCCGGCACCGGCAGCACAGTGATACTCGCCAGCCGGTCTTTCAGCGGCGCAATGATCGCCGCCGGGTCCTTGTTCGACAGCATGCCAGTGACCAGATGAATCCGCCGCGCATCGCCTGCAAAATGCGCGGCAATTGCCAGCCCGGCATCGATGTTGTGACCACCGTCCAGCCAGACTTCGGAGCCCTCGGTTAGCAAGTCGGTCAGCGGTCCCTTTGTCAGCCGCTGCATCCGCGCGGGCCAACGGGTCCATTCCATCGCGGCAGCAAGCGCGCTTTCGGGGACGGTTACCGCTTTCTGGTGCCGCAGCATGGCAATGGCGAGCGCTGCGTTGTCCGCCTGGTGTGGTCCAGCCATGCGCGGGAGAGGCAAAGAGAGTTTGCCTGCCGCGTCCTTATAATGAAGGCGGCCTTCATAGCTGACGGCATCCCAGCTTTCATTGCGATCCAGCAGAATTGCTCCGGCGCGCATTGTCTGTTTGGCCACCTCTTGCAGCATCGATGGCGAGTATTTCTGGCAGACCAGTGGCACGCTCTCCTTGGCGATGCCTGCTTTCTCAAAGGCGATGCGGTCGAGCGCAGGCATGTCGGGCACACCATCCTCCGGCGCGAGCAGGAACGCTTCATGGTCGATGCCGAGCGAGGCGATGCCACAGATGCCAGGCTTGGCGACGATGTTGGTTGCATCGAGCCTGCCGCCCAAACCCACTTCAATGATGCAGGCGTCGGCCCGATTGCGCGAAAAGGCCAGGAAAGCAGCGGCGGTTGTGACTTCAAAGAAACTGGCTTGCAGGCCCTCGGCATGATCGAGCACTTCGGAGAGGAGCGTGGCCAGTGCCTGATCCTCGACCAGCTTTCCCGCGACCCTGATGCGTTCGTTGAATCGCACCAGATGCGGGCTGGTGTAGACATGACATGTCAGCCCGGCGGCCTCGACTGC
>CAZSJE010000299.1:0-1978 GCA_964606835.1 uncultured Sphingorhabdus sp.
TTAGCCTTTTGCGCGATCAGCCTGCGTCGACTTCGATGCCTTCGGAGGCGAGGACAAGTTCCTCCATCGCCACATCGCTGCCGCCCTTGGCCGCCAGCGTCGGCCCGGTCCATTTCATCGGGCGCACATTGATCAGCCGCCATTTCACGACGGGCTGGCCGACCTCATCTTGCAAGGTGATCGCGACATTACGCTTGTGGGTCGGGTCGACGCGCGTGACCGAAATCCACTGCCAAAATGTTTGCGTCCCCATCAGCCCGCGTTTCAGCGTGACGTCCGACGTCTTGTTCAATGCAGGAATTTTTCGGACGCGGTTTTCCCGGTCGTTGCCCTGCCGATATTCCATCAGGGTGACTTCGGTACCGATCCCCGACACGTCGGAAAATCCGCCGAGCAAAGTCCCAGCCTCGTTCCCGTCGAATTCGACAAGGAAATTATATGCACCAAAAGGTGTATCACGCGGTGTTGCCATGATGCCTTACTCCTCAACCACGGGAATCGGCCGTTTTCTGGCCGATCTTGAAGATGACGAATTCGGCGGGCTTGATAGCGGCCACACCGATCAGGCAGACGAGCCTGCCATTGTCGAGATCGTTCTGCGTCATCGTCGAACGGTCGCACTGAACGAAATAGGCTTCCTTCGCGCTGCTGCCGAGCAACGCGCCATTGACCCATTCATTGTAGAGGAAGTCGGAGATGGTCTGCCGGACATTGGCCCACAGCCGCTCGCCATTGGGCTCGAACACCGCCCATTGCGTGCCGCGATCGATCGAGCTTTCCAGATAGAGGAAATAGCGCCGGACATTGACATATTTCCATTCGGGGTCCGAACTGATCGTGCGCGCCCCCCAGACGCGGATACCGCGATTGGGCAATGCGCGGATGCAGTTGACGCCCAGCGGGTTCAGCCGCTCCTGCTCGCCGAAGGAGACTGCGCGTTGGAGGTCCAGCGCGCCCGTTACGGTCTCGTTCGCAGGCGCCTTCCACACGCCGCGGGCGATATCGGTGCGGGCATAGATGCCGCAGACATGCCCCGATGGCGGCAGGTCGATTTCCGATGGCGCCAGCGGGTCGGTTGCCGCCAGTGGATTGGCGACGCGGATCCACGGATAATAGAGCGCAGCCTTGGTGCTGTCGATCTTGCCCTTGATATCGACCACATTTTGGATTTCCTGGTCGGGCGGCGTGTCGAGCACAGCGATGCGATAGGCGCGCCGCGTTTCGGCATGGCCGATCAGCAGCTGGTTGTGTGCCGCCGCCTCTGGGAAGGAGGATAGGCCGGGGCCTGCTACGATCGAAATATCTTCGAGTGCGAGCAGGCGGTTCAGTGCGTTGCCTACATCGACGGTGCTTGGGCCGCCGGTGCCGTCACTTCCCGTGGTCAGCTCGGCAATGCGCTCTTTGCCAGTGCCAACCAACGCGGTCATGATCTCTGCCTCGGTCATCGCGTCGCCCAGCGTCAGCTTGACCGGATTGGTCAGAGCGTCGCGCATCAATGGGGGTTTTTCGCCGAAGATCGTCTTGATGTAGCGCGGATGCCGGGCGTGGACGCCCAGGCCATTGGCTTCGTAAACCAGCCCGACGGGATCATAGACCTCGACGCTTAGCGTCTGGATCACCGTTGCGGTATCGTCGTCGGCAATCGCCGATACGCCCACAAACTCGACGGTGGTGCCGGTCTTGATCATTGTCCCCGGCATCTGTTTTCGCGCCAGTTTCTTGGTGGTGGCCAGTTCGACAAGCCGGAAAATAACGCGGAAATTGGTGCCGCCGCTATTGGCAATCTGCGCGCCTCCCGGGTTGCGCGCCTCGAGTATGGCTTTTTTGTTGGCCGCTGCCGCCGCGGCAGTCAGCTCGAATTTGGCGGGACTGGCCCCGGCCCCCAATACCCGCGCGACATACAGTCGTCCGCCGCCATTGGCAAAAAAGGCCGCGACCGATTGTGCCAGAAAGTTCCGCGTTGGCTTTCCGCCCACCT
>CAZSJE010000300.1:0-1978 GCA_964606835.1 uncultured Sphingorhabdus sp.
TTAGCCTTTTGCGCGATCAGCCTGCGTCGACTTCGATGCCTTCGGAGGCGAGGACGAGTTCCTCCATCGCCACATCGCTGCCGCCCTTTGCGGCCAGCGTCGGCCCGGTCCATTTCATCGGGCGCACATTGATCAGCCGCCATTTGACGACGGGCTGGCCGCGTTCATCCTGCAGGGTGATCGCGACATTGCGCTTGTGCTCGGGATCGACCCTGGTGACCGAAATCCAATGCCAGAATGTCTGCGTCCCCATCAGCCCGCGTTTCAAGGTCACGTCGGACGTCTTGTTCAGTGCGGGGATCTTGCGGACGCGATTCTCGCGATCGTTCCCCTGCCGATATTCCATCAGGGTGACTTCGGTGCCGATACCCGACACGTCGGAAAAGCCGCCGAGCAGGGTGCCTGCCTCATTGCCGTCGAATTCGACCAGGAAATTATATGCACCAAAAGGTGTGTCACGCGGTACTGCCATGATGCCTTACTCCTCAACCACGGGAATCGGCCGTTTTCTGGCCGATCTTGAAGATGACGAATTCGGCGGGCTTGATAGCGGCCACACCGATCAGGCAGACGAGCCTGCCATTGTCGAGATCGTTCTGCGTCATCGTCGAACGGTCGCACTGAACGAAATAGGCTTCCTTCGCGCTGCTGCCGAGCAACGCGCCATTGACCCATTCATTGTAGAGGAAGTCGGAGATGGTCTGCCGGACATTGGCCCACAGCCGCTCGCCATTGGGCTCGAACACCGCCCATTGCGTGCCGCGATCGATCGAGCTTTCCAGATAGAGGAAATAGCGCCTGATGTTGACATATTTCCATTCGGGGTCCGAACTGATCGTGCGCGCACCCCAGACGCGGATGCCGCGATTGGGGAGGGCGCGGATACAGTTGACGCCCAGCGGGTTCAGCCGCTCCTGCTCGCCAAAAGAAACGGCGCGCTGCAGGTCGAGAGCACCGGTGACGGTTTCGTTCGCCGGTGCTTTCCACACGCCACGGGCAATATCGGTGCGGGCATAGATACCGCAGACATGCCCCGATGGCGGCAGGTCGATTTCCGACGGTGCGAGAGGATCGGTCGATGCCAGCGGATTGGCGACGCGGATCCACGGATAGTAGAGCGCGGCCTTCGTGCTGTCGATCTTGCCCTTGATGTCGACCACATTCTGGATTTCCTGGTCGGGCGGGGTGTCGAGCACGGCGATGCGATAGGCGCGCCGCGCCTCGGCATGGCCGATCAATAGCTGGTTGTACGCGGCTGCGTCCGAGAAAGACGACAGGCCAGGCGCTGCAACAATCGAGATATCCTCAAGCGCGAGCAACCGGTTCAAAGCGTTCCCGACATCGGGGGTCGATGGTCCGCCAGTGCCGTCGCTGCCACTGGTCAGCTCAGCGACGCGCTCTTTGCCTGTGCCAACCAAAGCGGTCACTATCTCTGCTTCGGTCATCTGGTCGCCCAGCGTCAGCTTGACCGGGTTCGTCAACGCATCGCGCATCAATGGAGGCTTTTCGCCAAAGATCGTCTTGATATAGCGCGGGTGCCGCGCATGGACGCCAAGCCCGTTGGCTTCGTAAACCAGCCCAACCGGGTCCCAGACCTCGACACTCAGCGTCTGGATCACCGTTGCATCGTCATTGTCGGCAATCGTTGAGACGCCAACAAACTCGACGGTATTGCCGGTCTTGATCATCGTCCCTGGCATCTGTTTGCGCGCCAGTTTTTTGGTGGTGGCCAATTCGACAAGCCGGAAAATAACGCGGAAATTGACCCCTGCCGTATTGGCGATCTGGGCGCCGCCTGGGTTGCGCGCCTCGAGCAACGCCTTTTTATTGGCCACTGCAGCCGCAGCGGTCAGCTCGAATTTGGCTGTGCTGGCGCCTGCTCCCAATACCCGCGCGACATAAAGCCGCCCGCCACCATTGGCGAAAAAGGCCGCGACCGATTGTGCCAGAAAGTTCCGCGTTGGCTTTCCGCCCACCT
>CAZSJE010000301.1:0-1968 GCA_964606835.1 uncultured Sphingorhabdus sp.
ACCCCCGGCGTGACCCTGGGTACAGGCGAAGGGGGCAATGCCTTTGGCGACCGTATCTTCATCCGCGGGTTTGAGGCGCGCAACGATGTCTATATCGACGGGCTGCGCGACCCCGGCGTATCCAGCCGGGAGATTTTCGGCGTCGAGCAGATCGAAATTGTCAAAGGCCCCTCGGGCAGTTTCGGCGGGCGCGGGACGACTGGCGGGCTGGTCAGCCTCCAGTCAAAACGGCCGCAGATCGGCAATGACTTTGCCGTTGTCGAAGGAACGATCGGGACCGAAAACCACAATCGCGGCACCATCGATGCCAATGTCATGCTGACCGACAGCCTCGCGCTGCGGGTCAACACGCTCTACCATCAGGCCGACACGCCGGGCCGCGATTATGTGGAAAGCACGAAGAAGGGGACGGCCATTGCGCTGGGCTGGAACCCGGTCAACGGCCTGCTCGTCACGGCGGATTATTACCACTTCCGGCTCGATGGCGTGCCGGACTGGGGGCATCCGTTCGACAGCACGACGCAGCAGCCCTATAAGGTCGACCGCGATAACTTTTACGGCGTGATCGGGCGCGACTTTCTTTATAATGGCTCCGATATCGGCACCTTTGCGGTGGAATATGATCCGATAGACGCGCTCGCGCTGCGCAGTATCACCCGCTATGGGGAGACCTATAACCGCTATCTGGCCGGGCCCGTCGGCGCCGTCTGCCGCTTTACCCGCACCGCAACAGGCGCATGCCCCGCCACAGGAACGCTGCTGCCCGAGGACCAGTTCACCGTCGCGCCCGGTGCGCAGCGGCGCTATTCCGACACACGCTATCTGGCGAGCCTCGCCGATGCGACCATTCGCCTTGGGAATGAGGGTTTTGCGCATACGCTGGTCTTCGGCGCAGAATATGCGCTGGAGAAAGTCGATGCCTACCGCCTGCTGACCTCCGCCTTTGTCGAGGATGCCAATGGCAATGTGCTGTCGGTCTCGCCATTCATCCGCAATCTGCTCAACCCCGATCCGTTGTTGAACGGGACGCTGACATCCTATGTCGATGGCGTCACCGGGCCTACGCAGACGCGGGTGGAATCAACGGGCGTCTATCTGATCGATACGATCAAATTCGGGCCGAAATTCTCGGTCACGCTGGGCGCGCGGTACGACAGTTACGACATCGCCCTGTTCAACCCCGATGCCAGCAATGCGGCGGGATTGCAGCCCGAACGGCTGGCCAACAATGTCAGCTTCCTCAACTGGCAGGCAAGCGCGTTGTACAAACCGGTCGAGGCGGTCAGTCTTTATGCGTCCTACAGCACGTCATCCAACCCCAGCGGGGAGCAGATTGACGGCAACGGCATCGCCTATGACGGCCTTGCCGCCGTGACCCAAAATCTGGAGCCCGAACGGAATGAAAATCTGGAAGTTGGCGTAAAAGGCGAGCTCTTCAATGGCGAGTTGCTGCTGACAGGTGCGCTGTTCCAGATCACCAAGCAAAATGCCCGTGAGCAGACCTCGCCCGGCGTCTACGAGCTGGTGGGCAAGTTGCGGTCGCGCGGGGTCGAGCTAGGTGTTGCGGGTAATCTGGGCGACAAGGTGCATCTGTTCGGCGGCTATACCTATACCGATGCCAAGCTGGTCAATTCGGTAAATGCCGCAAATGAGGGGCGGCCCTTTGCCAATATCCCCAGGCACAGCGCGTCCCTGCTCGCGACCTATGCGGTAACCGACCGGTTCGAACTTGGCGGGCAGGTCTATCATCAAAGCAAGATCTATGGCGGCACGCAGGTGGCCGGCACCGCCTTTGTACCCGGTTACACGCGCTTCGACGCGGTTGCACGGTGGCAGTTGCGTGAGGGGCTGGAGGCGCGGGTCAATGTCCTCAACCTGACCGACAAGGTCTATTATGATGCCATCTACCGTTCCGGCAGTCCCTTTGCCTATATCGCGCCCGGGCGGTCCGCGACCCTGTCGCTCACC
>CAZSJE010000302.1:0-1966 GCA_964606835.1 uncultured Sphingorhabdus sp.
CCGACAAGACCGGCAAACACCGCAAGTCCCAGGAAAATCAGGAAGCCCATAGAATCGGTGATCATGGTGACGAAAATGCTGCTCGACACCGCCGGGTCCTGATCGAGCCGGTCGAGCAATATCGGGATCGCTACGCCCGAAAGCCCCGCAATCATGATGTTGAACAGGATCGCGGCTGCTATCACTCCGCCCAGCATCGGATTGGCAAAGACTGCCCATGCCCCCAGTCCTGCAATCACCGCCACGGTCGCACCGATCAGCATTGCCACGCGCACCTCGCGCCAGATCGCCCGCATCGTGTTCGATTGTGTCAGCTGGTTGGTCGCCAGCGCGCGCACCGTGACCGCCAGCGTCTGCGTCCCCGCATTGCCTCCGATCGAGGCCACAATCGGCATCAGGATCGCCAGCGCCACCATCGTCTCGATCGCCGCGCCGAATTGGGCGATGATGAAACTCGCCACCATAGCCGTGCCGAGGTTCGCGACCAACCAGCGCACCCGCGCCTTGTAGCTGTCGGCGATCGGCTCGTTAATGTCGCCGTCGCCCGCACCGGACAGCAGCAGGATATCTTCGCCTGATTCTTCCTGAATGATATGCACGATGTCGTCCGCCGTGATCACCCCGACCAGTCGTCCGCCATCATCGACCACAGCTGCCGAGATCAAAGCATATTTCTGGAAGCGGAGCGCGACCTCTTCCTGGTCCATGTCGACCGGGATAAGCGTCTGGTCGCGCTTCATAACATCGGACAGCGATATGTTGCGCGGCGTGCGCAAGATCCAGCTCAACCGGCAGGTGCCAATCGGCCGGTGCTGCGGATCGACGATGAAGATTTCCCAGAACTCAGTGGTCAGGTCATGATTTTCCCGCAGGAAATCGATCAGCTGCCCCACATTCATATGCTCGGGTGCCGCGACCAGCTCCCGCTGCATGATGCGGCCAGCGGATTCCTCCGGGTAGGACAGCGCATCCTCGATCACCGCGCGGTCCTCTGGATCGAGCTCGGCAAGGACCGCCTGCTGGTCCTGCTCCTCCATGTCCTCGATCAAGGCCACCGCATCGTCGGTGTCCATCTGCTCGGCCAGGCCAGCCACCTGAGCGGGTTGGAGCGCATCGATCAAATCCTCGCGGACATAATCGTTGAGTTCGGCCAGCACATCGGCGTTGAGCAAATCGCCAAGCGCCACAGCAAGATCGGCGCGTTCGTCGCGCGGGGTGAGCTCGAACAGGTCGGCAATGTCGGCTACGTGCAGCGGCTGCGCTAGCCGATAGGCTTCGTCTGGATTGCCCTCCTCGACGGCAGTGAGGACGGAGCGGACATAGTCCGGATCGAGCCGGTCGTCCTCGTCTAGCGTGATGGGGGTTTCGGGATCGGGGATAAGGATGTCAGTTTCGCTGCTCATCGTCGTTCCCCTTGGCACTCGGCTCCGCCCTGCCGCCGTCCTAGGCGCACGGGGGCAAAATGCAATTTACTTTTGGATTCGCGCGCCTAAGGCAGCACCAACTTCATTCAATAAGGATTCCCGGAAATGGCCGAAACGCTCACCCTCCATCTCTCGACCGGCGATGTCGTGATCAAGCTGCGCCCCGACCTTGCCCCCGGCCATGTCGAGCGCATCGTCGAGCTGGCCAGCGAAGGCTTTTATGACGGGGTGAAGTTCCACCGCGTGATCGACGGCTTCATGGCGCAGGGCGGCTGCCCCAATGGCACGGGTATGGGTGGATCGTCCAAGCCCGACCTGAAGGCCGAATTCAATGACGAGCCGCATGTACGCGGCGCGGTATCCATGGCCCGCACCAGCGCGCCGCACAGCGCCAACAGCCAATTCTTCATCGTTTTCGACGATGCGACGTTCCTGGACAAGCAATATACCGTGTGGGGCAATGTGATCGAAGGCATGGAAAATGTCGACGCGCTGCCCAAGGGTGAGCCGCCAAGGGAACCGGGGTTCATTCAGTCGGTGAC
>CAZSJE010000303.1:0-1963 GCA_964606835.1 uncultured Sphingorhabdus sp.
TCGGGCCAGACATAACTTTTGACGCGCAATGCGGCTTCCGGGTCCGACAGGTCGATGGGTGCCTGGTCACAGCCCTGGATAGACACGATCTCCACCGGATGGTTGGACAGTGGCGAGCCTCGCCATTCGGGCCTGATCTGCATCGGCGAGGCTGGCGGCCCCGCCGTGACGCTTCCAAGGTCATAATGATAGCGGTCCATCATTGTGTTGATACCAGCGCTCGCGCCCAGTTCGTTCAACTCGAAACGCGGACCTAGCCTGCCAGACAGCCACATCAGACCCGCCATGAAACTCGCCGAGCGGCCCGCCTCGTTTGTCTGCGGTGGGCCGTCGAGCCAGGGGAGCAGGCGCGCGTCATTATCGGCGGTGACGGCGGCTACAATGGCGTCCACGTCCGCTTGATCCGTCACTTCGCCGCGATAGACCGGCTCCAGACGATGGTCCGCACCCGTCAACAGCAAATGATAAAAGCCGCCCGCCAGCCGCAGCGGCATGGCATCCTCCAGCGGCAGGCCCGGCCAATTGGCAATGCGCCGTCCCGTTGCGCTGTCCTGCTGCATCAGAGCAACCTGAGCATCGACAATCCGGCCAGTCACCGGCGCGCCGTTTCGCCGACAATGTTCGGCCTGCCAGCGGATGCCTTGCTCGATACGCGCATCGTCCATCAATCCGTCCGCCATATTGCCCTTTCCCGTCTTGGTCCCTAAAGCGCGCGCTCGACAATGGCCGGAAAACTGATCTTTGCAATCCCCAAGGGGCGAATCCTCGACGAGGCGCTGCCGCTGATGCGGGCGGTGGGGATAGAGCCTGTGGCGGAGTTCTTCGACGACAGCAGCAGGGCGTTGATGTTTGCGACCAGCAATCCCGACGTTGAAGTCATCCGCGTGCGCGCCTTCGATGTCGCAACCTTTGTGGCGCATGGCGCCGCGCAGATCGGCATCGTCGGTTCGGACGTGATCGACGAATTTGATTATTCGGAGCTCTATGCGCCAGTCGACCTCAACATCGGCCATTGCCGCATTTCAGTGGCTGAGCCCGCCGAGCTGGCCGCGACCGACAATCCGCGCAGCTGGAGCCACGTCCGCGTAGCCACCAAATATCCAAATTTGACGCGCAAGCATTTCGCCGCACGCGGGGTGCAGGCCGAATGTGTGAAGCTGAATGGCGCGATGGAAATCGCGCCTTTGCTGGGGCTTTCGAGCCGGATTGTCGACCTTGTCTCATCGGGCAAGACGCTCGCCGAAAACGGGCTGGTCGAAGTCGAGCAGATCGCCAAGGTTTCGGCGCGGCTGGTCGCGAACCGTGCGGCATTCAAGACCGATGCGCGCGTGGCGGCACTGGTGGACAAGTTCCGGGGTGCGGTCAGTGCTTAGGCTCGATGGAAAACAGGCCGATTTCGACCGGCGGTTCGACCGGCTGGTCAATGGTCGCCGTGAAGCGGAAGCGGACGTTTCGAGCGTGGTCGAAGCCACGATCCGCGACGTGCGTGCGAGGGGCGATGTCGCCTTGCTGGAACTGACCGAACGCTTCGACGGTTTCGACCTTAGCGAAGAAGGCTGGCAGATTTCCGCCGAGGACTGTGCGACGGCCTACAAGGCACTGGCCCCCGAACTGCGCGACGCGCTGAAACTCGCGGCTACCCGGATCAAAGCCTATCACAAGGCGCAACTGCCCAAGGATCGCGACTATCGCGATAAGCAGGGTGTGCGGCTGGGCGCGCGCTGGGGCGCGGTCGATGCGGCGGGGGTCTATGTGCCGGGCGGACGGGCGGCCTATCCCAGTTCGGTGCTGATGAATGCCATCCCCGCCAAGGTTGCAGGCGTTGAACGCTTGGTGATGGTCACGCCGACGCCGCAGGGCGAGATCAACCCGACCGTAATGGCGGCCGCGCACCTCGCCGGCGTCGATGAAATCTGGCGGCTGGGCGGGGCGCAGGCCATTGCGGCTTTGGCCTATGGCACGG
>CAZSJE010000304.1:0-1910 GCA_964606835.1 uncultured Sphingorhabdus sp.
GAAGGCGTCTATTCGATGCTGGGCGATGTCGCTCCGCTGAAAGAAAT
Organism: uncultured Sphingorhabdus sp.; assembly: GCA_964606835.1. GTDB lineage: Bacteria > Pseudomonadota > Alphaproteobacteria > Sphingomonadales > Sphingomonadaceae > Sphingorhabdus_B. The sequence continues at coordinate 48 of CAZSJE010000304.1, forward strand.
GGTCCGCATTTCCAAGGAAGCGGGCGCAATGGTACTGGTCGACGAAGCGCACAGCATGGGCTTTATCGGACAACATGGCCGCGGCGTTGCCGAGGAGCAGGGCTGCATCGACGATGTCGATTTCATCATCGGCACCTTTTCGAAGAGCGTTGGCACCGTCGGCGGTTTCTGCGTGTCGAACCATCCCAAGTTCGAAATCCTCCGTCTCGTCTGCCGCCCCTATGTCTTTACTGCCGCGCTACCGCCCAGCGTAATGGCCTCCAGCGCCACCTCGGTCCGCAAACTGATGCATGGCGGCAACAAGCGCGCGCATCTGTGGGAGAATAGCAAGACGCTGCATAAGGGGTTGCGCGATCTTGGGTTCAAGCTGGGCACTGACGAGCCGCAATCGGCGATCATCGCTGTGATCATGCCCGATCTGGAACGCGGCGCCATGATGTGGGAGGCGCTGCTTGCCGAGGGCCTTTACGTCAACCTGGCAAGGCCGCCGGCGACGCCTGCGGGCATGACGCTCCTTCGCTGCTCGCTTTGCGCCGAACATACGAGCGAGCAGGTGCAGGATATTTTGGGCCGGTTTGAGCGGGCGGGGAAGGCAGTGGGAATTATTTAAACTCCCGCCGTCATGAAATCGCTCACTCGAAATGACCGCTATCTTGCCGTAGTCTTGGCAATGCTTGCCGGGCTGATCGATGCAGTAGGATTCCTGTCGAGTGGCGGCTTTTTTGTCTCTTTCATGAGCGGCAATTCAACGCGGCTTGGCATTGGTATCGCTGAGCAGTCCCCCTATGTCATCCTGGTAGCATTGCTGCTGGTCAGTTTCGTGCTGGGCGTGACGGGGGGGTCGTCGGTCGGGCGTCGCGCTGTTTTGAGCAACCAGCGACGGCAGGTGCTCTTGCTGTCGGCAATGGCTGCCTTGCTTTTCGTCGCGCCATGGGTGGCGCTTTCAGGCTGGATGGCGGCGGCCCTGTGCCTCGTCGCATTTTGCATGGGTTTAGAAAACACGCTGTTCGAACGCGACGGCAGCGTCTCTTTCGGCCTCACTTATATGACCGGCGCGTTGGTCAAGATCGGACAGGGTCTTGCCGCCCTGCTGACGGGCGGGGAGCGCCTGACTTGGCTGCCTTTTCTGCTGCTTTGGCTGGGCCTCGTGTCCGGAGCAGCGCTTGGGGCTGCGCTGTTTGCGCATTATGGGATTTTCAGCCTGTGGACCGGCTCCGCACTATCAGCAGGTTGTGCACTTTTTCTCTGGTTCCGCGATTAACGCACCGAACCTTTAAGCAGCAGCTTCGGCATCAGGAACAGCGCCGCCACCAGCGGCCATTTGCGCTGCCACGGCTTGATCTCGATCTTTGTCCCCGCGTGTCGATTGATCTTCCACGCTAGATAATCGATCCCGCCCGCATAGGTGAAGGCCGCCTTGCCCAGCCGCGCCATGGTCAGCAATTTGCCGCGACGGCGCAAGGCAGGCCAGCGCTTCTTCTCCGCCGCTATCCGGCCCTCGGGATCGGCGAGCAGATGCACCTTGCCATCCTCATCCACACGGTTGGCGATCGGTGTGTGCAACAGCGCGGCCTTTGCGAATAGGCGGTAGCGATCGGGGTCGAACTGCACCACTGAGGCCGGGCGGTCGCTCCGCTCGGCGCGCAATTCAGCGCCATATGTAAGCGAGAAACCGAGCTCCCACAGATCAAGCACGTCATCGTCATGCGCCATATGCGCCAGCGCGCCATTGAGCAGGGTCGGGGCGGCTCCCGAAATCGCCAGCGCAGCCTGCTTGGCCGCTTCGTCGTCGGCCGCCCACACAAGCCGCGATGGCTGCGCAAAGCGGGCCCAGACCGAGACGGCGGAGGCGCCCGCCCGGTT
>CAZSJE010000305.1:0-1889 GCA_964606835.1 uncultured Sphingorhabdus sp.
GAGAAATGGTGGTCACGCGGCCATGCAACGCTGTTTGCGGGGCCGGGTGGTAAATGGTGGATGATGTATCACGGCTATGAAAATGGCTATTGGACATTGGGGCGACAGGCGCTGCTCGAGCCGATTGAATGGGCCGACGATGGCTGGCCTGTTCCCTTGGGCGGCGATCTGTCCAAGCCAATGGCCAAACCGCTCGATCTTGGCCCTCAGCCACATGGAATGCCGCTCTCCGACGATTTCACCGTCGATCGTATGGGGACATTATGGGCTTTCTACGATCCTGCACCGGACGAGGCCAAGCGGCTGACACGCATGAGCGGCGTGCTGGAAATTGCGGGCAAAGGAAAAACACCGTCCGATTGCTCGCCCCTGTGCTGCATCGCCGGGGATCAGGGATACCGCGTGACCGTGGACATCGACATTGAACCGGGCTCGGAAGGCGGCCTTCTTCTTTACTACAACCGACGTCTCTACGCCGGACTGGGACTGAATGCGCAGGGACTGATGATGCACCGTTATGGTCTGCAACGTCCACGTGGTGCCATTCCGGGCCAGCGTGAAGCCGCAGATGTAACGACGAACATATTGTCTATCCGCCTGACCAATGACCGTAACATATTAACGATCCACACCAGTGACGACGGACGCAAGAGCTGGCGCAAATTCGATGTGCAAATGGAAGTGTCAGGCTATCACCACAATGTTGCCTATGATTTCCTCTCGCTGCGACCTGCGATCTATGCGGCGGGTGAGGGCACGGTGCGGTTCCGCGATTTCACCTACGAGGCGTTGCCATGAATATAGACCGGCGGACGATCATCGCGGCGGGGTTGGCGGCTGGCGCAGTAGTACCGGCGCTGGCGCAAACGCCTCCTCCCGAAACTAGCAGCGCTTTGCCTGCCGGGCTTCCGCAGCCGACGGAAACGATCGATCTCTGGCCACAAGGTGCCCCGGGCACCCCCGCCTTGCCGCTCACCGAGACAGTCAATGAACGCTCATCCGACCCGCAACTCACCGACCGCGCAGTGCTCGGGATAAGCCGTCCGCGTATGGCGGTATTTCGACCCTTACGACCCAATGGTGCTGCAATCATGATCACCCCCGGCGGTGGCTATCGCTGGGTTGTCGTGGACAAGGAAGGCTATGAACTGGGCCGATGGCTGTCGGCGCGCGGGTTTACCGTCTTTGTCCTTTTCTACCGCTTGCCCGGCGAAGGCTGGGCGGCGGGTCCCGATGTTGTGCTGCAGGATATGCAGCGGGCCTTGCGGGTGATCCGTCACCGCGCATCGGATTTTGGCGTCGATCCCGAACGGGTGGCAGCAATGGGCTTTTCCGCAGGCGGCCATGCCTGTGCCGACCTTGCGGGAAGATTTGCCCAACCTGTCTACACCGCAGTGGACAGGGCAGACCGGCTTTCAGCGCGCCCCTTTGTTGCGGCCCCGATCTATCCAGTCATCAGCATGTCGGCACCTTATGCCCATGGCGGCAGCCGTGAAAAGCTGATCGGAGCCAATGCCGATGCCGCCCTTGAGCAGGCGCATTCGCCGCATCGCAACATCCCGGAAAATGCACCGCCGCATTTCATCCTGCATGCCGAGGATGACGATATTGTCCCGGTGGACAATGCGCTCTTGCTGCGTTCGGCATTGAAAGCGCGCAACATCCCGGTTGAGATGCATCTTTTTGCCCATGGCGGGCATGGCTTTGGTTTGCGGAAAGCCATAGGCAAGCCCGTGGAGGCATGGCCCGAGCTTTTCCTTGCCTGGGCCAGGACCCAAGGATTGTAACATGCCAAAGCCGCTATCGCTCCATCCCGACCGACTGCTTCCTGCCGACCCGGATGTGCGCGCGATTGCCCGCACATTGTATAGCGCGGTCGCCAAACTGCC
>CAZSJE010000306.1:0-1881 GCA_964606835.1 uncultured Sphingorhabdus sp.
AGGCTGGCGACAAGGAATGGGCGTTTATGGGCTAGGTCCTGTTGCATGGGCTGCTTTTTGCCTTTTGCCTGTGCAGTCGCAAGCCCATTTGCTAAGCGCCTTCCAAACAACCCCAACTTCGTTCGTGTCGAGCGAAGTCGAGACACCGTACCGACCGGAAGGGCCTCTCGACTATGATCGAGGCGAACCGGTGAGAAGTGTAAAATATGACTTACCAAGTCCATATCATCGGCGGCGGCCTTGCGGGTAGCGAAGCGGCCTGGCAGCTTGCCAAGCGGGGCGTTCGCGTTCGGCTGTCCGAAATGCGCGGAGGCGGCGATATGACTCCGGCGCACCAGACCGATGGACTGGCTGAATTGGTTTGCTCGAACAGCTTTCGCTCAGATGATCCGGAGAATAATGCTGTGGGCTTGCTGCATCAGGAAATGCGAACGCTCGACTCGCTGGTGATGCGCGCTGCCGAAGTGGCGAAGGTTCCGGCAGGGTCGGCATTGGCCGTAGACCGCGATGTGTTTTCAAGCGAAGTCACCCGGCTTTTGTCCGGCCTGTCCAATCTGGAAATCGTAAGGGAGAGGCTCGATACGCTGCCTGCCGAAGGTCTGACCATCGTCGCCACCGGACCACTGACCGCGCAATCGCTGGCCCATAGCATTCTTGGCGCGACCGGGCAGGACAGCCTCGCTTTCTTCGACGCCATTGCGCCTATTGTCTATCGTGACAGCATCGACATGGACATCGCCTGGTATGCCAGTCGCTGGGATAAGGGTGACGGTAAAGACTATATCAACTGCCCGATGGACAAGGAGCAATATCTCGCGTTCCACGCTGGGTTGCTCGCCGCGCCCAAGGCTGAATTCAAAGATTGGGAACAAGACACACCCTATTTCGAAGGCTGCATGCCGATCGAGGTGATGGCAGAGCGCGGGGTAGAGACCTTGCGATTTGGTCCGATGAAGCCGGTTGGCCTGGATAACCCAAAAACCGGGCGCTGGCCCTATGCAGTGGTGCAGTTGCGGCAAGACAACAAGCAGGGCTCGATCTGGAATATGGTCGGTTTCCAGACCAAGATGAAACATGCGGCTCAGGTCGAGCTGTTCCGCACGATACCGGGATTGGAAAAGGCGGAATTCGCGCGACTGGGCGGTCTGCACCGCAACACTTTCATCCGCTCACCGATTTTGCTCGACCGGCAGCTGCGGCTGAAAAACGCGCCGCATATCCGCTTTGCCGGGCAGATTACCGGATGCGAAGGTTATGTTGAAAGCGCTGCGGTAGGCTTGATGGCCGGGATCATGGCGGCGTATGAACTGTCAGGGCGGGCTTTTGTAATGCCGCCTGTAACGACTGCATTCGGTGCGCTGCTTGGCCATATCACTGGCGATGCCGAGGCGGAGAGCTATCAGCCGATGAACATCAATTTCGGCCTGTTCCCGCCCCCGACTGGTAAAGTGCACAAAAAGGAGCGCAAGGCCTTCTACACCAACCGCGCCCGCGCCGACCTTGTCTGCTGGATCGCCGAACAAGGGCTCCAATCCTGTCGTCATCCTGAACTTGTTTCAGGATGACGAGATGGTAGCGTTAGCAGCGACATTTTGGCGCTGGCGACCGCTTAGGCCGCGTTCCCGCAAACTCTTTGCGCGTCAGCAGCTTGTCGCCATTGCCATCGGCCTTGGCAAAACGCTCGCCCGTAGCTGCGGCCCATTCCTCGAAGGTCAGCAAATTATTGCCGTCCTTGTCGAGTTTCCGAAAATCCTTGGTCCGGCTCGACATCATCTCAAGCCGTGACACCAGTTCGTCGCGGTTGCGATCATAGCGATTGAAACGCTGCTCCTCACGGCTCGCCTTGGGCGCTGCGGGCGGATTGGGCGGCGCCGGACCGAA
>CAZSJE010000307.1:0-1875 GCA_964606835.1 uncultured Sphingorhabdus sp.
AGCCGCCATGTCCTGCGATGGTCCTTCCGTTTCGGCGCCATAGCGGCCTTCGCATTTAGCGGGGCTGCTATTGCGCTCGTCATCGGGCTGGTCCTGACATTATCGCCCCTGATCGGTCCGGGATGGGCGACTTTGTCGGTTACGGCAACGTTCATCCTTATTGGAATAATATGCGGGTTGAAGGCACGAAAATGGCTGAGGAAGGTTTACTTCCCGGAGATTGAACGCGATGACGACCCTATTACCTAAGGACCCTGAGGTGACAGACCGGAAGTCGGTGATATTGTCCGACGCGGAACGCCGTAATCTGAGGCGCAAGCTGCGTGGAACCGTTGAGGTTGCGCAGGATATCCTTCATCCGCGCAACCAGATCCGGCGCTTTTTGCACCGAAAAAAAACGCAAGCGGTGAAGGTATCCGAAGACGCCGCGCAACTTGCCCGCAAAAATGCACCGCTAATCGGTGCAGTCGGTTTGGGGGCAATTTTATTTGCCGCGCGCCGTCCTATTTCCAATTGGCTTTCAAAGCTGCGAAAGAGTAAAAGCAACTTGCCTGACGGCAACTGAGACAGGAACAAACCATGAGCAAGATCGGCGACAGCATAAAGACCGCGACCCAAAACGCGAAAGAAGGTCTGGCAACGGCCAAGGCCACGACAAGCAAGAAAAGCACGGTTGCCCGTGAAAAGGCCGCAGACGCTTATGAAAAGGGCCGTGAGGCCGCCGCACGCGGTGTACAGCAATCGCGCGACTATGCGCATAAAGCTGCCCAGAAAACATCACAGGGCATCGATAAAAACCCGCTCGCCATCGTGCTGGGCGGTGTCGCCATTGGTGCGATTATCGGCGCCCTCCTGCCCCGCACAGAGCGGGAAACCAAATTGATGGGCAAGACGGGCAAGAAGCTGAATAAAAAGGCCAAGGAAATGGCGAAGGCCGCAAAGTCGGCCGGCAAGGAAAAGGTGGATAGCCTGGGCCTGAACGGCGATGCAGTGCGTGACCAATTCAGGGACCTTGTCAGCAAAGCAGCAGAAGCGGTAAAGGCCGCCGGCGCGGCTGCTACGGAAGCGGCCAAAAAGAAGGATTAAGGGGCAAGAATTTGAACGAAGCAAAATTGCATCTGGTGTTCGGGGGCCGGGTCAAAGACCCGCAGACACTGGAATTTACGGATCTCGACAAGCTCGACATCGTCGGCATGTTTCCAGACTATGCCTCGGCTGAAGAGGCATGGCGCGGGGCAGCGCAAAAGACGGTGGACGATGCCGAAATGAAATATGTGGTCGTGCATCTGCACAAATTGCTGCAGCCACAGGAATAATGCTGTGCCGGGCGCCGCTTTATGCGGCGCTCCGCCTGCGGTATGTCAGGCTTTGCGGTAACGCCACAAAAGCAAGGGCCTCGCCAGAAACAGGCCCGCTACAAAACCGCCGATATGCGACCAGATGGCAATACCGATGCCAAGACCGGGTCCCACAAATCCCAAAGCAAGATTAAGCGCCACCCAGGCAAGGGTCAGATGTAACGGTCTGGCGATATTAGCAGGGATAGGTCCCCATGCCTTTGGCTGCGCGTTCGGGAACAACAGGACATAGGCACCGATAATCGCGGAGATCGCGCCGCTTGCACCGATGGCGGGCGCCATCATGTCGGCCGACATCGGCCATTGCATCACCGCCGCCAGCCATTCCGTACCAGCGGCCGCATAGGCCCCGACCAGATACAGGAAGAGATAGATACCGCCACCCAGAACGCGTTCCACCATTTTGCCGATCAGCAGCAACATGACCATGTTCAACACGGCATGCATCAGCCCGCCATGCAGAAATGCAGCGGTAAGTGGTGTCAGAAAGGCAGGAACGAGAAAGCCGATAGCCTCA
>CAZSJE010000308.1:0-1857 GCA_964606835.1 uncultured Sphingorhabdus sp.
ACGGCGCCGAGATCAGCGCGAGGCCGAGCGCGAGCGGCGCTGCGGCATATTTGAATTTGCTAAGACGTGCAGTTTTCACGTTTTGAGCCCCTATCAAAGAATGGCGCGACCGATTCCCTCCCGGGTCGGACGCACCTGATTAAGCTTCTCTGCACGGAAAACCGCCGGTTTCGGACGAAAACGGTGAAGGCTCCCCAGCCCAGATTGCGGGAACAAGTGGCGGATTTTGGCGCGCGGAGCAAAGCTTTTGCTTGGGCTTCGAACATAATTTCGGTCGCTGTTACCAAAATGACACAGTCTGTAGTCCCGCTATAGCCCGCGAATCGCCATTGCTTGCAAGGCGCGGGGACGATCCCGTATTGGCGGGTTATCTGGAGGAATTTTCATGGCACGACATATTCTGCTTTCTTTTGCGGTGCTCGGCACGCTTGGCCTTGGGGCGACGCTGGCGGCCAAGAACGACAAGGACCCAGGCCTGGCAAGACCCAAAGCGTTCGAGGATGTCGTTTCCTGCCGCGCGATCGAAAATGCCGAGGCCCGGCTTGCCTGCTATGATGAAAAGGTCGCTGCGCTTGATGAGGCGCAGAAATCCGAAGAAATCGTGATGACCGACAAGGCAGCGGTCAAGGAAGCGCAGCGCGGTCTGTTCGGCTTTGACATTCCAAAGCTCAAAATCTTCGGCGGCGGAGATGACGATGTGGCCGAGATTGAATCCGTGGTCAAATCGGTCACGGCGAACCGCGCCGGGATTTTGACCGTCGTGCTGGAGGATGGCGCGCGCTGGCAGCAAGTCGATACCAAAGTGCTGAACAATGAACCGCGCGCAGGGGCCAAGGTCCGCATACGCAAGGCTTCGATGGGCAGCTATCTGGTGAGTTTCAACGACGGCCCCGCGATCCGGATGAAGCGGCTGAACTAGGGTTTTTTCTTGGGCACTGCTTTGGGCGCAGGCGGTTTTGGCACCAGCCGCAGCGGGTCGACGCGTGCATCCTTCCAGCGCAACCCCCAGTGCAGATGCGCGCCAGCCGTGCGCCCGGTCATCCCGACCTTGCCCAGCAATTGCCCCTGCCGCACCGTCTCGCCCTCGGACACCGACAGCTGCGAGCAATGGAGGAATGCACTGTTCAAACCATTGCCGTGGTCGATCAGCAGCAAATGCCCCTCCAGCGTAAAAGGCATATCTTTCGCCGCCAGCACCACCACACCGTCCGCTGGCGCATAAAAAGGCGTGCCGCTGGCCGCCGCGATATCAAGGCCGCCATGCGGACTGCCCGGCTTTCCCTGGTAAAAACGCTGCCGCCCGAACTGGCCGGAAATCCGACCGCCCGGAATCGTCCAATATTTGACCGGCCAGGCCATTTCCTGCCGCCAGCCTTTTGCGTCAGTGGTCTTGGCCCGCGCCGCTCCGATCTGGGCCAGCTCGCCGGGGCGGCGCGCGGCCAGATCGGCCTCATTCTTCGCGCCGCCGGTGGCGGGTGTGTTCACATAGGATAGTGCCCATTTGAACGGCGTCACCGAAAGGAGATGCTCGACCTTGCCACCACCGCGCAAGGTTGCGACCAGTTTACTCGTCGGCCCGGCATCGCGATCAAGCCCAAAGACGAAAAAGCCGTCGGTTTCGACTTTCACATCTTTGCCGTCCAGGCTGAGCGACACAGCGCCGTCGGGTACGCGCCCGGTGAGCAGTGCGCCTTGCGAAGCGGGACCGGAAATCCAGAATGTGGTGCGGGGGGCTGTGCTAACGGGTTCGGCCAGACCCGCTGCCGCAACCACCGCCGGAATCGGGGCAGTGACCATCGGCGCAAAGCTTGGAGCGGGCTGCGCGGTGCAGCTAAGCGCCGCTCCCACGCACAAGCC
>CAZSJE010000309.1:0-1846 GCA_964606835.1 uncultured Sphingorhabdus sp.
GCCTCGCTCAGCGCATAACCCGGCGGCGCGAACCAGTTGGGCCGTTCCCAGCCGAAGACGCTGCCAAACACCGCGCCCAAATCCTTCATCCGGTCGTAGCAGGGCGTGCGGCGCAGTGCCCGACCCGCTTCGCGTTCCTCATCCGGATAGTGGACCGTGAAGACCTTGGCATAGGCTTCTTCATTCTTCTCGATCAGGAAACCGCGCCCGGCATAATCGCCAAAGCGGCGCGGATCGACGCCCATCATGTCGATGGTTGGTTCACCATCGACAATCCAATGGGCCAACTGCCAACCCGCGCCTCCTGCTGCGGTCACCCCAAAACTATGGCCTTCGTTGAGCCAGAAGTTTTTCAGGCCCCATGCCGGTCCCACAATTGGCGACCCGTCCGGTGTATATGCGATCGCGCCATTATAGACTTTCTTTATGCCCACCTCACCAAAGGCAGGCACGCGGTGCATCGCGGCGAGGATGTATGGCTCAAGCCGCTCGAGCGCGTCGGGGAACAGCTCATATTCGCTGTTCGCCGCTGGCCCATCGACATAGCAAGCAGGCGCGCCAACCTCATAAGGCCCCAGCAGCAGTCCACCCGCTTCCTCACGCATATAATAGCTCGCATCGGACTCGCGCAGCACGCCCATTTCGGGCAGGCCCTTCGCGCGGCGCTCCATAATCGCCGGGTGCTGTTCGGTGACGATATATTGATGCTCAACCGGAATAACCGGGACATCGAGGCCAACCATAGCGCCCGTCTGCCGTGCGAAATTGCCGGTGCAACTTACGACATGCTCGCACGTGATTTTGCCCTGATCGGTCGAAACCAGCCATTCGCCGTTCGGCTGCTGGCTAATCCCGGTAACGGTGGTGTTGCGATAAATTGTTGCCCCGCGTTGCCGGGCACCTTTTGCCAAGGCCTGCGTCAAATCCGCAGGCTGGATATAGCCATCGTCGGGATGCTGGATCGCGCCAATCACCCCGTCCATATTGGCCAGCGGCCAGATCGCCTTCACCTCGTCCGGCGACAGGAAATTGACACTGACCCCAATTGTCCGCGCGACCCCAGCGTAGTAGTGATACTCATCCATCCGGTCGCGGGTCGTCGCCAAGCGGATGTTGGTTACTTGCGAAAACCCGGCGTGCAGGCCCGTCTCTTCCTCCAGCGTCGGGTACAGCCCAACCGAATATTGGTGCAGCTTGCCGACTGAATAGCTGAGGTTGAACAGCGGCAACAGCCCGGCCGCATGCCATGTGGAACCCGACGTCAGTTCTTTTCGCTCCAACAGGACGACATCGTCCCAGCCCATTTTGGCCAGATGATACAAGGTGCTGACCCCGACGACACCACCGCCGATGACCACCGCCCGGGCCGTTGTTTTCATGTTTGCCGTCCTGATGCAGATAGGCAACGGGCTATGTCAGGCACCGGCCAGTGCAATCAATCCCATAGCGGCTAAAAGGGGGCTAATATTTCAAAGTCTAATATTATTTATTAGGAAACGAACCGAGCATATCCACTTTGGCGAAACCTGCAGCTATCCAGGCTGGAAGCGCCAAAAGACTCAAAAATGCAGTGAACCAGATCACTAAAGGAAAAATGGTGCCCAGAAGAGGACTCGAACCTCGCCCGTCGGCGGACGCCGACAAACAAAAGACTCGCGTGGAGATTGTCTCCAGTGACGCGCGCAACACTCGCAAAAAAGGAAATGGTGCCCAGAAGAGGACTCGAACCTCCACGCCCTTGCGAGCGCCAGCACCTGAAGCTGGTGCGTCTACCAATTCCGCCATCTGGGCACGGGTTGCGGCAGCTTATGGTGCCCCGCATCTGGGTAGGCGCGCTCCTTTAGCG
>CAZSJE010000310.1:0-1843 GCA_964606835.1 uncultured Sphingorhabdus sp.
CAATCCGGATGCACTCGTCATCGACATTGCCGGCGAAGCCTCAATCCAGATGAATATTCAGGAAATGGGCACTGCCACGCAATATCGCCTGCCCGTAAAGGTCTTCATCCTCAACAATGAATGGATGGGCATGGTGCGCCAATGGCAGCAGCTAACCTATGAAAGCCGCTATTCGGAAAGCTATTCGGACAGTCTGCCCGATTTTGTCGCATTGGCAGAGGCCTATGGTTGGAAAGGCATACGCTGCGACGATCCCGCCAAGCTGGACGACGCGATTGCCGAAATGTTGGCCCATAAAGGTCCAGTGATGTTTGATTGCCGCGTGAAAAAGGACGCGAACTGCTTCCCCATGATCCCCAGCGGCGCGGCGCACACCGACATGATCCTCCATTCGGACGACGTCTCCGGCACTATGGATGACGAAGCAAAGGCGCTGGTGTAAACATGCACATAAAGCAAGAAATCGCCGAACGGCATGTTCTGACGCTGACCGTCGACAATGAGGCAGGCACGCTGGCGCGGATCGCGGGGATGTTCACCTCGCGCGGATACAATATCGACAGCCTAACCGTGGCCGACATTACCGAGGATCACCGCACGAGCCGCATCACCATTGTGACCAAAGGCCCGCCGCAGGTGATCGACCAGATCATTGCCCAGTGCGAACGGCTGATCCCCGTGCACAAGGTCACGGACCTGACCGACGCTGGGCCACATGTCGAACGCGAGCTGGCGCTGGTCAAAGTGTCGGGCACAGGCGACAAGCGGGTGGAGGCGATGCGGCTGGCCGATATCTATCGCGCCCGCGTGATCGACGCGACGGTATCCAGCTTCATTTTTGAAATCACCGGCGGGCCGGACAAGATCGATACCTTTGTGGCGCTAATGCGCGAGCTGGGGCTGGTAGAGGTCGGCCGCACCGGGATTGTCGGCTTAATGCGCGGGTCGGGAGCGAGTTGACGCAAGCTATTCGTTAAACAACAACGTCATGCTGAACTTGTTTCAGCATCCATCTCTCCAAAAGACCGACGGGTAGAGAGGCGAAATGGACCCTGAAACAAATTCAGGGTGACGGTTTCACCAAAGAGGGAAGTGCTATGAAAGTTTATTATGACGCCGATGCGGATCTGGGCCTGATCAAGGACAAGAAGGTTGCGATTGTCGGCTATGGCAGCCAGGGCCATGCGCATGCGCAGAATTTGCGCGACTCGGGCGTGAAGGATGTCGCCATTGCGTTGCGCCCCGGCTCGGCAACTGCGGCGAAAGCCGAAGGCGCGGGCTTCAAGGTGCTTTCCAACGCCGACGCGGCTGCATGGGCGGACATCGTCATGATCCTCGCCCCCGATGAGCATCAGGCGGCGATCTATGCCGACGACCTGCATGCCAATATGAAACAAGGCGCGGCCCTCGCCTTTGCCCATGGCCTGAACATCCATTTCGGCCTCATTGAGGCGCGTGCCGATCTCGACGTCATCATGATCGCGCCCAAGGGCCCCGGCCATACGGTGCGCAGCGAATATCAGAAGGGCGGCGGTGTCCCCTGCCTGATCGCGGTGCACAGCGATGTGTCCGGCAACGCTCATGATGTAGCACTTGCCTATGCCTCGGCGGTCGGCGGCGGGCGTTCCGGGATTATCGAAACCAATTTCCGCGAGGAATGCGAGACCGACCTGTTCGGCGAGCAGGCGGTGCTATGCGGCGGGATCACCCATCTGATCCAGGCCGGTTTCGAAACGCTGACTGAGGCAGGCTATGCCCCCGAAATGGCCTATTTCGAATGCCTCCATGAAACCAAGCTGATCGTCGATCTGCTCTATGAAGGCGGCATCGCCAATATGCGCTA
>CAZSJE010000311.1:0-1791 GCA_964606835.1 uncultured Sphingorhabdus sp.
TCATAATCATCGTCGCACAGCGCCGAGAACCAGCTGATTTCCAGACGCCCATCTGTTTTTTGGCCGGTCATGGCAGCGGAGCTCCCCGTGCAGCGACCAGTACCGCATACCAGTCGGCGCGGGTCCATTGGATTTTATAGGCATCGGCAGCCTCGGCAATGCGAGCGGGCTTTTGCGAGCCGACAATGGGAATGATCCCCGCCGGATGCGCCATGATCCAGCTATAGGCGGCAGCAGTACGTGATACGCCATGCGCAGCAGCAACGCCTGAGAGCGCCGCTGCGACCGCCTGCTCGCGCTGGTCTTTTGGATCGGCAATCCGGCCCCCACCCAAAGGCGACCAAGCAAGCACAGCCATGTCATGCTTCATTGCCTTATCGAGCTCGCCATTTTCGATTGGTGCTATGTGCAGCGGCGAAAATTCCGGCTGGGTCGAGGCTATCGGTATGGCCAGGAACGACCGCAAAGCCCCGACATGTGCGTTGGTGAAGTTGGAAACGCCGATGCTGCGCACTTTCCCGCTTTGCACCATATCCTCCAGCGTCCGGGCCAGCTCCTCAGGGTGCGTCAAGATGTCAGGGCGATGCACCTGCCAGAGATCGACATGATCGACCTTCAATCTCCGCAAAGACGCATCGAGTGCGTCCATCAGATAGGCGCGGCTCTGGTCATAGGGGATGGGCGGCATGATCCCGCCCTTGGTCGCCAGTACCATCTTGTCGCGCAGACCCGGATTCTCGGCAAAGACCTCGCCCAGCAATTCCTCCGCCGCGCCAAAGCCCTGTTCGCCAAAGCCGTAAATGTCGGCGGTGTCGAACAGCGTAATTCCGGCGTCAAAGGCCGCGTGGACCAGCTCGGTTGCGTTCGCCACATCCTGCCCGGCAAAGCGCCACATGCCCCACGCGAGACTGGAAACTTCGATGCCGCTTTTGCCCAAGGGGCGGGTGGCAGGCGGTTTGGGGAGGTTGCTCATAGGGTTTCCGTTTTCTGTTTGAGGATAAGCGGTTTGCTACGCGGAGGTGCGACCGATTCACGCGAGATCAGGTCATGCGGCAGACGTCGATGCTCAATCCCGCCCTCACCGAGCAACAGCTGGGTGGCGGTATCGGCTAACTCGCGCACCGGTTGGCGGATCGTGGTCAGCGGCGGCCAGACGACCTGCGCCAGCGTGGTATCGTCGAAGCCGGCTACCGAGAGCATTTCGGGCACCGGCACATGGTGGCGATGTGCTACCGCCAGCACGCCAGAGGCCATATCGTCGTTCGATGCAAAAATCGCGGTCGGCGGGTTCTTTAGCGCCAGGAATTTCTCCGCTGCCGCCTTGCCGCTGTCGAAATCAAACTCGCCGGGTGCAACCAGCTCTTCGGCATAGGCTATGCCGGCACGCTCCAACGCCCGCGCATAGCCGCGCCGACGGTCCTCGCTGGCAAGGTGATTCGGGTGGCCGACGATAAAGCCGATCCGCCGATGGCCTGCATTGATAAGATATGTGGTGATATCGTCGGCTGCCTGCACATCATCCATATAGACCGAACTGGTCAGCGCATGGTTGGTGCCGGGTGAAATCCTGACAAAGGGAATGTTGAGCGCTTCCAGCGCATTCAGCACCGGAACGCAATCGGTGACCGGCGAAGACAGGATCACGCCATCGACATGCGTCTCGCGCACCATCCCGCGCACTTGCTCGCCGATATTGGGGTCGGCGACATCCACGGGCTGGGCAATCAGCCGCAGCCCTTCGGCATTGCAGCGGTCCCAGCAGCCCATCATGATCTGGTGCATATAATGGGG
>CAZSJE010000312.1:0-1789 GCA_964606835.1 uncultured Sphingorhabdus sp.
TTGATCTGGTAGAGCAAACAGGGGCGGTCGCGATTGTTGAAGAAACTGTCGGTGCAGCTGCGCAGCAGGAACAGCTTTTCGAGCGCGTTCAGCGTCTGGTTGACCGAACCGGCGCTGGCGAACGGCCCATAATATTCGCCCTTATGCCGCCTTGCCCCGCGATGCTTGTGGATGCGGGGAAAATCATGGTCGGCGCGCAGCAGGATATAAGGGAAGCTTTTGTCGTCGCGCAGCAACACGTTGTACGCGGGCCGATACCGCTTGATCAGCTGCGCCTCGAGCAGCAGCGCCTCGGCCTCGCTATTGGTCGTCACCACCGTCATGCTGCGAGTCAGTGCTACCATCCGTCGCAGCCGGTTGGGCAGCCGCTCAACCTGCGTGTAGTTGGTCACCCGGTTCCGCAACGCCCTTGCCTTCCCCACGTACAGCACATCGCCGCGCGCATCGTGCATGCGGTACACGCCGGGCTTGGTCGGCAGCGTTTTCCAGACATTGCGGATCGCCGCGATGCCACGCTCCAGATCGGGCTGATCCGCGCCGCGGACGGCATAGGTCTGCGCCTCCTCGTTAAAGCGGGAGGCGCTGTTGGGCTGGTCCGGACGGTCGGCCTTTGACATCAGGTTGCTAAATGCTACTCAAAATGAACATTGGGAGGACAGTAGATGCAACTTTCCAGAAAAACCATATTGTTGACCGGCGGCACCGACGGGATCGGGCGTGCACTGGCGGGGCAGCTCAAAGCCAAGGGCGCGGAGGTGATTGTCACCGGGCGAACCCCCGAACGCATAGAGGCAGCCAAGACAGCAGGATATGAAGTCATTGCTGCGGACCTTTCGACCAAAGCTGGTGTGGATGCGATATTGGATGCGGTCGCGGGGCGTGAGATTGATGTTCTCATCAACAATGCCGGTGTCGGCAGCGACCATGATTTCCGCATCGCTCCGCCCGATTTGGCCGACAATGACCGAGTGATCTTCTCCAACCTCAACGCGCCGATTCATCTGATTGCAGGGTTAATGCCGGTGCTGAGAGCCCGGCCGGAGGCGATGATTGTCAATGTGACTTCGGGGCTGGCCATCGCCCCACGCGCGGGCGGGCCGATCTATTGCGCGACCAAAGCGGGCTTGCGCAGCTATACGCTGGCGCTGCGTGCGCAAATGGCGGATACGACGGTGCATGTGCTTGAGGTGTTGCCGCCGGTCGTCGAGACCAAAATGACCGCTGGGCGCACTTCTAAAAAACTGAGCCCGCAGGATTGCGCGGCGCAAATCGTCGATGCCATGGAAACCAACGCCAACGAAGCCAATGTCGGCATGACCAAATTGTTGCGGATCGTCGAAAGCATCTCGCCCGCGCTGGCACGGAAAATCATGATCCGCTTTTAGCGCGACCGAGCGGCCCAAGCCGCTCAGTTCAACTGGGCGATGGTCGAGTCGATTAGCCCGGCGTCGGCCTTGGCATCATGGTGCGCAGCGATCAGGCTGGCGGCAGCAGCGGCAGCAGCGCTGGCCGCCTTTGCGCGCACATCGGCCACCGCAGCACGCTCGGCAGCAGCAATCTTTTCCTCAGCCGATTTGGCGCGGCGGGCGATCAGAGCGGTTGCGTCCGATTTGGCCTTGGCCACGATCTGCTTGGCCTCGTCTTCGGCATGTGCCTTCATGGCTTCTGCATCGGCAGCGGCCTGTTTGGCCTTCGCCTCATATTCCGCCTTGATCGCTTCGGCTTCCTTGCGCAGGTTGGTCGCCTGGTCGAGCTGTTCCTTGATGCCTGCGATCTGCTTGTCGAGCGC
>CAZSJE010000313.1:0-1784 GCA_964606835.1 uncultured Sphingorhabdus sp.
CACTATGGAGGAGTCGGCCGAAAGTCAAGCGCCATTGCGGGTTCATCTTGTCGGGGTTAAACCGGCCCCCATGAAAATCATCGCGCCGCTCGTCCTTTGCATCGCTCCCTTGCTTCTTGCGGGCTGCGTGGTCCCGACCGGTCCGGTCGAGGTCACTCGTTTCAACCGCGTGGCCGAGGGCATAGACTATGGCAATGGCAGCTATGCCGTGAGCGCAGCGGGCGATGCCAAGGGAGCAGACGGACTTTCGCTGTCGCCTTACCTCGCCGCCGTTGCCCGCGAGATGCAGCGCGTCGGCTACACCGAGAAATTCGATGGCAGCGCCGTAATTGCCGAGGTCGCGGTCGATGTGCTGAAAATCCAAGACGAGGCGCGTTCGCCGGTTTCGGTGGGTGTCGGCGGCTCAACCGGAAGCTATGGTTCGGGCGTGGGCCTTGGCGTCGGCATCAACCTGGGCGGCGGCAATGGCGAGCGGGTGGAGACGACCCTGCGCGTCCGGTTGCTCCGCCGCAGCGACCGGCTGGTCATCTGGGAAGGGCGCGCCAGCCAGAGCGCGAGCCCCAAATCCCCTGCCGCGCAACCGGGCATTGCCGCATCGAAACTGGCGGCGGCGTTGTTTCAGGACTTCCCCGGCGAATCGGGAAAATTGCTTACGGTGCCTTGATCCTGTCGACTAGCAAAGAAGTCGAAAAACCTTGGATTACCGTCAAAGGTCTCACTAAAGTCTCGCCTGAACACTTTCATGCCAAAGCCGCGCTGGCAACGCATGGACAATATTGGCCCTGTTGCCGAGGCGCCATCGTCCCAGCAAAAAACACCTGCCCAATGGACAGTCTTCACGCGCGCGATCTAACGAACGCGCTTTCAAAGAACGCAGGAACATATAGCGAACTTATGGGCATTTGTCAATACGCATCCCTAAGCGGTTTATTTTTCGCCGCACGCCGTTAAGAGGCCGTGCATGACCATCCAAAGCATCAACGCCGCTTTCGACAGCGGCAACATCGTCGTCCGTTCCATCGAAGGCGCGGGCGCAACATTGTCGATCCGCAAGGACAAGGATGCGGAGTTTGCGCAATGGTTCCACTTCCGGCTGGTAGCGACGCCGGGCGAGGAAGTGACGCTGAAAATCACCGGGTTGGAGGGCAGCGCCTATCCCGGCGGCTGGCCGAACTATCGTGCCTGCGTGTCCGAAGACCGCGACTATTGGGCGCGCACCGACACGAGTTACGACAAGGATGCAGATGGCGGTACGCTGACCATCCGTTACACGCCGGTCAGCGGCCTTGCATGGCTCGCCTATTTCGCGCCTTACTCAATGGAACGCCATCACGACCTGGTGTCCGAGGTCGCGGGGGTGGAGGGTGTCGATTATCGTTGCCTTGGCACTTCGCTGGAGGGCCAGTCGATTGACTGTCTGGAATTGGGCGAGGGCGAGACCCAAGTCTGGCTCTA
Source organism: uncultured Sphingorhabdus sp. (assembly GCA_964606835.1). GTDB lineage: Bacteria > Pseudomonadota > Alphaproteobacteria > Sphingomonadales > Sphingomonadaceae > Sphingorhabdus_B. The sequence goes on from CAZSJE010000313.1 coordinate 1,456, forward strand.
TGCGCGCCAGCATCCGGGCGAGACGCAGGCGGAATGGTGGATGGAAGGCGCGCTCGACATGCTGACCGACCCCGCCGACCCGCATGCGCGGAAGCTCCTCGAAAAATGCCGCCTGCATGTGGTGCCCAATTGCAATCCGGACGGGTCGCGTCGCGGCCATTTGCGCACCAATTTTGTCGGGGTAAACCTGAACCGCGAATGGGCCGAGCCATCCGCTGAGAAAAGCCCCGAAGTGCTCGCCATCCGCAACGCCATGGACGAGAGCGGCGTGCATTGGGCGATGGATGTCCATGGCGATGAAGCCATTCCTGCCGCCTTCATGGCAGGCT
>CAZSJE010000314.1:0-1780 GCA_964606835.1 uncultured Sphingorhabdus sp.
TTACGCGTGGTCCTGAACTGGGTCGGCAATGCCGCAAGATTGTCGTTCAGGAGGCTGCCAAAGCCGGTTACCGTGTCATAAACCGACACATTCACCGCCCAGTCGCGACCGGGCCGATAGCTGAGGCTGCCGATATAGATATCCGATCCATATCGCCGTCCATAACGCGCCTCGACCGACGTCCGTGGACTGGGGCGCCACAACACGCCCGCATCCCAGATCAGGCCATCGGTTTGGTAGGCAATTAAACGGGGCGAGTTCGGGTCCTTGACGAGCCGTCCGTCCGAACCAACAATCGGAACGCCGCCTGCATCGCGCAGCGCATCACGTTCCGAGATCTCGATATCTTCATAACCGATCCCGCCGACAATCGCCAAGGTCGGCGAAACAGGAACTGTCACATCGCCGCGGACATATTTGCCGTCAAATCGGCCGTCAAGCTGCCCTGCGTCTTCGCGTTGCCAGCTTCCGCTAACAGCCCAGCCGACCGGCAAAGGCCCCGGCTGCATCCCTACCGATGCCGTTGCCAGCTGACTGACACTGTCGTCGAACTGATCAAAGCGCTGCTGTCCGGCAGGAAGCACAACGTTATCTTTTGTCTCAACTTTCGTGTAGCCAGCCCGATAGGCGGCATTAATGCTGAGATCACCCGCCTGTGTGGCAAATGTAGGTCCGCCATAAACCGAGTAGACTTGGGTGATATTGTCGGGATTACCAACAAGATTGACGGGTGCCGCACCACGGCCATCAACGCGTGACCGCGCAGCAACTGCGCCTGCCTCCAGACTGAGGTTCCGTGTGACCGCCAGAGAACCGCGCGCAAGACCGGTCACGATGTCCTGATCGTCAACGTCATTGTCATATCCAATCAGCCGCTCGTAACGAACGCTGACCTGACCTTCGGCACGGCGGGTCGACGCGGATGAGTCCACACCCGCTGCAACCGTAGAATAGGTCAATACATCCCCGCCATTTTTAAGGTCGGCGACCAAGACCTGCTGCGCCTCAATATAGGGTACGACTTCCAAACGGGGTTCGGCGCGCTTCTTGCCGCGTTTTTTGCTTACCGGTGCCGCATCGTCGGGCGCCTCATCGGAACTGGCATAGTTATCTTCGACCGGCGACCAGCTTGAATCAATCTGTTGTGCCAGAGCCGGTAACGGCGAGAGTGCGACCCCTGCCAGCAATGCAATCTTGAAAACAGGCATGTGCATTACGAAGCTCCATATCCGTAGTAATTGCCGAACTTACGTCCGGTCGGAGAGAATTTGGTGCGGTTGAGCAAAAGCTGGATATGTTCACAGCCACTCAGAAGGCCGAGCGCGTCGCGCAGAGCGCTTTCGGTCGTCACGTCCGCATGAACGACCATGAGGGTCTGTCCCACATGCAGAGCCAAAACCGAAGCCGGCGACGCAGCAAGTGCAGGCGGCGAGTCAAAGATCAAAATTCGCGCCGGATCGTTCCGGGTTAGTTGATCGATGATTTCCGCCGTACGGGATGCGGCAAGATATTCGGTATCCTGATTGGTCTGGCTACCTGCCGGAAGAATCGAAAGGCCATCGATATCAGTTTGCAGGACGAGCGATTCCGCATCGCATTCGGGATCAGCCAAAGCGTCCATGAAACCACGATGCTTTTCGATGCCCAATGTTGAAAGAATGCTGGGCTTGGCAAAATCGGCATCGACCAGCAGGACGCGGTTATCCTTTTCGCTGGCCATCGACAGTGCCAGATTGATGGCACAGTAGGTTTTGCCTTCGTCGGGATTGGCGGAACAGAT
>CAZSJE010000315.1:0-1748 GCA_964606835.1 uncultured Sphingorhabdus sp.
ATCCCGCAGCCCATGGCGATCTGGTCGCTGAAATCCGCGCATTCCTGGCCACCGGGATTGATGGCCTGTTCAGTGACAATGTGAGCGAGGCAAGACAGGCGCTCAGCCCGGCGAACTGAAATGCTGTCGCACCAACCGGTAAAAGAGCAGCAGCCCGGCGATTGACAGCATTAGCGCAAGCCCAAAAGGTGCACCGGGGAAATACAGACCCCTGCCGTCAGAAAAGGCGGCAAATACCGGCGGCATCATCAACGGACCGGCAATCGCTGCGATGCTGATTGTGCTGGCAATTGCGCCCTGCAATTCGCCCTGCGCATCGGGGCCGACACGCGCGCTCATCAGGCCCTGTGCGGCCGGGAAAAACAGCCCGGCAAGCGCGCCGATCGCGGCCCCGGCATAAACCATCGCGCCGGACCTTGCAAAGGCCAGCAATGCATAAGCAGGCAATATCGCCAGTGCGCCGATGGTCGCGGTCCGGATGGCACCAAAGCGAGCGATGGCAGGACCGGTGAGCCCGCCCTGCACTGCCGCCAGCAACAGGCCATAAACTGCGGTAGCGACGCCGATATTCCACGGCGACCATTGGAATTTCTCGATCAGGTAAAAGGCCCAAGTGATGTGCGTCGACTGGTTGGCCAGCTGAAACAAGAGCAGCACGGCGATCATTCCCATCACCGCCGGAATTTTGCTCATTTGGATGAGTGTCCCCAGCGGGTTGGCGCGCGCGATGGTAAAGCGGCGTCGGCCTTCGGGTGGTAGCGTTTCGGCAAAGCGCAAATAGCCTAACAAGGCACCGCCAAGCGCCAATATGCCAGCCGCCAGGAAAGGCAGCCGCAGCCCATATTCGCCGAGCAACCCGCCCAAGGCTGGCCCCATCACGAATCCGGCAGCACCCGCAGCGCCGATCAGGCCGAATTTCGCAGCGCGCTCTTCGGGCGGGAACAGGTCGGCGATGCAGCTGTTCGATGCTGCCCAGGTCGCGCCCATTGCGCCGGACACGATCCGGCCCAGAAACAGCCAGAACAGGGTCGGTGCCCATGCCATCAGCAGATAGTCAATGCCCATTGCCGTAAGCGCGCCCAGCAACACCGGGCGGCGCCCGAACCGGTCGCTCAGCCCGCCAACGATGGGCGCGCAAATGAACAGCATGAAGGAATAGGCAAAATGCAAAGCGCCGCCGATTAGCGCGGCATCCTGAAGTTTCGCGGTCGACACCTCGGCGATCAACCCCGGCATGACAGGCACCATCAGACCAATCCCCACCATGTCGATGAACACGATGAAGGCGATCAAGGCCAGCGTTGGCTTGTTGGAGATTGTCCGCATTTGCCCCCCGTTGCTGCTTAGGCTGGATGGCGAAGCCGGTCAAACGCGCCGCCACAAAAGCGTCATCAAGCTGAGTCCATATTGTCAATTTCCATCGCTAATGCGCCACCATCGTCGAAACATGGGGATGGGACCGATGAGCGAAACCGAATTCAAAATGCCGACTGAATTGCAAGCAACGGGCGGGCGCAGCGTGCCGCCTTGGCTGGAACTGCCCGAACCGCGCAGCTTCCGTCCCAAGACGCACTACCGCACCGTCTGGATTTCGGACATCCATCTGGGCACGCGCGGTTGCAATGCTGAGATGCTGGTCGATTTCCTCTGCTCAGTGCAATGCGATACGCTCTATCTGGTCGGCGACATTATCGACGGCTGGCAACTGCGCAAAAGCTGGCATTGGCCCGAGGCGCATAATGAGGTCG
>CAZSJE010000316.1:0-1738 GCA_964606835.1 uncultured Sphingorhabdus sp.
CTTCGACATGGCGTTTGAAATTGTCGAGGATGGCTTGCCAGCCGACGCGCTGCATTTCGGGGTCATTTGCGCCCTCTAAATCGAAAGTCACGCTGACCGTCACGGCGTCGCCGGCGTCAGAAAACTCGACCGTCGCGGCCCGACCGGCCATGTCATATTCGATCAGCTTGTGCGGCTCGATCTTGGTATAGGTGCCTTCGAAATCGAAACCGAAGCTGCCATCCTTGGCCTCCATCCGCGAACTGAATTTGCCGCCTTCGCGCAGGTCCACAGTCTAACACGTCGTGTGCCAGTCGTCCGATGCTGTGTTCCATTGCATAATGCCGGCGGGCGTGACGTAGGAGTCCCAGACCGCTCCGATGGGCGCGCCGACAGTGCTTTCGACGGTGATCTGCATTTCATTCTCCTCGTTCAAACAGCATTTCGACATAGTGCTTCAGATGCGCGACGGTCTCGCGCGCTATCGATGGATCGTTTCTGGCTTTGGCCAGGATGAAGCCGCCCTGCAGCGCGGCTTGCACATGCCAGGCAAGACTGATGGCCGTGATGCCGTTTTTGATCCCGTATTTTTCGATGGCCGCCTGAATGTCTTCGGCGAGGCGCTCGGCATAGGCGTTCATGCTGGCGTAGCTGGCGGCACGCAGCGCGTCGTTGCTGGCATGGGTTTCCTGCACCATCGTGCCGACAAAACAGGTGAAGGCTTCGGCTGGACCGTCGATCAGCGAGGCACGGAAATCGATATGCGCAAGCAAGCGGTCGAGCGGATCGGGCAGCCGGGTCCATGGCGGCAGGGTGAAGATCAGTTCGTCGGCACGATCGGTCCAGGCTTGCGCAGCGGCAACGCCCAGCGCTTCCTTCGAGGCGAAATGGTGGAAGAAGGCACCTTTGGTCACTCCCGCCGCTGCGCAGATTTCATCGACCGACGTCGCAGTATAGCCCTGCCGCCGAACCAGCGCATGCGCCGCGTCGATCAGCTTCGACCGGGCGGAGGGGCGTTGCGTTTGAGGATTGCGACTCGACATACCAGATACATACCGACTGGTTGGTATGTTAGTCAATCAGGCACAATTGCATTGCGCGGCACCTTCGGCAATTTGGAGTCAGTTAAGCGTGACGAAGCGCGCGACGTCGGCAGTCTTCAGGTACAGCGCATCGTCATGCGGCGCGCTGTTGGTCATGGCGTAAAAGGCGCGGGCATTACCGTCGCTCATTCCCATTTCGCGGTAGAAATCGATATAGGCGGTGTGCGCGGGATCGTTCGCGGCATAATCGCCCGCCTCCAGCCCGTCTTCATCCATCCAGCTGTGTACGGCAAATTCCGCCGAGGGAGCAGCGCTGCGTTTTGCGCCCGCCAGGAACAATTCGACCCCGCCAGAGCGAACCGATCCGCCATCGGGGACATAGGTTGCAATGCCGGCATGGCGCACCATCCGGGCCAGAGCGAGGTTGGCTTCGTCATCACCGGTGCCAGGGCATTCGATCATGTCGATCTGATTGAGGCCGGGATAGGCGCGGAGCAGCGCCCGGAACTGCGCAGGCGTGTCGCTTTCGATGCTGCCGATCAATTCGGCGCGGGTGGGCGAGACCATGTGGAAGGGGCCGAAACTGGCGAGCGGTGCGCGGCTAGGCGCGACCTTGTCAAAGCGGTCGGCGACGAAGCGCTCCGCACCCGCAGGCGCGTCTTCATAGACGACTTCCTCGATCTCGATCACCGTTGCCGCATGCAGCGCAGAGAGCG
>CAZSJE010000317.1:0-1736 GCA_964606835.1 uncultured Sphingorhabdus sp.
CCTTTGTTGATATAGGCAACCGAAATGGTCGTTACCGCACCGATCAGCGCGGTTGCAATCGCAATCGATCCCGCCTTGCTGCTTCCTTTGACTTCCGGGTCTGTGTCAGCCATCACCGCTCCCCATGGACAGGGCATCTAGCCCTGCCATATTGTCATATCCTGTCCGGTGCCGGTTCGTTGCCGTGCCACCAGACCCCTCACGAGGCGACCTTGACCGATATTATTGCGCAAATCGACGCGAGTGACAATGCACAGCCGTTAACGGTATCGGAAATTTCCGGCGCGCTGAAACGCACGGTCGAGGATCGCTTTAGCCATGTCCGGGTGAAGGGGGAGTTGTCAGGCTTTAAACGCGCCGCGTCCGGCCATCTCTATTTCAGCCTGAAAGATGCCGATGCCAAGCTCGATGGCGTAATGTGGAAGGGGAATGCCGCACGGCTGCCTTTTGCGCCCGAGGACGGGCTGGAGGTGATCGCCACCGGCAAGCTGACCACCTATGCAGGCCGTTCTAGCTATCAGATTGTCGCCGAGCGGCTGGAGCTAGCGGGCGAAGGCGCGTTGATGCTCTTGTTCGATAAATTAAAGGCGCGATTGGCGGCGGAGGGCCTGTTCGCGCCAGAACGGAAACGCGCGATCCCCTATCTGCCAGCAAAGATCGGTATCGTCACCTCGCCCACCGGCGCGGTGATCCGCGACATGCTGCACCGGCTCGCAGATCGCTTCCCCAGCCATGTGCTGCTCTGGCCGGTGCTGGTGCAGGGCGATGGCGCAGCGGCGCAGGTGGCGCGCGCCGTAGAGGGCTTTTCGGCGATGGCGGAAGGAACGCGACCTGACCTCTTGATTGTAGCTCGAGGCGGTGGCTCGATAGAGGATTTGTGGGCATTTAACGAAGAAATCGTGGTGCGCGCTGTGGCGGGGTGTTCGATCCCGGTGATCTCGGCGGTGGGCCACGAAACCGACACCACCCTGTGCGATTTCGCCGCCGACCTGCGCGCGCCGACGCCCACGGCGGCGGCAGAAATGGCGGTGCCGGTGCGGCTGGATTTGAAGGAGCGACTGGGTCAGCACGCGCTGCGAATGGACGCCAGCATCCGTCGCCTGCTGCAACGCAGCGTGGAGCGGCTGGAGGCGCAGCGCCGCCTGCTCCCCAAACCAGCCGACCTGACTGCCCCTTGGTCCCAACGCGCCGACGAACTGGCGGAGCGGCTGCGGCGCGGGCTGGAACGGCGTGCGGATGGGGCAAGGATCGCCTTTGCCGGGAGCGCCAACCGGCTATCGCCAGCGCTGCTCAAGCGGCGGCTGGCCATGGGGCAAGAACGGCTGGCCGCATTGCGGCTGCCGCAGGTGCAGTTGCAGCGCCGCCTAACGGAGGCGCAAAGCAGGCTCGATGCGCTGGGGAGGCTGGCCGAAACGCTGCATCCAGAGGCGCCACTGAAGCGTGGCTTTGCACGGATTTCCGGGAGTGACGGGCGGACGATCATAACTGCAGACGCAGCCAAAGCCGCGCGCCAAATCTCGATCCGCTTTGCCGATGGCAGTGTGGAGGCTGTGATCGGCGGAGAGGGACCGCGCCCGAGACCCGCAAAACCCGCTCTGCAAGCAAACCAGACCGACCTGTTCGGCGACGGCAGCTAAACTCATTGCCCGTTCATCCTGAAATTGCCATAAAGCCCACATGCTGATGATGAACCGCAACCGGGTGGCAAAGCTCCACTATATGGCCAATAATTTCCG
>CAZSJE010000318.1:0-1721 GCA_964606835.1 uncultured Sphingorhabdus sp.
CACAAATTTGTCCAGCGCGGCGACCAGTGCCTTCTTGCTGTCGTCGCTAAAGTCGCGGCTGTCGCGAATGCCCTTCAGGACATCAGCATGGTTGGCGCGCAAGTCAGCCAGCATCGCTTCTTCAAAGCGCGTCACGTCCGACACTGCAATGCCATCAAGATAGCCGTTGGTGCCGGCAAAGATCGACGCGGTCTGCTCTTCAAAGGGCAGGGGTGAGAACTGCTTTTGCTTCAAGAGCTCGGTCAGGCGCGCACCGCGGTTCAAGAGCTTTTGCGTCGAGGCATCAAGGTCAGACCCGAACTGCGCGAACGCCGCCATTTCGCGGTATTGCGCAAGCTCAAGTTTGATCGAGCCGGAAACCTTCTTCATCGCCTTGGTCTGCGCGGCACTACCCACGCGTGATACCGACAGACCGACGTTAATCGCGGGACGGATGCCCTGATAGAAAAGGTCGGTTTCAAGGAAGATCTGACCATCGGTGATCGAAATCACGTTGGTCGGAATATAGGCCGACACGTCGCCTGCTTGCGTTTCGATGATCGGCAGCGCCGTGAGCGAACCGCCGCCCATGCTGTCGTTCATCTTCGCCGCACGCTCCAGCAGGCGGCTGTGCAGGTAGAAAACGTCGCCGGGATAAGCTTCGCGGCCTGGAGGACGGCGCAGCAGCAGCGACATCTGGCGATAGGCAACGGCCTGCTTCGACAGATCGTCATACACGATCACGGCGTGCATCCCGTTGTCGCGGAAATATTCGCCCATCGTCACACCTGTATAGGGCGCAAGATATTGCAGCGGAGCGGGTTCCGACGCAGTTGCGGCAACCACGATCGAATATTCCATTGCGCCATTTTCTTCGAGTGCGCGCACGATCTGCGCCACGGTTGAGCGCTTCTGGCCGACGGCGACATAGATGCAATACAGCTTCTTTGATTCGTCGCTGCCGCTGTTGACGCCCTTCTGGTTGATGAAGGTGTCGAGTGCGACGGCGGTTTTGCCAGTCTGGCGGTCGCCGATGATCAGCTCGCGCTGGCCGCGGCCGACAGGAACAAGTGCGTCCAGTGCCTTCAGGCCGGTTTGCACCGGTTCGTTCACTGACTGGCGCGGGATGATGCCGGGGGCCTTGACCTCAACGCGGCTGCGCTGCGTGGTTTTCAGCGGACCCTTGCCATCAATCGGATTGCCAAGACCGTCGACAACGCGGCCCAGCAATTCTTTGCCGACAGGAACGTCCACAATCGTGCCCGTGCGCTTTACGGTATCGCCCTCGCGGATTTCGGCGTCGGAGCCGAAGATCACCGCACCGACGTTGTCCGCTTCCAGGTTCAGGGCCATACCCTTGATGCCATTGGCGAATTCGATCATCTCACCGGCCTGCACATTGTCGAGGCCGTGGATGCGGGCGATCCCGTCACCCACCGACAGCACAGTGCCGACCTCTGAGACGACAGCTTCGGTGCCGAAATTGGCAATCTGGTCCTTGATGACCTTTGAAATTTCTGCGGCGCGGATATCCATTATTAGCCTTTCATCGCCTGAGCGAGGGTATTGAGACGGGTTTTGATGCTATTGTCGATCAGCGTGGAACCGATCTTCACGGTAAGCCCGCCCAATATGGCGGGATCGACCTTTGCGTTGATGGCAACATCGCGGCCTACGCGGGCCTTCAGCTTGGCAGCGATAGCTTTGGTCTGGGCAGGCGAAAGCGGGTGTGCGCTGGTGAC
>CAZSJE010000319.1:0-1715 GCA_964606835.1 uncultured Sphingorhabdus sp.
CCATCGCGCGCAACCTCCTCGTCGACGATGCCCGCCCGCTGGTGCCGCTGATCGCTGAAACCGGCGGGCTGAACGCGATGTTCGTCGATTCGACCGCGCTGTCCGAACAGGTCGTCCGCGATGTCGTCATTTCGGGCTTCCAGTCTGCAGGCCAGCGTTGTTCGGCGCTGCGGCTGCTGCTGTTGCAGGAGGAAATTGCCGAGGCCACGCTGGAAATGCTGGCAGGTGCGATGGACGAGCTGGTGGTTGGCGATCCTGCCGACCCGGCCAATGACATCGGCCCGGTGATCGACAGCCAAGCCTATGACAAACTCATGGCCTATCGCGCCAGCCAAGCCGCCAACATTGTGCACAGCATAGATGTGCCGGACGACGGCCTGTTTGTGCCGCCCACCGTAATCCGCCTTGACAGCCTCGACGATCTCAACACCGAATGGTTCGGCCCTATCGTCCATGTCGCCACCTGGCCTGCAGGAAAGCTGGAAGAAGCCATCGCCAAGGTGAATGCCAAGGGCTTCGGCCTGACGATGGGCCTGCACAGCCGCATCGCGCGCGTGTCCGATCTGGTCGAGGCACGCGCTGCGGTGGGCAATCTCTACATCAACCGCTCGATGATCGGCGCGGTGGTGGGCAGCCAGCCCTTTGGCGGGGAGGGACTGTCGGGCACAGGGCCCAAGGCTGGCGGCCCGCACTATCTCTATCGCTTTTGCGCCGAACGCACGACCAGCGTCGATACTACCAGCGCGGGCGGCAATGCGTCGCTGCTGTCGCTGGAGGATTAATCCTCGCCGGAACGGGGAGGAATCAGAAAGGGGCGGTGCGCGACCCTGCACCACCCCTCCCCCCGTTAACGAGTTCCCCTGTTAACGAAGCTGGATTTCAGGATTCAATCGCGGGGACCTCTGGCGTCCTTGGCGTCCTCGAAGCTCTTTTCCAAATCGCGGCTGAGCTTTTCGAACTCCGGAATCATCGTGGCGAAGGCGGCGGCAAAACCGCTCATCATTCCCATCATCTGGCGACTGCCGTCGGCGAGCTGATCGGGCAGACGCTCCGCATCGCGGCCAGCCAGATCGGCCAGCGTGTCATTCTCGCGGATGCGCCGCCCGTTCTTGCCCTTGATGCCGCCGGGGACGGCGCGCTCCATGGCGGCGGCGAATTTGCCGATGGGCAAGTCCATAAGCTTTTCCGACATGTTGCCAACCATATGCGCCACGCCGTCCTGCATGCGCGGATCGGACAGCCTGTCCGCCATATCCATCATTTCAGCCTGCGCATCGCGCGGCTCGGTGCGTTCATAGGCGATAGTGTCGGGAGTATCCGACTCGGCCACGGCAGCTTCGCCAGTGCCAGGAACGAAGATGATGTCCTGATCCGGCGTCTGGGCATAAGCGGGCGAAAATGCCAGCAAAACAGCAGCCGAACCGGCAAGCATGATATGGCGCGCGTTAATGGGTCGCATGGTCAAATCTTTCAACCAGCCCTGTCTGTGGCAGGGCAAACACAGGCATTTTCCGGCCTGAACGGTTGCCGTTTACGACGTGGCGGCTGATTGGATGCTGAACGGCGCGGTCAACGATGCGAAAGCATGGTAAAGAGTTGTAACGGAAGGTATCGTTACTCAGCCGCCACTAGCGCCTCCGCATCCGACAGCGGGTATTCCAGCCGCGACAGCATTTCCTTCGGGCACACCTGCCAGAATTCCCCGCGCCGCCGCT
>CAZSJE010000320.1:0-1710 GCA_964606835.1 uncultured Sphingorhabdus sp.
CCACGGCGAAGGCCATCGAAATGATGCTCGCGACCGAGGGGTTCAATGTCTACACCACCGATCTCGGCGAAGAAGGCCTCGATCTGGGCAAGCTCTATGATTATGACATCATATTGCTCGACCTCAACCTGCCGGACATGCACGGCTATGACGTGTTGAAGAAACTGCGCGTCGCCAAGGTGCAGACGCCGGTGCTGATCCTTTCGGGCATCAGCGAAATGGATTCAAAGGTGCGTTCGTTCGGCTTTGGCGCAGACGATTATGTTACCAAACCCTTCCACCGCGAAGAACTGGTCGCCCGCATCCATGCGGTCGTGCGCCGTTCAAAGGGTCACAGCCAGTCGGTCATCCGTACCGGCAAACTTGCGGTCAATCTGGATGCCAAAACCGTCGAGGTCGATGGTGCCCGCGTCCACCTGACCGGCAAGGAATATGCGATGCTGGAGCTGCTTTCGCTCCGCAAGGGCACTACGCTCACCAAAGAAATGTTCCTGAACCATCTTTATGGCGGCATGGACGAGCCTGAGCTCAAGATCATCGATGTTTTCATCTGCAAGCTGCGCAAGAAACTGGCGCTGGCCTGTGGCGGCGACAATTATATCGAAACGGTCTGGGGCCGCGGTTATGTGCTGCGCGACCTTGAGGACGAAGGCGAGCGGCAAAAGGTCGCTTGAAGAATTTCAGCCATTCACCCTGGCAAGTAACGAAAGGCGGTCTCCGGCAACGGAGGCCGCCTTTTTTATCTGGCAGGGGGACAGCCAATAGGCTGTCCCCAGTTGAAGCGGGGACGCCGTATTCGGTGTCCCCTTCTTCAGGTTTGCAAATACCAGCGGTCGCCACCTTCAAGGCCAATCGCGGTCAGCTTGCCCGAAGCATAGGCACCCGTGTCGATCCCGATCCGCGAACCGCGCTGCTCTACCTCGTCGTAAATGGTGTGGCCGTACACCACGACCTTTTCCAGGTCGCCGCGATGCTCGGTAAATTCCTCACGGATCCAGCGCATGTCGCTTCTTTTCTGCTCGTCCAGCGGCACCCCGGGGCGGATGCCGGCATGGACAAAGGCATAGTCGCCGATAACGATCCGGTCCTCGAAACTTTCAAGGAAAGCCAGATGCTCCTCCGGTACGAGGCTGGGCAAGCGCTCGGCCAGTTGCTCAAGGTCAAGCCCGCGATATTCGGCCAGGGTAATCGGATAGCTGAGCAAAGTCGCATCGCCACCGATTTTCAGGAAAAAGCGCAGCGTCTTCGTGTCGCGCTTGCGGCAGGCGGCAAGGAAGACCTCTTCATGATTGCCGAGGAGGAACCGAACCCTGCGGCCCGATGTGCTGAGCTTTATCGCGGTTTCGATAACACCCGCGCTGTCGCTGCCCCGATCAACCAGATCACCCAGAAAAATGATCTGCGTATCGGCGGACCCGCGTTCGGCTTCGTCCGCCTCGATTTGCCGAAGTAGCTTTTGCAACAGGTCATTGCGCCCATGAATGTCGCCAATCGCATAAATCCGCACGCCATCCGGCACCCGCGCAACATCGGCAGGGCGCATATTGGCGGCACGTTTGAACAGGCGACCCAGCATGGTTGCCGGGCATATAGGCTTCGGGGCTGTGCTAGGGAAGGGGGCGCTGCTAACAGTTGGCCGCATGAAGAGGCTTTCGATCATCTGGCACAGCATGACCGGCGCATCGAAGGCGCTGGCTGCGGCGGCTGCCG
>CAZSJE010000321.1:0-1709 GCA_964606835.1 uncultured Sphingorhabdus sp.
TGCAATGCCATCCGTGAGAATGATTTGCGCAAAGCCGCGCTCGCCTGCGACGGCGGTGCGGAAGCGACCTATGCCTGCCTCGGCAAGCGCCCCAATTGCGGCCAGTGCCTTGAAGAGGCGCAGGAAATCATCGACGCCGAGCGTGCGGCCGCAAAGTGCGATTTCCTCGCAGTAGAGGCCGCCTGACCCGCGATTGCGAGAGCCTCGCAAGACGCTGATTCATAACGAATTTTGAGACTCGCCCCCCTTGCGGATAGGCCCCGGCACCGTCTACAATGACGCCGTTGCCGCCACCCGGCTTTGACATTTCGCAAAGGACATTCCCCATGAAGGGCGACCAGAAGGTCATCGACTATCTCAACCAGGCGCTCACCAACGAGCTGACCGCGATCAACCAGTACTGGCTGCACTACCGCGTGCTCGACAACTGGGGCCTCAAGAAGCTCGCGGCCTATGAACGGCACGAAAGCATCGAGGAGATGGAGCACGCCGACAAGCTGGCTGAGCGCATCCTGTTTCTCGAGGCGCTGCCCAATTTTCAGGCGATCCACAAGCTGAAGGTCGGCGAGAATGTCGAGGAAGTGCTCAAGGCCGATCTCGCGCTGGAACACGAGGCGATCCCGCTGCTCAAGGATGCGATCGAGCATTGCGAAAGCGTGCGCGATTATGTCAGCCGCGACCTCTTCGCCTACATCCTCAAGAACGAGGAAGAGCATGTCGATTTCCTCGAAACCCAGTTCGAGCTGATCGAGCGGATGGGGCTGCACAATTATTGCCAGCTGCAAAGCCAGGCTGCGGGCGAAAGCTAAGGGCGCCCCGCAAGGGCTGCCTTAAAAAGGGGCAGGGCCGTCATGCGGCGCCTGCCCCTTTTTGGTATGGAAAGCCTCCCTACTCGGCGGGCGGGGTTGGCACCGTGTCGCGGATATAGGCTGACAGGTCGGCGGCAGGCATGATCCGCAGCATAGGCGAATCAGCGTCAAGCTGCGGCAGGCTGCGCCCGTCGGGCAGGAAGGACCGGCTGCGATATCCGTCGCCTGATCGCTCAAAGACAAGGCAGTACTCGCGGGAGGCAAGACGGTCGAATATGCTGACGGCGAGGATCGTCGGTAGCAACTCGTCCATCGTCTGCTCTGTCACCGGCCGTCTGCTGTGCAGGGTCAATTCCTGTATTCCGCCATAGCACAAGGCCGTTCCGCGCATCTTGCGTTGCGAGCCCAGCCCCAACCAAATGCCCGGGGTGAAGCTGGCAAAGACCCGCTCGTCGATGCCGCCCGGCGGTGGAGAGCGCAGGGTGAGTGAGGTGAAGCCCTCAAGGTCGGGAGAAGCCTTGCCCGACAGGTCGGTGACCGACAAAACTTCGGTGTCGTCGTCGCGCAACAGGGTTGCCGTCAATCCGCCCTCGCGCGCGGCGAGTTCGGCGAGGATGTCGATCCCGCTTTCGCGCCAGCCGGGCACCGCCTCGCCGGGTTCGAGCAACTTTTCGATGGATGGAGACACCATGGCATCGATTTCGGGGCTGGCCGCGACCAACAAGAAAAAGGCCGTCACGCCATCGGCATTCATGCCGGCGAGCGGGCGGGATTCGTCCGATGCGTCGACAGGCGAAACCTCCGCCCCCTCCTGCGCGGACAAGGGGGCGGTCCAGAGAGCCATCGCCGCCAAGCTGTAGGCAAACCCTGTTCTGACCATGCGCATGTTTCCTATTCCTT
>CAZSJE010000322.1:0-1692 GCA_964606835.1 uncultured Sphingorhabdus sp.
ATGTCGGCACTCCCGGCCAAGCCGTCGAACGCCAGCCCAAATTGCTAAAGGCCTTCCAGCGGATCAGCCTGCAACCGGGAGCAGAGCACGAATTGATCTTCTCCATCCCGCTTGCCGACCTGCGCTGGCGCAACGCGCAAACGCATGAATGGGAGCTGGAGACGGGCGATTACCGCGTCATGGCAGGCGGCGCATCGGACCGGCTGATCGATACTGCGGTGGACATATCCCGGCTCGCTTGAATCAGCCGATCCTCCCTGATTTCAGGTGGCGATGTTTATGACTGTCTCGGGCTTGGTCCCATCAGGCGCATCGGGGTCGATCGTGACTGTGGCACGAATCTGGTCGGACAGCAGCACTGAAAGCCATTGCTTTGGTTCAGGAACGCCCGTCAGACTAGGCATCAGATAATGTTTGGTATCCACTGACAAAATGGACCAAAATTGCGCGCCGCCCGATAACGGTGATTTGACTTGCTGAATCTGTGCAGTCGCGCCCGCATCGCCAATCAGCATCCAGAACTTTGCCCGGTCGCTTGTGTCGCGATAAAGCGTGAAGCTGTTATCGGCAACCTCCATCCTGCATAACGAGCCGACCGCAGGGGAGACGCTGGCCTTGCCCTCCATCATTGCTGCGAACGTCGATCCGGCCAGCATGGCTGACATCATGTCATCGCGGACAAGCTTTGCCTTTTTCCATTTATATGGCTCGGCACAATTGGATATCTGCTGGACAGGCTCGCCCTCAGATGCATCCTTAGGAAACTTGATCGCGGCCAGAGCGGCGTCGACAACGGCGTTACTGACAGCAATGTCGGACTCTACGGCCGAATAGCGTATTTTCATTAGCCAGCCGCCATAGGGCAAAATGGCCAAAATAGAGCTTCTATATCGAGCCTCGCCGTAAGAGTAGGCACGCCGCAGCCCACTAGTGACATTCCCGCCCGGCCTTGCAAAAGCAAGCGCAGCTTGGCCCAGCGCTTGCGGCTTTGCACCAGCCTTGTCCGAAAAAATGCTCGCTTCGCTCCGCTCGAACCACACTCCTACATTCGCCCAATAGGGTCTGTAGATATAGACGGTTAGCTCAGCAGAATCAGACCGATATTGCGCAGCCAGATTTAGCTCGGATTCGGAATAATCGTCAATCGATACACGTGGCAGATCGCCCATCCGATCCGGCAGAATTATCTTGCTCCGTGCATGTTGCCAGCGCGCATCTGCTGGCACTTCGATCTTGGTCTTGGCAGGCGCTGGCGTCGCTGCGGCCAAGCACAGTATCACCAAACCTATCGGCCCAAGCGCCTTTGCAAGCATGGCTATTCCCCCTTTTCCGCCGCGATCCAGTCCTTCACCATTGCCTCCAGCACATCGAGCGGCACCGCGCCCTGGCCCAGCACGGTGTCGTGGAAGGCGGCGAGGTCGAACTTTGCGCCCAGCTCTTTTGTCGCCAGTTCACGTAGTTCGCGGATTTTCAGTTCGCCCAATTTGTATGCCAGCGCTTGCCCCGGCCAGCTCATATAGCGGTTGACCTCGGCCTCGATATTGGCGGCAGACAGTGCGGTATTGTCGGTCATAAAGGCGATGGCCTGCGCCTTGGTCCAGCCCTTGGCGTGGATGCCGGTATCGACCACCAGCCGGGTAGCACGCCACATTTCGTAGCTCAGCCGTCCCATATCCTTTGCCGGGGTATCGT
>CAZSJE010000323.1:0-1690 GCA_964606835.1 uncultured Sphingorhabdus sp.
CGGCAGGACATAATGACCAAGCCGTCCATTTCCGCGATAGCGATGAATTCCGCGACGAACCGCTCCGCATTGCCGAGCGCAATATCAAGCTGCCGGATTCCGACATCAGCTGGACGTTCATGGTGGCGCAGAGCCGTGACAGTCTGGACGGGCAGATACAGGAACTGCGCTCCGTTCTGGTAATCAGCTTTTTGACGCTCGCATTGGGGCTGATCATATTGGCGGCGCTCCAGACATTTTACGGGCTGTGGCCATTGCGCGCGGTGCGGCAGGCCATTGCCCAGATGCGCAGCGGGCGGGAAAGCCGTGTGACCGATGCCTTGCCGGACGAGGTGATGCCGATGGTCAATGAACTCAATGCCTTATTGGATCATAATGAGAAACAGGCTGAAGAATCGCGGCGGCATGCGGGCAATCTCGCCCATGCGCTGAAAACACCGCTGACCGTGATCATGAACAGCGCGACCGCACAGGCACCGGACCTTGCCGAGACGGTTATCCGCGAAGCGACCACCATGCGGCGGCAGGTGGACCATCATCTGGCCCGCGCCCGCGCGGTTGGTCGGCGCGGCCATAGCCATAGCCGTGCGCAGGTTTGGGATAGCCTTGAATCGGTCGAACGGGCGGTCAGCCGTCTTTACGGCCATGTGCGGCTCGACATGGCCGGCGACAAGACGCTCGCGGCTCGTGTGGAACGGCAAGATCTGGACGAAATGCTCGGCAACCTGATCGAAAATGCCGCCAAATATGGCGGCGGCAGTGTGTTCGTGACGGTTGAGGATGCCGACGATTTTGTCGAGCTTCTGGTCGAAGATGACGGCCGCGGTATCCCCGAAGGCGAACGCGAACGCCTGTTCGACCGCGGTGCCCGTCTGGACACCGGCAAACCCGGAACCGGCCTCGGCCTCGCCATCGTGCGCGATGTTGTCGAAATTTACGGCGGGTCGGTGAAACTGGAAGAAAGCGAAGACCTGGGCGGATTGCTCGTACGGTTAAGGTTGCCCAAGGCGCTGGGGTAACATCGCAGCCGCCCCCTATTACCCCGCGTCGCGGATTTGCTGGTGGTGGCGGATGACTTCGTCGATGATGAAGCGCAGGAATTTTTCGGTAAAATCGGGATCAAGCTTGGCATCGCGGGCCAGTTGGCGAAGGCGTTCGATTTGCCGTTCTTCGCGTGCGGGGTCGGCGGGCGGCAGGGCAGACTTGGCTTTGAACTCGCCCACGGCCTGCGTAATCTTGAAACGCTCGGCGAGCATGAATACCAGTGCGGCGTCGATATTGTCTATGCTGTCGCGGTAGCGTCGCAATGTGTCTTCGTGGTCCATAAGGCACCATCTGCCGTGAATGCCGTTACAGGACAAGAGGAAATGCCCCATTTGCACTTGCCTTGCCGCCTCCGGCTTGCCAGAGCGGGACTATTATGACTGCAACCATTCATCAAATCGGCGGACACCGCGCACCTTCGCTGGATCCGATCCTGAAACTCGTCGCGCCCGAAATGAACAAGGTGAATGCGGTCATCCTTGACCGGATGCAGTCGGAAATCCCGCTGATACCCGAACTGGCCGGGCATTTGATCGCCGGTGGCGGCAAGCGGATGCGGCCGATGCTGACCCTCGCTTGTGCCCGCTTGCTCGATTATCCCGGCGAACGGCACCACAAGCTGGCAGCGGCGGTGGAGTTTATCCAT
>CAZSJE010000324.1:0-1687 GCA_964606835.1 uncultured Sphingorhabdus sp.
CCAAGCCTCTTCGGCAAGGTGCGGAAGCATGGGGGCGATCAGGCTGACCAAAGTGCGAATGGCGGTGTTGCGCGATGCGCTTGGCTCAGCCTTTTCGATGGCGTTCACCAACTCGTGCACGCGCGCGACGGCCTTGTTGAAGTGCAAAGCCTCGATGTCGGTGCCAATGCCCGCAATCGCGCGGTGCAGGATTTTGTCCAGAGCCAAATCCTCCCCGGAACGGGGAGGATTTAACCCATCCACCAACCGCCAAATCCGGTTCACAAAGCGCCATGTCGCCTCTATTCCGCTTTCCGACCATTCCAGATCGCGCTCGGGCGGCGAGTCCGACAGCATGAACCAGCGCACTGCGTCCGCCCCATATTGGTCGAACATCGGATCGGGATCGACGACATTCTTTTTGGATTTGGACATCTTTTCGATGCGACCGACGTTGACCGCTTCGCCTGTCGCTACCTCGAACACACCATCAGAACGTTTTTCAATTTCCTCCGGTCCGAGCCATTTCGATCTCGGATGATCAGGGCCGTCATCATAGACGTCTTTTGAATAGGTCTCATGCGTCACCATCCCCTGGGTAAACAGCGCGCCAAAGGGTTCTTTCACGCCGATCTTGCCCATCCGCTCCAACGCACGGGTCCAGAAGCGGGCGTAGAGCAGGTGGAGAATCGCATGCTCGATCCCGCCAATATATTGGCCGACGGGCAACCATGCCTCCGCCTCCGCCGCGTCAAAAGGCTTGTCCTGCGGCTGCGAGGCGAAGCGGATGAAATACCAGCTTGAGTCCGCAAAGGTATCCAGCGTGTCGGTCTCGCGCACCGCTGGTTCCTGACAATTGGGGCATTTGACATGCTTCCATGTCGGGTGGCGGTCGAGCGGGTTGCCGGGGATGTCGAAGCTGACATCCTCAGGCAGCACCACGGGCAACTGGCTACGCGGTACCGGCAGCGCACCGCAGAATTCGCAATGGATCACCGGGATCGGCGTACCCCAATAACGCTGACGGCTTACACCCCAGTCGCGCAGGCGATATTGCGTCTGCCCCTCGCCCCAGCCTTCATGCTCGGCCTTGGCGATGACGTCGGCCTTGGCTTCATCGACGCTCAGGCCATTCATCCAGTGGCTGTTCACGATTTTGCCGGGGCCGGTGTAAGCAACATCGCCCTCAAAATCGCTGTCCTCATTGTCACCCTCGGCAACAACGCGGGTGACGGGGAGGTCATATTTGCGGGCAAAATCCAGATCGCGCTGGTCATGCGCCGGGCAACCAAAGATCGCGCCGGTGCCATAGTCCATCAGCACGAAATTGGCGACATAGACGGGAAGGTGCCAATTGGGGTCGAGCGGATGTTCGACGCTCAAATTGGTGTTGAAGCCCAGCTTCTCAGCCGTTTCAATCTCCGCCGCTGTGGTCCCGCCCTTTTTGCAATTGGCAATAAAGTCTTGAAGCGCAGGCGCATTTTCGGCCAACGATTGCGCCAAGGGGTGGTCCGCCGCGATTGCCACAAAGCTTGCGCCGAACAGCGTGTCGGGGCGCGTGGTGAAGACATCGATCCCGTCATGCGAACCGACCAGGTTGAAGGTGCAGCGAAGGCCCTTTGATTTGCCGATCCAGTTTTCCTGCATCAGCTTCACCTTGTCTGGCCAATGCTCAAGCCCGTCGAGACCTTCGAGCAGCTCTTCGGCA
>CAZSJE010000325.1:0-1677 GCA_964606835.1 uncultured Sphingorhabdus sp.
CGGCGTCATTCGGCCCAGAAAGACAGAACCCGCGTGGCGCACCAAATTGAACAATGCCTCGGCGCGGTCGTCATCAACGGCCAGTTCAAGATGTTCGGCGGCCAGGCGGTTCACAAGCGGCATGGCATCTTCGAGGCGCTTGACCACAATGATCGCGCCATTGGCTGACCAGCTTTGTCCTGCAACCGCGCCCGTCGCCAGACCGGCAATCTGGGCATCGACCGCCAATGCAACCTTGTCCGCAAAGGCCGTGCTGTCGGTGAACAAAATCGACTGGCTGGTCGGATCGTGCTCCGCTTGGCTCAGCAGGTCGGCCGCAATCCATTCCGCCTTGTTTTTGGCGTCAGCAACAACCACGATTTCCGACGGTCCGGCGACCATATCAATACCGACAACGCCATATAACTGACGCTTTGCCTCTGCGACCCAGGCGTTGCCCGGACCTGTAATAACATCGACTGGCCGGATACGGTCGGTTCCATAAGCCAGCGCGGCAATCGCTTGCGCACCGCCGACGCGCCATATTTCGTCGACTCCCGCCAAATGCGCGGCGGCCATGACGGTCGGGTTCACCTCTCCGCCCGGCGTGGGCGTTACCATTACGAGCCGCTCGACCCCGGCAACCTTGGCCGGAATGGCGTTCATCAGGACCGAAGACGGATAAGCCGCGCGTCCGCCGGGCACATAGACACCCGCCGCATCAACGGCAGACCAGCGCGCGCCAAGGCGCACGCCCGTCTTATCGGTATAGTCACGGTTCTTGGGCAACTGCGCCTTGTGATATGCCTTGATGCGCGTGGCTGCCAACTTCAGAGCATCGCGCAGTTCGGGCGCAAGGCCGTCAAATGCCGCTTTGCACGCAGCTGAATCGACTTGCCAACCTTCCTTGTTCAAATCGAACCCGTCGAAGCGCTGGGTCATCTCCAGTAGCGTCACGTCACCAC
Organism: uncultured Sphingorhabdus sp.; assembly: GCA_964606835.1. Lineage (GTDB taxonomy): Bacteria > Pseudomonadota > Alphaproteobacteria > Sphingomonadales > Sphingomonadaceae > Sphingorhabdus_B. The sequence continues at coordinate 945 of CAZSJE010000325.1, forward strand.
GTGCGCGCACATTGCGGATGGTCTGCTCAACGATACTGGACACATCAGTGCTCGTTTCACGCCGGTCGTTGACCAGCGCGTCAAAGGCTTCGTCAAAGCCTTTTTGCGAGGAATCAAGCCGCCGCACGTTCGCCTGACAATAAACGGAAACGTTCAACCAAAGCGGGCAATGTGCCACTCATCATCTTGTAGGCAGCGCGATTGACGATCAGCCGGGCAGAAACCTGTGATATGACATCGGTTTCGACAAGGCCATTTTCCGCCAATGTCCTGCCCGAAGACACAAGATCGACAATTCGGCCGGAAAGACCGAGGGATGGCGCCAGTTCCATCGCGCCATTCAGTTTCACGCATTCGGCCTGGATACCTTGCGCCTGATAATAGCGGCTGGTTATCGCCGGATATTTGGTAGCAACGCGGATATGACCGCCATTGGCAGGATCGGACGCACCTTCGGGCATTGCGACAGATATACGGCAACGCCCGATGCCGAGATCAACGGGTGCATAAAGTTCGGAATAATCGAACTCATCAATAACATCCGATCCGACAATCCCGATATGGGCCGCACCATGGGCTACGAACGTCGCCACATCAAAAGCCCGCACGCGAATGATGTTCATATGCGGGTTATTCGTGGTGAACAGCAATGCGCGGCTGCCTTCGTCAAAAAAGGCAGATTCCGGTTCTATACCCGCACTCTGCATCAGCGGCAGTGCTTCGTCCAAAATCC
>CAZSJE010000326.1:0-1658 GCA_964606835.1 uncultured Sphingorhabdus sp.
GTCATCGCCCGGCTGATATGCGCGGCCAGCAGCATGATGCCGTCGACCTTCGGCATCTCGATAGCGGTCAGGTCATAGGCATCGCCCGCAGGCGTACGCGTGATCGTCGGGTTCTCCGCCTGATCCTGATAGAAAAGCGACATCGACCCACCGCCCGACCAGCCACCCAGGATGAACTGCTCATAGCCCTGCCGATCGCGCGCATGGCGAAGTGCTGCTGCGAGGTCGGCGAGGCATTTCTCCATGATTAGTGCGGAATCGTTGCCGCGGTAGCGCGGGTTGACGTAGAGGACATGGTGGCCCGCACTGGCGAGCGCGGTGACCAGCGGCAGGAAGGAACCGCCTCCAATCGGATGGGTGAAGACGATCGCGCGCTTGGACGGGCTGTCCTTCGGCACGATGCTCATGCACTCGACGAACACATGTCCACCCGCACCGCCATAGACATCCTTGAAACCCGACGACTCCTGATGGACCACGGCATAGGGGGTGCGAGTGATTTCCATTTGGCAAAGCCTCCTCTTGGCGGCACATTGCGCCTCGGAAGAGGAAAAGCAAATGGTCCAGCCAACGGGCATCCACCATATCGCCGTCATGACCGGCGACATGAAAAAGCAGATCGCGTTTTTCAGCGATGTGCTGGGACTTCCGCTGGTGGCGATCTTCGACATGCATGGGGTGCCGGGCGGCATTCATGCCTTTCTGAGACTTGACGAACGCTGTTTCTTCTCGCTGGTGCAATTGCCCGAAACGGCCGAAATCCCCGCGACACTGGGCATCACCCATGCCGGGACCGGCGCAGGCAACAGCGCGGGCGGGACGATGCAGCATCTTGCCTTCCATGTCGCCGACGAAGCAGCGTTGCTCGCGATGCGCGACCGCATCCGGCACAAAGGCGTGAACGTCATCGGCCCGCTCGACCATGGCATGTGCAAGTCGATCTATTTTGCCGGGCCAGAGCAACTGACGCTTGAGGTGGCCTGCCCAGGGCTGGCGGTAACGCCTGATCGCTGGGTCGACCCTGCGGTGCTGGCAAAGGTAGGGATCAGCGCGGAGGAAGCAGCGGGCTATTCCAACCCCGATGGCTATGTGGGCGAAGGTGGCACGGTGGCGCAACCGGCTTACGATCCGGCGCAACCGCACATGGCCTATCCCGACGAACAATATCGCATGATGCTGAACATCCCCGACGAAGCGCTCGCGGCGATGACCAAGCATAACGAACCGCCCGTTCCAGCATAAGTTGCACCGTTGCAACGGCCTGTGACAATTCAGCAGCCCCCCCTTCCTTTGCGCGAAGAATCGCTGTAAGGCGCGGCCACCATTCACTTAGGAGTAATTGCTATCGCTGCCCCAGTTTCCCGCCGCTCGCTCACCCCACCTGTCAAGAGCGGCCCACGCTACAACGAATTCATCCAGAGCGAAAAAGTGCGCGTCATAGATGAAGAAGGCGAAAATCTGGGGGTGATGTACACCCGCGAAGCAATTGCCCAAGCCGCCGAAGTCGGCCTCGACCTGGTCGAAGTCTCGCCCAATGCCGACCCGCCGGTTTGCAAGTTCCTGGACGTCGGCAAATTCAAATATGAGGCCCAGAAGAAGGCCAATCTTGCCCGCAAGAGCCAGAAGACGCAGGAGATCAAGGAGATCAAGATGCGTCC
>CAZSJE010000327.1:0-1650 GCA_964606835.1 uncultured Sphingorhabdus sp.
CCAAGTTAATCACATGGCGCATCGGCAACAAAATAGGCGCGCCCGACATCTTTCCAGCCAGTTTCAGGAAGGCAATGACAGAACCTGAAAAGGTAATCGCACCAATGGCGACGCCCAGCCCCATTTCCACTCGGCTAACGGTCAAAATCTCGCCGCTGGTGTCAAGGATACCGAATGCTTCAGGGTTGAGATAGGCAGCAACGCCCACCAGCACGGCGGCAAGGCCGACAAGGCTGTGAAAGGCCGCAACAAGCTGCGGCATGTCGGTCATCGCGATCTTGCGCGCAATAATCCAGCCAATACCGCCGCCCAGCGCGATAGCCGCCAGAATTTCCGGCAGCGCCGCTACCTCATGCGTAACCAGCGTCGTGACAACGGCGATCAGCATCCCTGCCATGCCAAAGCGGTTGCCCCGGCGTGAGGAAGCAGGCGAGCTCAGCCCGCGCAGCGCAAGGATGAAGAACACCCCGGAAACAAGGTAGGCAAGCATGGCCCATGCGGGAACGGCTGCATGTCCCATGACTTACTTTTCCTTCTTCTTGTACATTGCAAGCATACGCTCAGTCACTGCAAAGCCGCCGAATATGTTGACGCTGGCGAGAACCACCGCAATCAGCCCGAGCCACTTCGCACCCGGCGCGCCACTCGCCGCCGCCGCAATCAGCGCGCCGACGATGATCACCGACGAAATCGCATTGGTCACCGCCATCAATGGAGTGTGCAAAGCAGGCGTAACCGACCAGACAACATAATAGCCGACAAAGCAGGCCAGCACGAAGATCGATAGGATTGAGATGAAGTCCATTCACATATTCCAATCTTTTGGCAGTGCACTGGGCGATGCGCCGTTGAACATGCCGTTGCTGCTCCCCAGAAACAGCATCGCGGGGTCGATCGCCAAATCGATCACCGCCTCTTTGCCAACCACGCTTTGCATCGTGACCGACATGTTGGCGAACGACAGCTTTGCGCCATCGCGCTGCGACTCGGCATAGAGCAATTCGCCTATGTGATTGCCTTCACCCTTCTTCAGCCGCACTTCGACGGCGAACTTTTCGGGTTTGCGGCTTCCGACCAGTGCAAAGGTCACGCGATAAAGCTTTGGGACGGCTCCGGTGGGCGCGATCGCATAGGTGATTGGGCGCGCCATTTTCGTCGCCGAACTCAGATTGCCCGACGGCGTCAACGCGCTGCCATATTTGTCGAACACGGTGAAGGCCGCTTCGAACTGCCCGTCATGATCGGCATCGATGAAGCAAGGCCTCTTGTCGAGCGCAGGGATGAAAAGCGATTTCGCGGCATTTTTGCCCGACAGATCCTTGGCGGTGCAATAGGCCGTCTGACCATCGGCCTGATACACTTTGAAAAGCAATGTCCCGGCAGTGACTTGCTTGCCGGGTGCCCATTCGGCGTCGCCGGCGATCTGCACCACGCGCGCTGGCACGAGCTGCATTTCAAGGAACGGCTTGCCGAACGGCACTGTACGTGTTTCCGCTATCGCCGTCGATTCCAGTGTCCAAACCGACGTCAGAGGTTCGGCTGCGACCGGCACGGTTGCAAAGGCAGCTGCAGCGGCAGCAATCGATGCCAACGCTTTCAACCCAGCAGCCTCTCGTTGACCACTTTGCCATCACGGGTCAGCCGGATGGC
>CAZSJE010000328.1:0-1640 GCA_964606835.1 uncultured Sphingorhabdus sp.
GTTGCTATTGCCCCCTATCGATGATGATGCCGCCGCGCGGATTGATGCGGCCTGCAACGGCATCCAGGTAGGCATCAAGTGCGCCTTGGCCACCTTGCCTGCGATCAATTTGGGTCAGGCCGACTGCTGTTTCCATGAAGTCCAGCCAGGCCGCAGCAATGGTTTCGGCCAATTTTGCCCCGCCCCATTCCTTGGCGCGCTTCATACTGCGCCCGGCGGCGAAGAATTGTACCGGCTGAATACCATCAACGGCAGCAAATGGCTTGGCCGCATCCCAATGAGCGAAGCCAACCGCAATCGAGGCGCTCAATTTTTCTCCAAAATGCCGATGCACCCGTGCAACCAAATCGGGATCACCTGCAAGGTCGATGAGGGCCGTGGTGATCTGGCCATCCATGGCCTCGATTTCCTCGTAGGTCGCAACGGCATCATAAAAGCCAAGTGAGGAGACAAATTCTTTGTTCCGGGCCGATGTAAGGCCAATGAGACGGGCTTTCGGCGAATTGCGCTTGGCACAGAGATAGGCGAAGCTGATCGCGGTCTTGCTGGACGCGCTTGTCACCAGAACTTGCTGTGCGCCGAAATCTTGCTCCTCCTCCGCTTGGTCCATCATCAGCCAAGCGGTGAAGAACAATCCGCGATAGATCGGCCAAAGTTCGTGGTCTTGCGGCCGATAATCGGGCAGGCCGGACAGCAATTTATAGTTATTATAGATGCCGGGCAGCGTGGCTCTGCGCGGCGTGACATCGGTAAAGCCCCTTTTGCCGCCGCCTTCGACTGTCAATATGGTGTCGCTTGCCAGCGGGAAATAGCCGTAAAGGCGGTCACCTGCATTTACGCCTTCGGCACGGCTTTCAGTGACCGTGGCAAAGCCCCACATCGGCAAACGTCCTGGTTCATCTGGATCGCTGAAATAGTCGTAATAGCCCCGATTTTCACCAAACCCCTCGGCATAATTTCCCAGCATCGCATAAGTGACATTGTTGGCCGTCATGCCGGTGCTGTCGATGTTGACTGCGATCTGGCCCTGTTCAATGGGTGGCAGCGTCAGGTCGTCAAGTGTGGCGCGCGAAATATCGTTCCTGTCGATGTTGATTATCCAGCCACCCATGACCCGTCCTCCTATTTTCAAGCGTTTGTCAGTTTGCGGCTGCTTCAAGCGAACGACCGATGATTTCCTTCATGATTTCCGATGTGCCGGCATAAATGCGTTCAATCCGCGCGTCGACATAGGCCTGCGCCACTGGATATTCGGCCATATAGCCATAGCCGCCGTGCAATTGGACGCATTCATCGACGACGCGGCCAAGCAGTTCGGAGTGAAACAGCTTGCCCGCCGCGGCCTGCACCGGATCGAGAATGCCATCGATCTTCTGGCGGATCAGGGCATCACAGAAGGCGCGCCCAGCGAGAATCTGCGTCTTGAGCTCGGCCAGCTTGAAGCGCGTGTTCTGGAAATCCAGCACGCGCTGGCCAAAGGCGTTGCGTTCCTTGACATAGGCGACCGTCCATTCGAGCACCGCTTCGGCGCGCGCCTGAGTATGGACAGACAGCACAAGCCGTTCCTGCGACAGCTTGTCCATCATGTAGAAGAAGCCATGGCCTTCCTGCCCAAGCAGGTTCTCGGCAGGCACCACGAC
>CAZSJE010000329.1:0-1634 GCA_964606835.1 uncultured Sphingorhabdus sp.
TCCGACCAGCCCTTACGCTTCTACATCCCCGAAATGCATGCACGCGGGCGGCTGGTGCGGCTCGACGCCGTGCTGGCCGACATTCTCTCGGCCCATGCCTATCCGCCACTTATCGAAAAAACGCTGGCCGAGGCGCTGGTGCTGGCGGCTTTATTGGGCGCGACGCTGAAGGATGCCGGGGGCCAATTGACCTTGCAGGCGCAGACCGAGAAGGGCGCGATTTCGATGCTGGTTTGCGATTACCGCGATGGCCAGTTGCGCGGCTATGCTCAGTTCGATGAAGCGCGTTTGGCCGAACTGCCGCCCGATGCGACGCTGTTCGGGCTGTTTGGCAAGGGCTATCTGGCGATCACCTTCGACCGCGCGGCATCCGATGCTGATCCGGGTGGTCGCTATCAGGGCATCGTCCCGTTGGAAGGCGACGATCTGGGGGCGGCGGCAACGGCCTATTTCGGGCAGTCGGAGCAGATCCCGACCTTCATCCGGGTTGCCGTGGACCATGTGGAAGGCCGCTGCGTCGCAGGCGGGCTCCTTCTCCAGCACCTGCCCGAGGGCGAAGAGGGGCGTGAGCGGCTGCATGTCCGCATGGACCATCCCGAATGGGAACATGTCCGCATCCTTGCCGAAACGCTCTCACCCGCCGAACTGGCCGATCCGATATTGCCGCTGGAGGATATCGTCTGGCGGCTGTTTCATGAGGAGGAACAAGTCCGCGTGGAGAGCGGCAGCGCGCTTGCCAAGGGCTGCCGCTGCGACCCAGACCATATCCGCAGCGTGATCGCCAAATTTGCCGCCGACGAGCGCGCCGAGATGGCGGACGAAGCAGGCGACATCGTCGTAAATTGCGAATTTTGTTCGAAAAGCTTCCCGATCAGTTTGGTCAGTTTTTCAAACTGAACCAATCCCCTCCAGGGGATGGGCAGTGCGACTTGGCAGCTTGCTGCCTAGTCGCAGCGGGGTGGGGCTTCCAAGCCCGCAGCCCCACCACGACCCCTCCTCTGAAGGGAAGGGGCTTCAATGTGTGGCTCATTAACCACACTTCAGTCATTCATCGTTCATACAGCACATTCTATCGTGCGCGTTGTTACAAAATGGGCTATAGGCGCAGATAACAAGAATCGGGTTCGCATCGCTGGAACATTGGTGATCGACGGATACGCATATTCATGAACAAGCGAATGACACATCTTGTCCTTGCGGGACTGTTGACGCTGGGCGCTGGATCGGCGGCTGAGCGCGTATCTGCGGACGATGGCAGCGCGTTCCTGCAAACGCTGGAACGCGGCCTGTGGCAATTGCGCGCGGTGGGTGGCGGGACATCAGGCGCAGCGGCGAGCCAACTGTGCCTGGGCGATCCGCGCATGCTTGCGCAAATCCAGCATGGCGCGACCAATTGCACCCACCAGCTGGTCGATTCGTCGGCTAACGCGATCACGATCAGCTATTCGTGCAAAGGTGCCGGACAAGGGTTGACGACGATCCGCAAGGAAAGCGGTCGGTTGGTCCAGATCAAATCGCAGGGAATCCGCAATAGTTCCCCCTTCTCCTTCTCGGTCGAGGGCCGCCGTTCGGGCGCGTGCTAAGGGCAAAATGCGTTTAAGGGCCTGTTAACCATTTTCGGATTATAGACTGGG
>CAZSJE010000330.1:0-1612 GCA_964606835.1 uncultured Sphingorhabdus sp.
CTTCATATTCGGGATAGTACATGCCTTCCGCCGCGAGGCGGGCATGTTCGGGGGTAGGGAAGTGGTGGGTCATCATCGGGTCCGTTAATTGGGTATCGCCGGTGGTGGCACGGCATCAGCGGGGATGTCCTCTGCGGCCATGATTTCATCATCGGTCGGCTGGCCAGCATTGCGCTTAGCGGTGTCGATTGCCGCCTGAAGTTTATCGCTGTTGTCATTGAATGCGGTTTCGGCGACGATGTAGCGGTTTAAAAGTCTCGTTTGCTCGGCCTCAAGCTTTTCGACTGCCTTCAGATCGGCCTTGCTCCAGCTAGCGCGCCTCGCCGCATCCTCTGCAGCGGCAGCAGCTCCTTCCGCGGCAGCGGCTGCGCCAGCTGCTGCCGCCTCCTCAGAATCGCCTTCGGGGTGGGGCGGCGGCGGTAAATGGGCGGTTGCCTCCTCAACCTTTTTCATGATCGCCGGCATCGCTTCAAGCATTTTCGGCATTTCGCCCATCATCGCGGTCATCATCTCCTTGTCGGTAAAGGTCGACATGAAGTCGGCACCAAAGGCGGAGCCTGTCGGTGTCGCGAAGAAGTTGTTCAGATCGGTCAACTGCTCGGCGCTATATTTGCGGGCATAAACTTTGGCGAGCGCGGAACGTGCCGACGGCTCCATTGCGTTCATCAGCGTACCCATTTCGTGGAACATCACTTTCATGGTGATGTCCATGCGTTCCTTGAAGTGCGGGTCCATTTCTGCGGCCAGCTCTCCGATGGATTTGCCGTCAACGGCGGAGGTATGTTCGCCGCTTGCCTTGGCAAAGGTTGCAGCATCCATTCCCATGGTTTGCGCGATAATGGTGTCGGCGATTTGCCCCGACATTTCCTTCATCATCTTTTCATAGCTGCCCGGCGGGATGATCTTTCCCGCCATCGTCTCGGCAAGCTTCAGCCTGGCAGGGTCTGCAGGGGCGGCTTCAGCGCTTTGTGCGACAGACGGCGAAGCCACCACAAGACTGGACGTGCCAAGGGCAAGCGCGATAGCGAATTTGCGGAACATCTTTTCTCTCCTCAATTTCAGGCTGCGGCCTTGGTAACAGCGGCATCCGCCATCATCCAGCGGTGCATATGTTCGACCACATCGCGGCCATCCTTGATTGCCCACACGACCAGGCTCGCGCCGCGCACGATATCGCCGACGGCAAAGACGCCGGGCAGGTTGGTCATGCCGGTCACATGGTCGGCGCGGATAGTGCCCCAGCGGGTGACGTTCAGGTCGGGCGCGCCGAACAGGGTGGGCAGCTCTTCCGGCTCGAAGCCAAGGGCCATGATTGCCATATCGGCGTCGAGGATGAAGTCTCCAGCCGGATCGTTTTCCGGCGCGCGCCTGCCGCTGGCATCTGGGGCGCCGAGGCGCATCTTGCTGACATGGACGCGTTCGACGGTCTCGCCGCCATCGAACGCTTTGGGGGCGGAGAGCCAGACGAATTCGACGCCTTCCTCCTCGGCATTGGCGACTTCGCGCTGCGAGCCCGGCATATTGTCGCGGTCGCGGCGGTAGAGGCATTTGACCGACTTCGCGCCTTGCCGCACAGCGGTGCGGACGCAGTCCATCGCGGTATCGCCGCCGC
>CAZSJE010000331.1:0-1588 GCA_964606835.1 uncultured Sphingorhabdus sp.
GGTCGATGCACGCGGACTCGAAATCGAGTCGGCCAATGTTTCCGCCGCCATCGCGCGCGGACTGGCGGTGGTGCAGGGCGATGCCGACAGCGATCTCGCCGATTATCCCGACAAGGGATTCGACTATGCGATCCTCAGCCAGACTTTGCAGACCACGCGGCGGCCCGACATCGTGCTCGACCACCTGCTACGGATCGGCGGGCAAGCCTTCGTATCCTTCCCCAATTTCGCACAATGGCGTATCCGCTTTGCGCATATGTTTGGCGGGCGGATGCCTGTGACGAGGCAGCTCCCGGACCGCTGGTACGACACACCCAACATCCACCATGTGACCATCGATGATTTCAAAAGCTTCGTCGCCGAACGCGGCTATGCGATCAAAGGCGAATGGTATCTGACAGGCGAGAAAGCGCGCGGGCCGGGACTGGCCAATTTGCTCGCCGAACATGCGGTGTTCTTGCTCGAAAGGCGTTAATTCTTCAATGTCATTTGGTTGCCGCTGATCGTCACATGGCCGACCTGCGACAGGAAAGACTGGCCGAGCAGCGACACATGAAGTCCTTCAGGGATGATCACGGCGCGCACATTTTGCGCAGTCAGGTCGCCGATTTGCAGGCTGTCGAGCATGACGGCCTTGCCCATGACATCGCCGTTCACCCCGCGCCCGACCATCGACAGTTCATTGGGGCTCCAGAACAGGCCAAGCCGCTGCGCGTCGGCATTGCTGAGCGCGACCATGCTTGCCCCGGTATCGACCAGGAAGCGGACGGCAGTGCCTTTTGCAACGCCCTCGGCGTAGAAATGACCGTCGCTTTGGCGCGGCAAGACGACGCCTTGGCTCGCGTCGTTCCAGCCTTTCGACACAGGCGCGGCAGCAGCGGATGGCCCGCCCTGCGGAATTGTTTTGGTCGCAGCCTGCGTAGGCGCGACAGGTGGTGCGAGCGGATCGCTGGCAGGCATGAACCAGCCGACCAGGACCGCAACGACAAAAAGAGGCGCAACCTGCTTCCACATGAGGCCGACAGCCTAACAGCGCGAGCTTAAGCGGGGGTAAATTCGGCGAAGCTGCGGTAAATCGACTCTTCGCGGCGGCTTGCGGCATTGCGCCAGCTGGCTGCGTCCCTCTTGCTGTTGAGCAGCCTGCCCTGGCCATCGACAACCAGCACGGTCGGCGTGCCTTTAATGGCATTGATGCCAAAGCGTTTGGCAATCGCAAGGTTGCGGTCGCGGTAGCCTACATCGACATAGACCAGCTCATATCGCGGCAGCAGCATGGCGATGAAGCGGGGGGTCGAAAACCAGCCCGCCAGCGCGCGGCTGTCATGGCACCAGTTGGCGCCCAGTATGATGACGACGCGCCGGTCTGCCGCACGTGCGCGCGCCAGAGCTGCGTCGACATTGGCAGCCGCATCGGCCTTGGCGTCAAATGGCCGTGCTTCGGGATGGCCTTCGACATTCTCCGTTTTGGGGGCGAGCGCGATCTGGGCCGGAATTTGCGCAAGCGACGCGGCAAGGAAAATCAGCGCCATCATCCAGCCAATTCCGCCAGCGCATCGCCATCGACGCGCATCACCGTCCATTCATCCAT
>CAZSJE010000332.1:0-1586 GCA_964606835.1 uncultured Sphingorhabdus sp.
CGGGCTATACAGGCGTGCAGGATTTGCTGACCTATGACTTGCCCATCGACGAAGGATTGCCGGAGCTTAGCAACCGTATCGTCGCGATGGGTGAGCGGTCCGATAAAATCCGGATACGCCGCGTCGACAAAAGCCGGTTTGACGAAGAGGCAGCCCTCTTGCTGAGCATATTGAACGATGCATGGAGTGACAATTGGGGCTTTGTGCCGTTTACCGATGCCGAAATTGCCTATGCCGGAAAAAAGTTGAAGCCGATCGTGTATGAAGACCTTATTCGGGTTGCCGAAGTCGACGGTGAGCCTGTCGCGTTCATGATGACCATCCCTGATCTGAATGAAAAGCTGAAGAATTTCGGCGGCAGCCTGTTTCCGTTCAACTGGGCCAAACTGCTTTGGTGGCTCCGCAAACCCAAGGTGACAACAATGCGTGTGCCCTTGATGGGCGTCGTCAAAAAGCTTCAGTCTACGCGCATGGCAAGCCAGCTGGCATTGATGCTGGTCGAATATATCCGTCGCGACTCGGTTTCGAAATTCGGTGCGGTCCGGGGGGATTTCGGTTGGGTCCTCGCCAGCAATGGTCCCATGAAATCGGTTGGCGAAGCCGTGGGCGGCACCGTGAATAAAGTGTACCGGATCTACGAAAAGGCTCTTTAGCAAACGCCTTTGGTCATACGGGCTTTTGTGTCGCGCGTGTAGCAGAAGGAACCGCCATGTGTGTCGTCGTCGTTGGATTGGACGTTCATCCTGAATGGCCCTTGCTGGTTGCCGGTAACCGGGATGAATATCATGCCCGCGCTTCCGATCCTGTCCATATCTGGCCCGATGCCACGGGGATCATCGCCGGACGGGACCTGGTGTCCGGTGGCACTTGGATGGGCGTTTCCAAGGCGGGTCGCTTCGCAGTTGTTACCAATATCCGTGATCCCCAAGGTCCGGACCCGGCCAAGGAATCGCGCGGGGCTCTTGTTGCAGACTGGCTAGCGGACGCAGCGCGACCAGAGGAACTGGACGGCTTTAATCCTTTCAATCTCATTATAGGCGATATGGCGCAGGCCGAGTATTTTGCCAATCGGCCAGCAGCGGTACGGCGTATTTTGAGTACGGGAATCCAGCTTTTTTCCAACGCGCCCGATGGCGACCCATGGCCGCGAAAGGACAGGTTGGAGCTGGCCTTTTCGACCTGGCTTTCAAATGGAGCAGGGCATCCCGAACAGATTTTCGATCTGTTGGCCGACGAAGCGGATGATAGTCCGGCGGCAGAGCAGATATTTATCCGCAATCCTGTTTATGGGACACGGTGCAGCACGGTGATTGCCGTCAATCGACAAGGTGCGGGTTTCATTTCAGAGCGGCGTTTTGACGCCCGGGGCGCCGCCGCAGGTCAAGAACGCGTCGCCTTTGACTGGTCAGCGGTCAAATAAATACACAAAAGGCGTTCGTCGGAATTGCAATCGATTCCTGCCGAATAGGCCGGAACGAAAGCTATCGGCACGCATTGCTTCCTGTACGAGAGTAGCAAAGGAACCTTTGATGACCCGCACCCTGTTAGAGCGATCCATCGCCCATAGACCCGGGGCCGGCCATGTA
>CAZSJE010000333.1:0-1563 GCA_964606835.1 uncultured Sphingorhabdus sp.
TGTCGTGGTTCGGTCGCCGGATTTGCAAGGACAAGACCAGTTCCGTTCAGCGGGGTATATGGCCCGGCAAGGGCGGAAGCGACCATGCCATACAAACCGCTCGGTCCCTGCGGTCCATCCGGGGCGAAAACGGAGTTTTGCGAGGACCAGAAAAGATAATAGAGGCCGTCCCGCAACACCAGATGCGGACGCTCCATCTCATTGCAGACCCCGTCTGCGGAAATTATGGGTGGCAGCAGACGAAATCCGTCTTCTCCCATCGCAGAATGCGCCACCGCGAGCCCCACGACGCCATTATGTTGGGACCGTGAGCCCGGTAATGACCCCGTGAACAGAATATAGGCTTTGCCGTCCGCTGGATCGCGGAACCAATAAGGGTCGCGAAAGCCCTTGATATTGCCGGGCACGCCCTGATCGACACCGACATCGACATACATGCTGCCGTCATTGACGACGAGAGGGCGGGCAACTGACCAGTTGGAAATGGTTGGTAGCTTCCCTGAAAGGTCCAGCTTTCCTGTTGCCTGGAACAACCGCTGTTCGAAACTGGGTTTGGGATCGCTGCGGCGGCCTGCAGCTGTGAAATAGGCCGTGACCTCGTGCGTTTCCGGATTGAAGCGCGCCGAACCGGACCATTCGCGCGTGCCCGGATTCAGGTCGTCGGGAAAAAGGAGACCGCAATCTATCCACGCATCATCCTTGCGGAAAAGCATGCGGGTGCGGGCAATGTCGTGACGCAGGCCGGGATCAGGCAAACGCGGTGCCGACAACACCATCCACAATTCCCCGCCGGCAATCTGGGCCACACTGCCGTCCCCATTTTGCAACGGCCACAAGTCCCACAGATCCTGATCGGGAACGACCGAAACAACATCCTGTGCAGATATAAAGGGCGCTGCGGGCAAGGGGCGCTTGGCGATGTCTGCCACATGCTGCGCGCTCCAATGGGACATCGACCAGCCGCGATCATCGGAAATATGGTGCGCTGAAATCGACATTCGCTGCTCTTGCCCCTCTCTTCGGGACGTCCCTATAATGCTTGCAAACAAATTACAACAATCGATTGCATAAATTAGGGTCAGCGAAAATTCAGGGCCATATTTGGCCTTTTTTGCCATGATATCGCCATGACTAATGCCTATCTGGAAGATCAAGACCCCCAAGGCGATACTTGCAATATGACTGATATGACCTTCTCCCCTGCCGAAACGGCGCGCGAAACAGCGTCCGATATCGGCGTTGCCGCCCGTGCCGAGCGGCTGAAGCGCGTGCCCGATGACAAGGCCATGCTGCGCGCCGTGGCGGAGCTGACGCGCGATCTGGGTACGGCGAATCCCCGTATCTTCTGGTCCGACTTCCTGTTTTCGGCAGCGCTCGGCTATGCCGCGCTTGCCGTTGCCATTCTGGCCGGGCCTCTTTGGCTAAAACTTGTCGCCGCTGCGGTTTCTGTGCTCGCGCTTTACCGGGCCGGTGGCTTTATCCATGAGGTCACCCACATGAAGCATTCCTCCGTGCCGGGTTTCCGGTTCGGCTTTAACGCCGTGATCGGCGTGCCCTTGCTGG
>CAZSJE010000334.1:0-1562 GCA_964606835.1 uncultured Sphingorhabdus sp.
CCAATATGGCACTGAAGATCATCGACGATGCCATCCAGGCGCATGGCGGTGGCGGGGTTTCCAACGATTTCGGGCTGGCTTCGGCCTATGCGCATCAGCGTACATTGCGGTTGGCCGATGGCCCGGATGAGGTCCATGCGCGGGCGATTGCGCGGATCGAGTTCGGCAAGCATGGCTCGAACAGCGCCGGCGAAATTTCCTCGGGCGACATGGCGGTGTCGCGGTGAAGGCAGCCGTCTTAGTCGAAGCGGGCAAACCGCTGGAGGTTGAGACCCTCTCAATCTCCAAACCGCATGCGCATGAGGTGCTGATTCGCACTGCTGCCTGCGGGCTTTGCCATAGCGACCTGCATTTTATCGAAGGCACCTATCCGCACGCACTTCCCGCCGTGCCGGGGCATGAAGCGGCAGGGATTGTCGAGGCGGTGGGCAGCGAAGTGACCACTGTGAAAGTTGGCGATGCAGTGATAACCTGCCTCTCCGCTTTTTGCGGGCATTGCGAGTTTTGCGTGACCGGGCGGATGTCGCTTTGCTTGGGCGGTGATACGCGGCGCAAGGCAGGCGATGTACCGCGGCTGACCCGGCCCGATGGTTCGCCGGTGGCGCAGATGCTCAACCTTTCGGCCTATGCCGAGCAGATGCTGGTGCATGAACATGCCTGTGTGCGGATCGACCCCGAAATGCCGTTGGACCGGGCTTCGGTCATCGGCTGCGCGGTGACGACGGGTGCTGGCACGATCTTCAATGCCTGCAAGGTGACGCCGGGTGAGACCGTCGCGGTCATCGGTTGTGGCGGGGTGGGGCTTGCCACAATCAACGCCGCGAAAATCGCTGGCGCTGGCCGGATCATTGCTGCCGACCCCATTCCTGAAAAGCGCGAGCTGGCGAAGAAGCTGGGTGCGACCGATGTCGTCGATGCGATGGCCGATGACGCTGCAGCGCAGATTGTCGGTTTGACCAAGGGTGGCGTCGATCATGCGATTGAGGCCGTCGGGCGGCCTGCGTCTGGGGAGCTTGCGGTGAAGTCGCTGAAGCGCGGCGGTACGGCAACGATATTGGGCATGATGCCTTTGCAACATAGTGTTGGACTCAGCGCGATGGACCTGCTGTCGGGCAAGAAACTGCAAGGCGCAATCATGGGCGGCAACCGCTTCCCGGTCGATATCCCGCGCCTCGTCGATTTCTACCTGCGCGGGTTGCTCGATCTGGACTCGATCATCGCCGAGCGCATTCCGCTGGAGGGGATCAATGACGGCTTCGAGAAGATGAAAAAGGGCGATAGCGCGCGCAGCGTTATCGTGTTCGACCAATGACCGAAGTCGTCAATGCCGAGGAAGCCTTTGTAGGCACCGTCGAGCCGGAAGGCGCGGACAAGCTCGACGAGGGCAAGCTCGCCGAGTGGATGGAGGCCAATGTTGAGGGTTATGGGGGCCCGTTGCACCTCACCAAGTTCAAGGGCGGGCAATCGAACCCAACGTATAAGATCGAGGCCAAGTCGGGCAATTACGTGCTGCGTCGCAAGCCTTTCGGACCGCTGCTGCCTTCCGCTCATGCAGTGGACCG
>CAZSJE010000335.1:0-1550 GCA_964606835.1 uncultured Sphingorhabdus sp.
GGGCTGGGGACAGAGAGCATGATTGATAGAGGGGCAGGGATTTTGCGGCGTATCTGCATCGTCACCGCCTATCGCGCATGAACACCGACCACCGGCTTGCAACCTATGGCACGCTCGCGCCGGGGCGGGTCAACCATCATCAACTGGCGGCCTTGGCCGGCACATGGACAACTGGCACGATATACGGACGACTGGTCGAAGTCGGCTGGGGCGCGAAACTGGGCTATCCAGCGCTGGTTCTGGACGCGGGCGGCGACGCAGTGACGGTTGACCTGTTCACGTCCGCAGACCTGCCAACGCACTGGGCTCGCCTAGACGGTTTTGAGGGAACGGAATACCGCCGTAGCGAAGTGACGGTAGAGACGGCGGAAGGGATTGTTACAGCCTGGATTTATCTGGCGGCAGAAGGCTGAAGGAGGCATGGCCCAGATGAGCAAAGTCTATGACGAGACGGGGCGTGAGCTTTATCCCGGCGCTGGCGGGCGCGAGCATGACTGAGCGGGGGTGCTGACCCAAAAGGTCGGCACCGCGCA
Organism: uncultured Sphingorhabdus sp.; assembly: GCA_964606835.1. Taxonomy (GTDB): domain Bacteria; phylum Pseudomonadota; class Alphaproteobacteria; order Sphingomonadales; family Sphingomonadaceae; genus Sphingorhabdus_B. The sequence goes on from CAZSJE010000335.1 coordinate 534, forward strand.
GCCTACATCGCCAAGTGCATCCGGTTACGACCGGCATGCTTTGCCGCATAAAGCGCAAGGTCGGCGCGGCTGAGCAGCGTGTCGAGCGTTTCATCGGCGCGCGCGATGGCAAGTCCAAAGCTGGCGGTCACATCGATCCGCCCCTGCGGGGTGATCAGCGGCAGCAATTCCAGTTGCTGCCGCATCGCCTCCACATGCGCAGCGGCGGATGCCGCTGCGCCGTCATCGTCGGTGGGCAGGGCAAAGAGCAAGCCGAATTCTTCCCCGCCCAAACGCGCGAGCAGCGCATCCTTGGGGGCGGACCGGCGCAGCAGGTCTGCGGCGTGCTTCAGCGCGTTGTCGCCGCCCGCATGGCCGATACGATCGTTGATCCGCTTAAAATGGTCGATATCGATCATCGCGAGGATCTGCGCTTCACCGCCCGCCAGCCGAGCAGTCGCCGCCTCGACAAAGGCGCGGCGGTTGGAAAGCTCGGTCAATGGGTCCTGATGCGCCAGGCTGTCGAGCCGTTCATTGGCCTTTTTCAATTTCCAGCTAAGCCAGGCGACATAGCCATAGGAAGGCGGCGCAACCAGCAGCGGGATGACCAGCGCGACCAGCATGGAGGTGCGGTAATCCACCTCCCCGCTCATCGTGAAACTGGCGTGCGTCGCGAGCAGCGAGGTAATGACTGAAAAGGCAACAACCGCCACCCCCACCAGCACCAACCGCAATTTCGTCGATCCCCAATTCATGTCGTCCATCCACGCATTAACGACCACAACCAAGCCACATTGCGCGAGCCCGGCCGGAAAGCGGGGCTATGGGGTAATAGCGGTTAAGATTTTGGCTAGGGGGCGGGTGGCGAAGCGCCGTTCGACACGCTTGGGCCGCTGACGACCGACATCGCGCCGGGTTACGACCATATCACCAGCGGCATTAATGCTGCGATGATCGGCTGGTACGGCACGGCGATGCTCTGTTACGTGACGCCCAAGGAGCATCTGGGCCTGCCCGACCGCGACGATGTGAAGGTGG
>CAZSJE010000336.1:0-1517 GCA_964606835.1 uncultured Sphingorhabdus sp.
GGCTTCAACGTCCTGCACTTCGCCGCAGCGCGGATGGGCGGGCTGATGCTCGGTTACGCGCATGACGGCGGGATCAAGGCGCTGGCGGCGAAGAAGCCGAAGCTGGCTTTTTTCCTCGGCGCGGACGAAGGTGACTACAGCCTTTTTGCCAAGAGCTTCAAAGTCTATGTCGGCCATCATGGCGACAATGGCGCGCATCATGCCGATGTGATCCTGCCCGGCGCGGCTTATAGCGAGAAATCGGGAACTTACGTAAACCTCGAAGGCCGGGTCCAGCACGGCGAACGAGCGGTCTTCCCGCCGGGCGATGCGCGTGAGGACTGGTCGATCTTCCGCGCGCTTTCGGATGTATTGGGCAAAAAGCTACCGTTCGATAGCCTCGACCAGTTGCGTGCTGCGATGGCGAAGGCGGTTCCGGCGCTGGGGCAGGAAGGGCTGGCCGATTATGGCTGGTCGGAACCCAAACTGCCAGCGACCGTTAGCGGCAAAATAGCCGACTATCCGATCAAGGATTTCTACCTCACCAACGCCATCTGCCGCGCCTCGCCGACAATGCAGCGCTGCTCGAGCGAGCTGGTGCATGGCGAACAGTTTCTGGAGGCGGCGGAATGAGTCTCAACGTTCGCCTGATTGCTGTATTTCTCTGTTCGGCCTTGTCGCTCTTGCCCGGCCAGTTGGCCGCGCAAGACGATGGTCGGGAACCGATGAGTGAAAAGGTTGCAGAACAGACAATGCGCGATTTCGCCCGTTGTGTGGTCAACAACAAGAAGCGGGAAGCCAAAGCGATTGAGTTTCTGCGGGTTCCAGACAACGACCCGAGGCAAATGGTGCTTGGCAAGGAGATAGCGGTAGGAGGCTGCGCGCCTCCGGGGTCGCAGATGCGGTTTCAGCCAGACCTGTTTTCGCGGTCGGTCTACACGGCACTCTACCGGAAATATTATTCAAAGACGCAGCCGAGCAGTGCAAATTGGACTGAGCCAACGGACTATCAATCCGAATATGCGGTCATGACAACGCCCGTGTCCAAGGTGCAATTGGCGCTGCGCGCATTTGCGGATTGCACGGCAAGTGGTGACTTGGCCGCAGCCCATCGGTTTGCAGTCAGCGAAATGCGCGGCGACGAAGAAAAGGCAGCCTTGCCGGGCGTCATGGTCCACATGCAAAAGTGCCTGCCAGAGGGCACGCAGCTTCGTTTCAGCCGGACGGTGCTGAAAGGCTTGGTTGCGGAAAGCCTATATAAAATGCACCAGCGCAGTCGCAGTGTTGCTCAAGTAGCGGGAGAAGCAAAGTGACCGCCTTCTTCCAATCGCTCGGCATGTCCTACGAATGGGCGTGGGCCATTGCCACGATCTCCGGCATCCTGTTGATCGCGCTCCCGGTAATGCTCGCGGTCGCGATCATCATCTATGTCGAGCGCAAACTGTGGGCGGCCTTTGCGCTCCGCCGTGGCCCCAATGTCGTTGGCCCGTTCGGCGTCCTCCAATCCTTCGCCGATGCGCTCAAGGTCTTCCTGCAGG
>CAZSJE010000337.1:0-1500 GCA_964606835.1 uncultured Sphingorhabdus sp.
GGCAGCGAGAACAAGACCAAGTTCAAGATGATGAACCCGTCGGACAATATCGTCGACTGGGTGGTTGAAATGCTACCGCAAATGGGCGCGGGCTGGTGTCCGCCGGGCATGTTGGGGATCGGCATTGGCGGCACGGCGGAAAAGGCGATGGTGCTCGCCAAGGAAAGCCTGATGGGCGCGATCGACATGGCGCAGCTAAAGGCGCGTGGGCCGCAGAACGACATCGAACGGTTGCGCATCGAGATTTTCGACCGGGTGAACGCACTGGGCATTGGCGCGCAGGGGCTGGGGGGCTTGTCCACCATCCTTGACGTGAAGATCATGGACTATCCAACGCACGCCGCATCCAAACCCGTCGCGATGATCCCCAATTGCGCCGCCACCCGCCACGCGCATTTCACGCTGAAGGGTGAGGGGCCGGTATATCTCGAAGCCCCCAATCTGGACGATTGGCCAAAGGTCGAATGGGCGCCCGACAGCGCCGCGATCCGCGTCGATCTGGATACGCTGACGCCGGAAGTGGTCGCGGGCTGGAAGGCAGGCGACCGGCTGTTGCTCAACGGCAAGATGCTTACTGGCCGCGACGCCGCGCACAAACGCATCGCCGACATGTTGGCAAAAGGCGAGGAGCTGCCGGTCAGCTTCGAGGGCAGGATGATCTATTATGTTGGCCCGGTCGATCCGGTGGGCGAAGAAATCGTCGGCCCCGCCGGGCCTACGACGGCGACGCGGATGGACAAGTTCATGGACATGATGCTCGAACAAGGGCTGCTCGGTTGTGTTGGCAAGGCGGAACGCGGGCCAGCGGCGACGCAGGCTATTGCCAAACACAAGTCGGCTTACTTGATGGCGGTTGGCGGTGCAGCCTACCTCGTCGCCCGTGCGATCAAGGGCAGCAAAGTCGTCGGCTTTGAAGACCTTGGCATGGAGGCGATTTACGAGTTCGAGGTCAGCGATTTCCCGGTGACCGTGGCCGTCGATTCAACCGGCGAGAATGTCCACAAGACCGCACCCGCGCTGTGGCAGAAGAAGATTGCCGACGAAGGTTTGCTGCTAGGGGTTTGAGAGAATGAAAATGGCCGATGTCCATGGTCGGCTACTTGATCACACGCTATGGCCCCAGAGCTATTGGATAGCTGCAAATTGATGCATAGGGGTAGTGTTCACCTGGAACAGGAGAACACAAATCATTGCATCAGAAGACATTGGAGACGGTCTATCAAACCCGCCAAATGACGGTGTAGGAGCCCAATGGCTCAAAGAGCGTAGCCCTAATAATCGGAAAGCAAGGTTTCGTTTGCGGCGCAGCGCGCGATAGCATTCACTTTCCTGCTTTTGCCGCCGCCCGCTCTGTAAACAACTGCACATCAAACTCGTCATCCCCCTCATATCGCGGGGCATAGCGGGCGAAGGCCGCTTCCAACTCTTCGATCCGTTTGCGCAGGCGGATTACATTATAGGCATGGCCGACCAGATAATATTCGCCTGCCTGCATTTGCT